>CALJEJ010000067.1 GCA_938074745.1 uncultured Endomicrobiia bacterium
AGGGACAATAAAACTTCCGGCAAATGTAGAGATGGTGATGCCCGGAGATAATGTTGAAATAGAAGCAGAACTTATCACACCAATAGCTTTAGAAAAACAGTTACGGTTTGCAATTCGTGAAGGTGGTCGTACAGTAGGTGCCGGCGTAGTAACAGAAATTATTGAATAAAAAGGAATATGTTATGGCTGAAAGAATAATATTTGTTTTACAATGCACCACTTGTAAAAGCAAAAATTATTATTTTAGTTCTAACAAGAAAAAAGACCTTAAAATTGAAATAAAGAAATATTGTAAAAAATGTAAAAAACATACTTTACATAAAATGAGTAAAGAATGAAAAGTAATTATAGATTTTACTGAATGGGAGCATCGGTTAACGGCAAACCACTGGTCTCCAAAACCAGGACTGGGGGTTCAAATCCTCCTGCTCCCGATTATATAATCTGAGATTTATGAAAAATATAAAAAATTTTTTTAATTTTGTAATAAAGTTTATTCAAGAATCTTACATAGAATTAAAAAAAGTTTCTTGGCTGTCAAAAAAAGAAGTTATAAGTTCCACAATAGTAGTAATAATATTAATTACAATAGTAGCATTATACGTGGGTATAATAGATTTTTTGTTATCCAAGATTGTTTCTCTTTTTCTTGGAGGTAGAGTATGATAGAAAACGAAAAATCTACGTTACAAGAAACTGAAACTGTTCAAGAAGAACATGATTGGTACATAGTTCGTTGTCAAGTAGGTAAAGAAGTTGCAATTAAGTCCCAAATAGAAGAAAAAATAAAATCTACTGCCGGAATAGAAAAAAAGATTTTTGCTGTGCTTGTTCCAGAAGAAGAAGAGATACGTATAACTAAAGGTGAAAAAGTTGTTGTAAGAAAACCAACATATAAAGGATATATATATGTAAGTATGATACTTGATTCTGAAACCTATTGGTTTATAAAAAATGTTCCTGGAGTTAAAGGTTTTTTAGGTGGCAACCAACCTGAAAAAATGTCAAAAAAAGAAGTGGAAGCAATAAAATCTTTAGTAGAAAAGTTAAAATCTTCCCAACCTAAAGTTGCAAGAAAGTTTGATGTTGGAGATACTGTAAGAATTATTGAAGGACCATTTAAACATTTTCATGGAGTTATAGAAGAAATAAATGAAGAACGTGGCAAAATCAAAATGATGATAACAGTTTTTGGTCGGCCAACTCCTGTTGAACTTGATTTTACCCAAGTGGAAAAAATTTAAGTTATTGTTAAGGAGTGTACAACCGTATGGCAAAAAAAATCAAAGCACAAATTAAACTACAGATACCTGCTGGACAAGCTAACCCTGCACCACCTGTAGGTCCCGCATTAGGTCAACACGGAGTAAATATAATGCAGTTTTGTAACGAGTTTAATGCTAAAACAAAAAATATGGAACAAGGGATGATAATTCCTGTGATTATTACTGTGTATGAAGACCGAAGTTTTACTTTTGTCCTTAAGACACCACCAGTATCATCTTTGATAAAAAAAATTGTTGGTATAGCCAAAGCTTCTGGAAAAACTGGTAGTGAAGTTGTTGGTAAAATAACTAAAGGGCAAGTTAGAGAAATTGCAAAAATGAAATTGCCAGATCTTAATACTACAAATTTAGAAGCAGCAATTAAGATGGTAGAAGGTACTGCAAAAAGTATGGGTGTTGAAATCGTAGAAGATCAGGAATAGTTTGTCAATTTAGGGTTGTTTTACGAGGAGGAACAGGTTATGAGTCGACGCGTAGTTGAAATGAAAAGTAAGATTGATAATTCTAAACTATATAAAACGAAAGAAGCCATAGAGTTGTTAAAAGAATTAAAAAAAACCAAATTTGACGAATCTGTGGAAGTTCATATAAATCTTACAATTGATCCTAAACAATCTTCACAGACTGTTCGTGGAGCTTGTGTGTTACCTCATGGAACAGGTAAAACACCACGTGTATGTGTTATTACCAAAGGTGAAAAACTCAAAGAAGCACAACAGTCCGCTGCGGATTATTGTGGTAGTGAAGAACTTATAGAAAAAATTTCCAAAGGATGGACAGAGTTTGATGTTTTAGTAACCACACCAGATATGATGAAAGATATAGCAAAACTTGGGAAACTTCTCGGTCCTAAAGGTTTAATGCCAAACCCTAAAACAGGAACTGTTACTAACGAAATTACTAAAGTTGTTAACGAAATAAAAAAAGGAAGAGTAGAATTTAGAAATGATGAATATGGAATTATCCACTGTGCAGTAGGCAAGCTCTCTTTTGATACACAGAAACTGATAGAGAATATCTATACTTTGATAGATACAATAATAAAACTAAAACCTGCCCAAACAAAAGGTGAGTATATAAAAAGTATTTACATTTCTACCACCATGGGTCCCGGGATAAAAATTGACCCAAACGAGTTTTTAAAAAGAAGATAATTTTTTTATGTTCACACCTGGTTTGTTTACTAAACTTTTCCAACGAAGAAAATTTATAATTAAACCTCAACTACAGCTAAAATATCTTGCTGTTACTGTGATAATTGTAATTCTTACAGCATTTGTTACATACTATTTCATAAACTTGTCAATAAGTACAACTCCAATATTAGAAAATCTTTCTACTACAGAGATAATAATGGTAAAAAAACTTATTTTAAAAACTATAATAACTGTTACAATTATCATCGTAATACTAATAATTTCAGAAGGAATATTTTTTTTACATCGTTTAACCGGACCAATATATGTAATACAGAAAATGATAAATCTTGTAGCTGAGGGAGATTTAACTATTGAAGTTAAACTAAGAAAAAGCGATGAATTAAAAGATTTAGCACAAGAGTTTCAAAAAATGGTAAACAAGTTAAACAAATATATTACTGAAGACAAACAAAAAGTTGATAAGATTAAAATTCAACTTAACGATATCGTTTCTAATATAGAATCGTTGTCTAGCGAAGAAATAAAAATGAAACTAAATCATATTCAACAATCATTAACTGAATTATTCATTTCATTTAAGTTAAAATGAAAAAGTTAGGAATAATAGGTTGTGGTAATGTTGCTACTGAAATATTAAAATCTAATTTATCTAATGTAGGCAAAGTATATGTATATGACATAGACGAAGAGAAGTCTTACCTTTTGGCTGAACATTTTGTTAATCTTCCTATTCATATCTGTAGAACAATTCAACAAGTGATTAAAAATTCAGATATAATAATAGAATCTGCGAGTGTTTCTGCTGTATCAGAAATATTACAACAAATAAAAAAATTTCCACAAAAACATCTTTTAATTCTTTCAGTAGGCGGGTTAATAAAAAATTTCAAATTATATAAAAAACTTATTTCAAATGGATACAAAATACATATTCCTTCAGGCGCAATTGCAGGTTGTGATGCGTTATTAGCTGCAAAAGTTGATAAAATTCGTCATATACATTTAAAAACTACAAAACCTACTAAAACTTTATTATCAGCACCATATTTTCTAACTCATAAAAATATTTATTCTAAAGTATTAAAAAACGACACAGTGACTGTATTTAAAGGCGATGTTTATGATGCTGTAAAATATTTCCCACAAAATATTAATGTTGCTGCTACGTTAGCAGTTTTATGTGGAGATTTTAAGAAAGTCAGTGTAGAAATTGTCGCTTCAAAACATATTACAAGAAATGTCCATGAAGTAACAATTTATTCCTCAGCAGGAGAAATTTATACTCGGACTGAAAATATACCTTCTCCCAATAATCCTAAAACAAGTTTTTTAGCCGTCTTGTCTACAATTTCTGTTTTAAACTCAATTCTGAGAGAATAAATATTTTAAATGTTTAAAAAATATTCATTGAACAAATATTTTAAATTATTGTTGATGTATATGTTGGTTGTACAATCTATTCATAGTGAAGTTTTAACAGGGTTAGAGGTGTTACAGAAGAAAAATTTTAGTATTTTAAGAAAGAAAAATGTCGGTTTAATAACTAACCACACAGGAATAACAAAAAAGGCTGAACATATTGTTGATTTGTTATATAAAGCTCCCAATGTAAAACTTGTAGCAATTTTTACTCCAGAACATGGGTTTTATGGTAATGTAGACACTTTTATAGAAGGGGTTTCTACAGAACCTAAAACAGGATTACCTATTTACAGTTTATATGGCAAAATAAAAAAACCAACACCTGAAATGTTAAAAAATGTTGATGTTTTAGTTTTTGATATTCAAGATATTGGTGCAAGGTTTTATACTTATATAACAACTTTAGGTTTATGTATGGAAGCGGCAAAAGAGAATAATAAACTGATGGTAGTTTTAGACAGGCCTAACCCAATTACCGGAGTTTATGTAGAAGGTAATGTTACAGATAAAAAATTTATTGGCCAGTTCGCTACATATTTTCCTTTAGCTGTTCGTCACGGGATGACTATTGGCGAGTTAGCATTGATGTTTAATAAGGAATATAAAATTAACTGTAAATTAAAAGTTATAAAAATGCAAGGATGGAAACGTGAAATGTGGTTTGATGAGACAGGTCTTCCTTGGGTAAATACTTCACCTAATATAAGGAGTTTATCTGCGGCAATTTTATATCCTGGGGTGGCATATTTTGAAGCAGGAACAAATGTTACTGAAGGTAGAGGAACAGAAAAACCGTTTGAATATGTAGGTGCTCCATGGATAAATGGTAAACTTTGGGCTGAAGAACTTAATTCACGAAATATTCCCGGGGTAGTGTTTGAACCAGTTAAGTTTGTCCCTACAGCATATAAATATAAAGGTCAGCAGTGCGAAGGTGTATATATTAAAGTTGTTGATAGAAATAAATTAAAAGTAGTAGAATTGGGTATTCACATGTTAGATTCCGTAATAAAACTTTACAAAGACGAGTTTTTCCTTCCTGAAGGGTTTGATATACTTGCTGGAAAGTCGTATATTCGTGAAATGCTTATCAAGAGAGAACCTGTAAATAAAATTGTCTCTCAATGGGAAGAAGAACTTAAAGCTTTTCTTAAGAAAAGGAAGAAATATTTATTATATTAAAAACTTTTCAGCTAATACTTCTGTAAACCCAAGATTTAACTTTATTTTCTTTAGCAACTCCGGGACTACGACTCGAACGTAGACTCCATGGTCCAGAGCCATGTGTCCTACCAATTAGACGATCCCGGAAGAATTGCTTTCTTATATTAAATTCTTCAGTAGAATTTCAATATTAGTTATGTTGTTTCTTTACTTCATCAGCAAAGTTTAGTTCAAGGTCTGAAATTATAGTAACTATAAATCTTTCTTCTTCTGGTGTAAGATTACCTTGAGTTTTTTCTTTTAACACACGTAACATTTCAATGGTCACTTGAGCATTTTCTAAATCTTGTTCTATTTTGTTAGTTATCGGATTTGGCACTTTACCAAGTTGCATCCAACAAGTAGATGCTAACGACGAAATTAATGCTAAAAACAGTTCATTTTTATTTATTTTGTTTTCTTTTTCCATATAATCTCCTCCAAAATTTTTATTTTATGTTCAAAAAAAATTTTTTTATCACTAAATTAATTCTATTGATAACCCTTTCTTTTCCTAAAAAGAAAAGTAAATCAAAAAGTCCAGGACCTTCACTACGGCCTGATACCGCTGCACGTAAAAGCTGAAACACTTCTGTAGTTTTATACCCTCGATTAGAACAAAAGTTACGTAGTTGATGTTCTAAAGTAGTTTTATCAAATTGAGTGATAGTTTGTAACATATCACGGACTTCTATTAAAATTTGTTTTTGAGTATCTAAATAGAAATATTTTTTTACCACATTCTCTTTATATTCTATTTCAGTATCAGGTTTAAGGAAAAATTCTATCATATAAGGAATGTCTTTTAATAATTTAATTTTTTGTTGTTCTAATTGTATAAGTTTAACTATGTATTCCTTAATTTCAGAATTATTGATGTCAATTTTTATTCCATAACTAACAAAAAATGGAATTGAATATTCCATAAGTTTATAAGGATCTGTTTTACGAATATATTCACTGTTCATCCATAAAAGTTTTTGTTTATCAAATATTGCGGGTGATTTGGAACATCTGGATAAAGAAAATTTGTCTATTAATTCCTGTTTTGTAAAAATTTGTTGAGAATCTTCTGTTGACCATCCGAGTAACGCAACATAATTTAATAATGCTTCTGGCAAATATCCTTCTTTTTTGTATTCTTCTACTGCAACATCGCCAGAACGTTTGCTTAATTTACTTCTATCTGGATTAAGTAACAGTGGTAGATGGGCGAACTGTGGTGGTTGCCAATCTAAATATTTGTAAATTAAGATATGTTTAGGTGTTGAAGATAACCATTCTTCACCACGGATTACATGGGTGATTTCCATCAAATGGTCATCTACAACGTTTGCTAAATGGTAAGTAGGGTAACCATCTGATTTTAATAATACTTGGTCGTCAATAAGAGACCCGTCAAATTCTACTTTATCACGGATAATGTCAGTAAAAACAATTTTTTCATCAGGGACTTTTAATCTTATGGTATAAGGTTCTATGGCAGCTCTACGATTAGATTCTGTTTCAGACAAGTTTCTACACAGTCGGTCATATTTAGGTGGTTGTTTGTTTAACAATTGTAATTTTCTTACTTCTTCAAGACGTTGTGGAGAACAAAAACATCTGTAAGCGAACCCTTTTTTAAGAAGTTCCATCGCATATCTTTTATATATTTCAATTCGTTGGGATTGAATATAAGGTCCATAATCACCTTTTTGATAAATTTTACCGTGAGTATCAAGGTAAGGACCTTCATCATAATCAAGCCCACTCCAATTAAGAATTGATATAAGATTTTCAGTTGCACCTTCAACATAACGTGTTCTATCAGTGTCTTCTATCCTTAATATAAACTTACCATTGTTATTACGTGCGAAAAGATAATTAAACAGTGCTGTACGTAATCCGCCAATGTGTAAAAATCCTGTGGGTGAAGGTGCAAAACGTACACGAACAACAGTTGGTTTGTTCATTTTAATATACTACCTTATTCAATGGATATTCTATAATTCCTTGTGCACCGTTCTTTTTCAACAAAGGGATAATTTTTTTTACTTCTGATTCTTTTAATACAACTTCTATTGCTACCCAGTCAGGATTGGATAGGTTTGATATAGTAGGATTTTTTAACGAAGGTAGAATTTTTTCTATTTTAGGTAAATTTTTTTTAGCGACGTTCATTTTTAATCCTACCATACCTTCTGCTTCTAAAGCACCTTTTAATAACATAGCAATATTTTGTATTTTTTCTTTTTTCCACGGGTCTTTTAACGAAACAAAATTTGCAATAAACCGTGTAGTAGAAACAAGAACTTCGTCAATAATTTTTAGTTTGTTTGCTTTGAGTGAAGTACCAGTTTCTGTAAGTTCTACAATAGCATCTACCATGTCAGGTACTTTAACTTCAGTAGCGCCCCAAGAAAATTCTACTTCTACTGAAATATTTTTTTGTTTAAAATATTTTTTAACATAGTTTACAAGTTCTGTGGCAATTCTTTTTCCATTAAGTTGACGAATATTTGTTATCTTAGAATCTTCAGGTACTGCAACAACCCAACGTACAGGTCTAAACCCTGATTTTGAATATACCAGTTCACAGATTTGTTTCACTTTAGATTTTGTTTCTAATATCCAATCATAACCTGTTATACCGCAATCCAACCTACCAGTTTGGACATATTTAGGTATTTCTTGTGCACGGAATAGAATTATTTCAAGTTCTTCATCGTCACAATAAGGTTTATACTGTCTTTCTTCAGAATAGATTTTAAATCCTGCTTTTTTAAATAGTTCAAATGTAGATTGTTGTAATGAACCTTTTGGTAGACCGAGTTTTAATTTTTTCATTGTGGTTTCTCCTTAAGATAATTTTTTAGGATATACAAAAAAAATACAAAAAAATAAATATCAACCAGATAAATTTTTTATAAAACCAATAAACAAAACTTTGTAAAATTGTTGAAATAAAAATTATATTTTTATATAACCAAAAAACTATGAATTTTTTTAGTTTAACTGTAAAAGAATTACAAAAAATTATCCAAGAAGGACAAATTTCAAATAGAGAAATTGTATTAAATTTTATTTCTCGTATAAAAGAAGTTGATAAATATTTAAACGCGTTTATCACTGTGTTTGATGAAGAACAAATTTTAAGACAAGTTTCAAACCAAGAATCTAAAAAATTATCTTCTGCTGCGATGTTTCTAATACCGATTGCTATTAAAGATAACATATGTATGAAAAACATTAGGACAACTTGTGGTTCAAAAATTTTAGAAAATTATTACCCACCGTATAACGCAACTGTTATAGAATTGTTAGAATCTGCTGGAGCAATTTTTGTTGGTAAAACTAATATGGACGAGTTTGCAATGGGTTCGTCTACGGAAACTTCGTATTTTGGTCCTACAAAAAATCCGTATGACTTAACACGGATTCCGGGCGGTTCTTCTGGCGGTTCTGCAGTAGCAGTTGCTTCAGGCGAATGTCCTGTTGCGTTAGGTTCGGATACTGGCGGGTCAATACGACAACCTGCAGCGTTATGCGGTGTAGTAGGTGTTAAACCCACTTATGGTCGGGTGTCACGGTATGGACTTGTGGCGTTTGCTTCTTCTTTAGACCAGATAGGCGTTTTTGCACGAACAGTATACGACGCTGCAACAGTATTAGAAATTATCTGCAGATATGATCCGAGAGATTCTACTTCAGTAAATATTCCACCTGAAAAATATACAGTTGAGCTTGACAAATGTGATGATACTGATGTTAAAGGATTGAAGATAGGTTTACCTAAAGAATATTTTATTTCAGGGATACAAGAAGAAGTTAAAACAGAAATATTAAATTCAGTAAAACTTTTAGAAACCTATGGTGCTAAAGTTGAAGAAATATCGTTACCTCATACAGAATATGCTGTAGCAACATATTACATCCTTGCACCAGCGGAAGCATCTTCTAACCTTGCACGGTATGACGGTGTAAAATATGGGTTTAAGTATAAAGACAAAAATTATGATTCGGAAGATTCTGAATATTCTACTTTAGTGAATATGTATAGATATACGCGAGAGATAGGGTTTGGTGCTGAAGTTAAACGACGAATTATGCTAGGGACATATTCGTTATCTTCAGGATATTATGAAGCATATTATGCGAAAGCACAGAATGTTCGTTATCTTATTACCCAAGATTTTATAAATGCATTTAGTAAAGTTGATCTAATAATTTCACCTACTACACCTACTACAGCGTTTAAGTTGGGCGAGAAAATTAACAATCCGTTACAAATGTATCTTTCGGATATTTTTACAATACCGTGTAATCTTGCGGGACTGCCGGGGATCTCTATACCTTGTGGGTATGACAAAAATGGTTTACCAATAGGATTACAAATTCTTGCACCACATTTTGAAGAAACTAAAATGTTAAAATTAGCACATTTTTTTGAACAAGTAAGGAAAATTCGTAAAGTGAAAAATCAATTTTTAGTATGAAAAAAATGAAACTAAAATTTTCTTTAATTCACAGACGAGTTGTATTATCGTTTTTTCTTCTTATATTTTTTACTGTGATAGTTTTTTTAGCGTCAAAAATATATTCTTCTTTTGTTGAGAAGAAGGGAAGAAAAGAACAGTTCGGATTAATAAAGGAATTGCTTATGAATTACATTTCACACAACAAAGATGAAAAAACTAAAATTGCAGTTTATATCAAAGACCTTGCAACTGAAGAAGTAGTAAAGATTAACGAAAATATAAAAATACCGGCTGCAAGTTTAGTTAAAATACCGCTTATGGCAGCAGTGTATTATTTAGCAGAAAAAAACGAACTTTCGTTAGACGAACTGCTTACATATAAAAAACATCACCATAGTGGGGGTTCCGGGAAAATAAAACATTTACGCTACGGGACAAAGTTTACTTTAAGAGAACTTGTGAAATTAATGATAACTTGTTCGGATAATATAGCTACTAATATGATTACAGAACGTATAGGTTTACACCGTATAAATTCAATATTTAAAAACCAGTTAGGTCTGAAATTTACAAATATGGACAGGTATGTTATGGATTTAAGACTAAGAGATAAAGGTGTTGAAAATTATACTACTGCAGAAGAAATTGCTTTGTTGTTAGAAAAAATTTATCGTGGAGAATTAATTTCTAAAAAAGCAAGTACGGAGATGCTGAACATTTTGATGAACCAGAATATTTCTGATAGAATACCAAAATATTTACCTCAGGAAACTGTTGTTGCACATAAAACAGGTCTTATGAAAAATATATGTCATGATGCTGGTATAGTGTTTACTAACAAAGGTGATTTTATTGTCGTGGTATTAACAGAACAAATGGACACAAAGTTGGCAAAAAATTTTATTGCTACAGTAGCGTATAAAACATATTGTGTATATCAATAATTTCTATGAGTATTTTTGAATCGTCATTATTAGGTTTACTACAAGCCTTGACAGAATTTTTGCCAGTGTCAAGTTCTGCACATTTGGTGTTTCTACAGACATTTTTTGGTTTGAAACAACCGATGTTATTGTTTGACGTATTGTTACATTTTTCAACTTTATGTGCTGTGGTGACAATTTTTTTTAAAGATATAATATTCTACTTGAAAACACCAAAGATAATATGGTATATAATTTTAGTTTCAATACCTACCGGAATAATAGGAATTATAATAAAAAAATTTTTTGAGCCTGTGTTTGCTTCAGTGACAGTTTCGTCTATAGGGTTGATAATAACAGGAATATTGTTGTTAGTGTCAGAAAAAATTTATTTTAGTGTTCAAAAAGAAAAAAATAAAATTATAAACATCAACTGGGTTCAAAGTTTAATTATAGGTGTATTTCAAGGTATTTCAGTATTACCTGGAATTTCTCGTTCTGGTGCAACTTTAAGTAGCACAATGTTGTTAAATTTTAACAAAGAGGATGCTGTAAAATTTGTGTTCATAATTTCAATTCCAGCAATTTTAGCTGCTACAGGGTTAGAATTGAAAGAAGTGATAGCTCTAAATGAAAAGTTTAATATAAATTATCTTTACGGTATGGTTACAGCGTTTGTGTTTGGTGTATTTGCATTGAAAACTTTTGTTCGTGTGTTAAGAACTAATAAACTAAAATATTTTTCATACTATTGTTTAATTGTGGGTTTTTTTGTATTATTAACAAAATATATAATTGGTAGATAATTTTTCAGATATAAAAACAGGGGGATGTTATGGAAATAAAAAAATTTAAAAAATTTGTAGTACTTTTATTGATAATTTTAGTTTATTCAGCTAAAATTTTTTTGCAAGAAGTAGAACAACAAAAACCTGTTGACCCGTTCCAACAAGCAATAGAAAACATTTCTAACCCAGACCCTTATGTAAGACGACAAGCTGCAGAACAGTTAGGTACTTTAAGAGATCTTAGAGCAGTTCCATATTTAAAAAAATTGTTAAAAGATGACAACCCTTTTGTAAGACAAACAGCAGTTGATTCCTTAGGTCTTTTACGAGCAGAAGATGCACTGCCAGAGTTAAGTTATATATTGTTAAACGATAAAGAACCGCAGGTGAGACAGTCAGTTGCTGTTGCTATGGGATATATAGGTAGTAAGCAAGCAGTGAAACCGTTAATTGAAGTTTTAAGTTCTACTACAACACCACCAGCAGTTCGGTATGCTGCGTGTTCTACGTTGGGTATTTTACGTTCTACTGAAGCTGTTACAGTGATGATATCTTTACTATCTGAACCGGACATTAATCTGAAAAAGAGTATAGTTTTTGCTTTAGGTAAAATTCAGGTTCCGGAAGTTTCTGAAATTTTTCGTGATATGTTGGACACAGAACAAGATGAAAATCTTATTATAGATATAATCAGAATATTAATAGAAACAACAGATAAAAAGAGCGTAGAGAAGTTAAAAAATTTGTATACCACTACAAAATCTGAGAAAATCAAGATTTATTCTGCAATAGGGTTAGCACAGATAAACAACGATGTCACTGTATTACCTACAATAAAACAAGGGTTAAAAAGTTCTGACGAAACAATAAAAATTTTATCAATAAACGCTATTGGGAACGTGGGTGATGAAGAATCATTAAAAATGTTAAAATCAATGGAAAAAACAGAACAGTCACCATATGTTAAAACATTGTTACAACTTGCGATTCAACGGCTTGAATCAAAATTACCTAAACCAACAACAAAAACTACTACACCTGAAAAGAAACCTTAAGAATTATGTTTAGAATTATAGTTTTATTATCTTTATTAATATTGAACGTAGCTTGGCTTGGTTCTTCTTTAACAATGGTTGATTGTATTAACGTTCCAACTGCAGAATCGGTAGATTATGGTGTTGGTATGTTTTTTTCAAGATTGTATTCTCATGGTGGAATAATCTCAAGAATACTGTTTGCTCCGTTTAACAGATTAAATTTTGGTGGTAGTATAGATGTTGAAAAATTGGTAGGTAAAGAAGAACCTGTTTTACGAGACCCACAGTTTTATTTCAAATGGCGAGTTTTTGACGGGACGAAATATTTTCCTGCAGTGGCTTTGGGTTATGATGGTCAAGAGTATAATTTTTCTAATTCTTTTTTTCCTGCGAAAAATATTTTTTTAGTATTTTCTAAAGATTTTAAAGGGTTTGTTACAGATTTTGGAATAAATGTACTACGGTATGAAGCTAAAAATAGATTAGTGGGTTTTCTCGGAATAAGATGTATAATAAAAGATGTGCTTACTATAATTGCAGAATGGGAAAATATTGGAAACACCAAATTACAACACATAAATTCAGGTTTAAGTTTTCTGTTAGGAGATAAGTTTTCACTAGACTTAATTTTTATGGATCTGTATTCACAAGAAGAGAAGTATAACATTGACCGTCAAGTGAGACTCAATTATTGTTTTAAATTCCTTTAAATCTGAGTAAATCTGAGGCCTGAAGACTATGGACAATACCGAATATTTTTTAGAATTTGAAACACCAATAAAAGAATTAAAACGCCAAATTAGCGAGTTAGAAAAATTGCCCGTAGTTGACGAAAAAGTTAAGAAACAAATTGTTGAATTGCAAAAAAAGTGTGAGAGTTTGTCCAAAGAAATTTATACAAAACTTACTCCTGCACAAAAAGTGTTAATTGCACGACATCCACAGCGACCATATTCGTTAGATTATATTACTGGTATATTTCAAAATTTTATAGAACTTCACGGAGATAGAAATTTCCGTGATGATAAATCTGTAGTTTGCGGTTTTGCAGAACTTTCTTTAGATGAAAAAGAAAATATTTCTGTAGCAGTGATAGGTCAACAAAAGGGCCGTTCTTTGGAAGAAAATATTTACCGAAATTTTGGTATGATGCATCCTGAAGGATATAGGAAGGCATTGCGTATAATGAAACTTGCAGAAAAGTTTAATATGCCAATAATAACATTTATTGACACACCGGGAGCATATCCTGGAATTGGTGCAGAAGAACGTGGTCAAGCAGAGGCTATAGCAAAAAATTTAGAACAAATGAGTAGTTTGAAAACACCAATAATATGTATTGTAATTGGTGAAGGAGGGTCAGGTGGCGCATTAGGTATAGGTGTAGGTGATAGGTTGTTAATGTTGGAAAATGCGTACTATTCTGTAATTTCTCCTGAAGGGTGTGCATCTATACTTTTTCGTGATTCTACTAAATGGCAACAGGCTGCTGAAGCGTTAAAACTTACTGCACAGGATTTGTATGAATTAGGTGTGGTAGACGAAATTATTCCGGAACCGTTAGGTGGCGCACATAAGGATGTTCAACTGACAATAAAAAATGTTAAACAAAGTATACAGAAGAATGTTAAACAGTTGATGTCTATAGATATAGATACGTTAGTTAAAAAAAGATACAAAAAATATAGAAACTTAGGCAAATATAAAATTGTAAAAAAATAATTTTTTGGGGAGGTTAAAAATGGTTCTAAGATTTAATAGATATCGTCGAACATTAGAACAAGATGAATATAAATATGAGTTACAGGATGTAAAAGAGCCAAACTTATTTCGGGACATTTTTTCTTATGATGAAATTCCTAAGATACCGTTTAACCATAGATTGGTCCCAATGAACCCTGCAGAAGAAATATGGATTACAGATACAACATTTCGTGATGGTCAACAAGGGTTCTCAAATTTTACAGTGGAACAGATTGTAGATTTGTTCAAAATGATGTCAGAATTAGGTGGGCCTAACGGTGTTATCAGACAAACAGAATTTTTTGTCTATACTCCAAAAGATAGAAAAGCAATTGAAGAATGTAAAAAATTAGGTTTAAAATATCCAGAAATAACTGCTTGGATAAGGGCTAATGAAGAAGATTTCAAATTGGTAAAACAGATAGGTATAAAAGAAACCGGAATTTTAACTTCTGTTTCAGATTATCATATTTTTTATAAACTTAAAATGACAAGAAAACAGGCTGTTGAACAATATCTTAAAATTGCACAACAGGCTATTGAAAACGGAATTATACCACGACTACATTTTGAAGATATTACAAGAGCAGATTTTTATGGTTTCGTAATACCGTTTGCACGACAGTTAATGAAACTTGCACACGAGTCAAAAACGCCAATAAAAATTCGGCTTTGTGACACTTTAGGTTATGGTGTAACATATCCCGGTGCGTCGTTACCACGTAGTGTTCCCGGAATTATCTATGGGATGACACGGTTAGCCGGTGTCCCTTCAGAATGGTTAGAATGGCACGGACATAACGATTTTTATTTCGGTGTAGTGAACGCTACTACTGCATGGTTATACGGTTGTTCTGCAGCTAACGGTTCTTTGTTAGGTATAGGAGAACGTACTGGAAATACACCTATAGAAGCTTTATGTATTGAATATGTGGCATTGCGTGGAGAAGAGAATGGTATGAACCTTTCTGTTATAACAGATATTGCAAGATATTTTGAAGAAAAGATCGGGTATAAAATTCCGCCAAACCAGCCTTTTGTAGGAGCAAATTTTGTTAAAACTCGTGCTGGTATTCATGCAGACGGGTTGTTGAAATATGAAGAAATATATAATATTTTTGATACTGAAAAAATATTAAAACGTAAACCTGAAGTTGGAATAAGTGACAAATCAGGTGTTGCAGGTATTGTTTATTGGATTAATTCGCGACTAAAAATTCCAGAAAATGAATGGATATCTAAAACTCATCCTGGTGTTTTGAAAATCAAAGAATGGATTGACGATCAATACAATAACAAATATCGTATTAGTGATATCTCTGATGAAGAAATGTTAGAGTTAGTTAGAACACATCTTCCAGAAATTTATAATAAATATTATAATCTAAAAGAAGAAAGGAGATAAAACTATGACAAAAATAGGTATAAACGGATTTGGTAGAATAGGTAGGCTAGTCGCAAGAGCAATAATAGAAAGAAATGATCCAAATTTAGAGTTAGTAGCAATAAACGACCTTGCTGATGCAAAAACTAATGCACATCTGTTAAAATATGATTCTGTCCACGGAAGATTGAATAACGAAGTAAAAGTTGTTTCAGAAGATGTTATTTCAATTGATGGTAAAGAAATTAAAGTGTTTAAAAAATCAGATCCTGCTGAACTTCCGTGGAAAGATGTCGGGGTAGAAATTGTTGTAGAATCTACAGGATTGTTTACTGTTAAAAAAGATGGAGTAAATAAAAAAGGTAAAATGGTAAAAGGAGCAGAAAATCATATTACTAAAGGAGGTGCTAAAAAAGTTATTATTACAGCACCTGCTGAAGGTGAAGATATAACGATAGTTATGGGTGTTAACGAAGATAAATATGACCCTTTAAATCACCATGTAGTATCTAACGCTTCTTGTACTACAAACTGTTTAGCACCTATAGTAAAAGTGTTACATGAAAACTGGGGTATTGAAAAAGGTTTAATGACCACAGTTCATGCATATACTAACGACCAGAGAGTTTTAGATATGTTACATTCTGATTTACGTAGAGCACGTGCTGCTGCAGTTTCTATGATACCCACAACTACCGGTGCTGCAAAAGCAATTGGAAGAGTAATACCGGAATTAAAAGGTAAACTTGACGGGTTTGCAATCCGTGTACCAGTAGCAAATGTTTCTGTAGTAGATTTTACTGCCGTATTATCAAAACCTGCTTCTGTTGAAGAAATTAATTCTGCACTTAAAAAATATGCTGAGACTACATTGAAAGGTATTTTAGAATATTGTGAGGAACCTTTGGTATCAGCTGATTTCAACCATACCACAGCGAGTTCTATAGTTGATGCACTTTCTACGAAAGTTATTGAAGGAAATTTAGTAAAAGTTCTCTCTTGGTACGACAATGAATGGGGATATTCAAATAGAGTAGTAGATTTGATACTTTACATGATAAAAAAAGGATTATAATTGCTCAAAATTTTAATAAGAAAAGAGGGTTAAACTATGAAAAAAACAGTTAAAGATGTAGATTTAAAAAATAAAAAAATCCTTATGCGAGTGGATTATAATGTTCCAATAAATGAAAAAGGAGAAATTGAAGACGATACACGAATAAAAGAATCCTTACCTACAATAAAATATCTCTTAGAACAAAACTGTGCTATTATTTTAATGAGCCATTTAGGTAGGCCTAAAGGTAAACCTGAAGCTAAATATTCTCTTGCACCTGTAGCTAAACGTTTAGAACAACTTTTAAATAAACCTGTATTAATGGCGAAAGGTATTGTAGACAACGAAACAAAATCTATGGCTGAGAAATTGTCTTCAGGAGAAATAATGTTGTTAGAAAATATACGGTTTGACCCAAGAGAAGAAAAAGATGACCCTGAATTTGCTAAAGAACTTGTTTCTTTAGTAGGTCCTGATGGCGTGTTTGTGCAAGATGCGTTTGGTTCTGTTCATAGAGCACACACTTCTACTCATGCAGTTGCTAAACTTTTACCTTCAGTATGTGGGTTCCTTTTAGAGAAAGAAATTAAATATTTTGATAAAATACTCTATTCTCCAGAACGACCGTTTGTAGCGATTCTTGGTGGAGCAAAGGTTTCTGACAAAATTGGTGTAATTGAAAACCTGATAAATAAAGTAGATGTAATAATCATTGGTGGTGCAATGGCTTATACTTTTCTTTCTTCAAAAGGTATTTCAACAGGAAACTCATTGGTAGAAAAAGACAAAATTGACCTCGCTAAAGAACTGTTAAAAAAAGCAGAAATGAAAAATGTAAGAATATTTCTTCCTATTGACCACATTATAGCAGATAAAATTGCAGATGATGCCCAAGTTAAACATTGTGATACACCGGATATTCCTGAGGGTTATATTGGTGTAGATGTTGGCCCTAATAGTATTTCAAGAGTAGCCAACATAATAACTTCTGCAAAAACTATAGTATGGAACGGTCCCATGGGAGTGTTTGAAATAGAAAAATTTCAACAAGGGACAAAAGATATTGCTTTACTTGTTGCTGAAGCAACAAAAAAAGGTGCAACAAGTGTAGTAGGTGGTGGCGATTCTGTGTCTGCAGTTAAGAAGTTTGCTGTAGAAGATAGTATATCTCATATTTCTACTGGCGGGGGGGCAAGTTTGGAACTTTTAGAAGGAAAGTCGTTGCCCGGAATTGAAGTTTTGCAAGATAAATAAAGAGGAACAGTTTATATGTATACCTTAATTTATATTATTCATGTAATTGTTTGTATATTACTAATTGGAATAATATTATTACAGTTAGGACAAATGGGCGGTCTTGGTGGAATTTTTGGTGGGGGCGGAATTGACCAAGTGTTTTCTTCTTCTGCAGGTTCTATGTTTTTAAAAAAAGTTACTTTAATAATTGCAATAATCTTTGTCCTAACAACAATCGCATTGACAATTTTTTCTTCAAGAACTGGGTTAGAATCCATTGTCGTAAGATAAAGACACAACACATACAGACTATTCTAAACAAAATGTATTTTTTTAGTGAGTGAAAATATTTTATTCAATTTATAACCAACTCCTCTATAAAAATCGTATTTTCTATACTTTCTTACTTTGGATTGTAATTGTATCTTTATCTTCTGCGAGTAAAAATCAACAAGTAAAGTTATTTTATAAAATAACTGTTATTGTTAATACAGAAAAAATAATAGAAGTTCCAATATATAAAATTCATAAACAACAATATATCTTACTACAAGATTTAGCCAAAATATTTTATGCTACATTAACATATTATTCATCCTCAGGTTATATTAGTTTTAACTATCGCGGAGAAAAGTTATATTTTTACTTAGGTCGTAATTATTTTATTCACAGGAATAAAAGAATATATTTGTCTTCTGAAATAATGTTTGTTAAAAACAGAACTTACATTCCTTTATCAATTTTCTTTTTACCAGAGTTTTCTTCCATATTAAATGCAGAAATACAGTTAAAAAAAGAACAAGATATTTTAATTGTAAATTTTGTAGATAATATATGGTTAGATTATTATGTAACTATAGATTATGCAAAGATACATTTTAGTTTTAAACAGTATGTGCATTATGAATATTTTTATGATGACCGTGCAATAAATATTACTTTTTTCGGTGGCAGAATTAGTCCCAAAGAATATAATATTTTATCAGGAATTGTCTCAAAAATATCTCTGAAACCTCACAACGGTAATGTAACAGCGAGAATTCATCTAACAGATTTAAATGTTAAAATTTCAAAACAGGAATTTAAAGAAAAATTAGTTTTAGAAATTGAAAAAACAAAAGAGTTGGTATATGCAAAAAATGAAGGTCTAACTGAAGTTTACACTTCTTCTAGTTACTTGGCAACTTCCAATTATGAAAATGTTGTAGTTTCGTCTAATACAAATTTACCACAAGAAAATGTTTTTATAAATAAAAAACAAATTATAGTAATAGATCCTGGTCATGGCGGTGAAGATCCGGGAGCAATAGGTCCTAATGGAACTAAAGAAAAAGATATCAATTTAGCCATTGCAAAATATCTTAGAGATATGTTAATAAATGATGGATATGAAGTTTATCTAACTCGCGAAGAAGATATTTTTATTCCGTTAGTAGAACGGACTAAGTTTGCTAATGATAAAAATGCTGATATATTTATCTCAATTCACTGCAATGCTGCTGAAAAACCTAGGGGTGATGTAAGAGGGTTTGAAATATATTTTTTGTCAGAGACAGCAACAGACCCTGACGCTGTTGCTACAGAGAAATTAGAAAACGAAGTCGTAAAGTTTGAGAAAAAAACGCCTGAATTAGAAAAGTTACAAAAATTGTTATGGTCAATGGTAGTAAATGAATTTATGAACGAATCATCAAAATTGTGTAGTTTAATTACGAAAGAGGTCATTGAACGAACTCAATTTGTTAACCGTGGGGTAAAACAAGCAGGATTTTATGTTCTTCGTGGAGCACAAATGCCTGCAGTACTCGTAGAATGTGGATTTATCTCACATCCTGTAGAAGAAATTAAACTCAATAAAAAAGAAATTCAAATTGCCATTGCTAACGGAATATATGCAGGAATTAAAAATTATGTCTCTCAAAAACAAAATAAATAAAAATCCTATAGGAATTTTTGATTCAGGAATAGGTGGGGTCAATGTTGTTAAAGAAATCCATCGCATTCTACCATATGAGAATATAGTTTATCTTGGTGATACAGCAAGAGTTCCTTATGGTACAAAGTCAAAAGAGACAATTATAAGATATTCTATAGAAAACACAAATTTTTTGTTAAAATTTAAAATAAAGCTATTAGTTGTCGCTTGTAATACTTCCTCTTCTTATGCGTTACCAGTATTAAAAAAAATGTTGAACACAATTCCTGTAGTTGGAGTGATACTACCTGGAGCAATAAAGGCAATACAAGAAACTAAGAATAATAGAATAGGAGTTATAGGTACCCCAGCTACAATAAAAAGTGGAATATATAAAAAAACAATTATTTCACTAAGTAAAAAAAAGAAATCAGTTATATCTGTTGCTTGTCCTTTATTTGTTCCATTGATTGAAGAAGGATGGATTGATAGATTGTACCAAGAAAAAGGGTATCATATCCAACATAAAAAACTGGATTATTATAGAATCATCAACCATGAAAATATACTTAGATACGTTGCAACAGAGTATTTATCCGTATTAAAACAGAAAAATGTTGATGTATTAGTTTTAGGGTGTACTCATTATCCTGCGATAAAAACAATTTTGAAAGAAGTTATGGGTCCACAAGTAACACTTGTTGATTCTGCTGAAGAAACTGCAAAGTTTGTTTATGAAACATTAAAAAGATATAATATGCTAAACATCCCTCACAATAAGAATGTTTTAGGTAAACTTAAATTCTATGTAACAGATGACCCACAAAAATTTAAGTTAATCTCCTCATGGTTAATTGGTAAAAAAATAAATTTTGTTAAAAAAGTTGTAGTAGAAAATGTATGAGTTCTAAAATTTATGAAGTATATGTAGAAACACAATTTTCCTCAGCACACAGGTTAATCTCCTATAATGGCAAATGTGAGAATTTGCATGGTCATAACTGGAAAATAGCTGTAATAGCAAAAAGCAAAACAATAAATAAAAATTCTATGGTAATAGATTTCAACAAGTTAAAACTTATTGTTAACGATGTTGTGTCTGAATTAGACCATAAATATTTAAATGACATAAAATATTTTTCTTCCCACCAACCAACAGCAGAAAATATTGCACGGTATTTACATAAAAAAATTTTTAATAAAGTAAAGAAATACAAAATAAACAAATTAAAAATTATTGTATGGGAAACACCTACACAATATGCAAGTTATGAAGAATAAAAAATGTGTTGTACTTCTTTCAGGAGGGTTAGATTCCACTACAACGTTGTTCTACGTGTTGTCCCAAAAATATAACCCAACTTGTTTAATTTTTGACTATGGTCAGCGACATAAAAAAGAAATTTATTCAGCAAAAAAAATTGCACAATATGCAAAATGTAAATATTATGTAGTAAAAATATCTTTTCCTTGGAAAGGAAGTTCTTTATTAGATACAAGATTGCCTATTCCTAAACATACAGATTTTAAAAAAAATACTGAACCTTACCTTCCTTCAACATATGTTCCTGCACGGAATATAATTTTTCTAAGTTATGCAGTCTCTCTTGCAGAAGTTTTATCAGCAGAATATATTTTTTATGGTGCAAACCAAATAGATTTCTCTGGTTATCCAGATTGTCGGTTAGAGTTTATAAAATCATTCCAAAAAATGGCAAATATAGGTACAGGGTTAAAACTTAAAAATAAAAAAATAAAAATAGTTGCTCCGTTGATAAATTTTTCTAAAGACCAAATAGTAACTTTAGCAGTAAAACTTAAAGTACCGTTAGAACTTACCTGGAGTTGTTACCAGGGTAAAAGAAAACCTTGTGGTGTATGTGATGCTTGTAGATTACGTGCTAATGGATTTAAAAAAGCAGGAATAAAAGATCCGTTGACAAAATAGAATATGCCAAAGAACAATATATTTTATGTAAATGAAATATTTTTTTCTTATCAAGCTGAGGGTATTTATTTTTCAACACCTACAGTGTTTGTTAGGTTTTCAGGTTGCAATTTGAACTGTTATTATTGTGATACTTTATATTCGCAAAAAATTTTTTCTGCTGAAAAAATGTCATTGCCATCTTTAGTAAAAAAAATAAAAGAAATGATAACAAAATATAAACCATTACATTTATCTTTTACTGGCGGAGAACCATTGTTGCAAGATGGTTTACCTTTATTGTTAAAAAGTTTATATCGGGAAAATTGTTTATCCATAAATGGCCAGAAAATAAAAGTATATTTGGAAACGAACAGTTCTTTACCTCAGAAATTAAAAAAAATTATTAAGTATATAGATATTGTAGCTGTAAACCTAAAACTTCCTGAGGAAGATATAAAAAAAAGAAATATAATACCAGAATGTATAAAAACAATAAAAATATGTCTTCAGCATAAAAAAATTTTTTTTCTTAAATTAGTTGTTTTACCAAAAGTATATTCACAAGAAACTTTGGCTTTATTAAAGAGATTATTAAATAATAAAATAAACTGCATTGTATTACAACCTGAGACAAATTCGTATAAAAACGAGGTTTATAAAAAAAGGTTATTTTTCAACACAGCAATGTTATTTCAGTTATTTAAAGAAAAAGTAAACCATATTTATATAATTCCACAAATGCATAAAATTTTGTGGAACATAAGATGAGTAATTTCTTTCTTCCGAGAAATTTGTTTATTACAGGTATGCCTAGAGTTGGTAAAACAACTTTGGTAAAAAAAGTAATATCTGAAACTTACCCTGATAAATTTGTTGGATTTTATACTGAAGATATTTTAGATAATAATGTTCGGATAGGATTTAAGATAATAAATACGAACAAGCAAGAAGAAATATTTGCATTAAAACATAGCTATAAAAACATAGCTGAACTTAAGAATAGTTCCAACCTACAGCATTACAAAAAATATGATGTTTTTATAGACGCACTATTTCAAAAAGGTATCAAATTAATAAGTGAGTATTTAAATAACGATATTGAAAAAGAAAAAATAATAGTAATTGATGAGATAGGTTCAATGGAATGTTTATCTCTGGATTTCTGTAAGTTAATAACGGAAATTTTGCAGAAAAGAAATTACCTGTTAGCCACATTGAGATACAATTCTCATCCGTTTATTGACGATGTGAAACGGTTTAGTGATTCAAAACTTCTTGTACTTAATAAAAAAAATTTTAACGAAGTTTTTTCAGAAGTAAAATCATGGGTAAAAAAAATTTTAAATACATAATTTTGATGACAGATTTTGGCAATGACAGTTATGTTGGAGTAATGAAAGGAGTAATAAAATCTATAAATCCTAAAGTGGAAATAATCGATTTGACACATAATATAGAACCACAAAACGTTTTACAATCTGCCTATGTTTTGGCAGGAAGTTATAAATATTTTCCTAAAGGGAGTATTTTTGTTTGTGTAATAGACCCCGGGGTAGGAAGTGAAAGAAATATTATAATTGTAGAAACTCAAAAGTATAAATTTATTGTTCCCAACAATGGAATAATAAGTAAAGTCATAGAAAAAGAAAAGATACTAAATGTATACGAAGTCGCTCCATTAAATGATACTAATAAAAAATATTTCCTTTTTCCTATAAGCTATACTTTTCACGGAAGAGATATTTTTGCTCCAATATCTGCATATTTATCAAAAGGTAAACAATTAAAAGATATACTTAAAAAAATTGAATTATCGTGTGTCTACAAATTAAATTTACCCAAAGTTAAAATCAAAAATAAGTGTTTTATAGGTCAATATATCTTTTATGACCATTTTGGAAATATAGTTACAAATTTAGAAGAAAGTTTGCTTAAAAAAAATATAAAGTATAAAGTAATCTCTGAATTTGGCAAATGTAAAATTACAATACCTGTGGTGAAATCTTATTCTGAAGTTAATATTAACAACCTTTTAGCAATTCCGAACTCTTATGGATATATTGAAATATCTATTCGTAATGGCAGTGCAAAAAAATTTTTTGAAGAAAAAAAATATGATATAAAAAATATGAAATTTATTCTCAGTGAATAAAATTTAAATCAAAAAATAAAGAGGATATAAAAATGAAGCCTGTATTTGATAAGATTTCGCCTGAATTGTTATCTCGGATAGAATACGAATATCAAGGAAAGGATATAATTATAGAAATTGAAACTAAAGAGTTTACCTGTGTATGTCCGTGGAGTAAATTGCCAGATTTCGCAACATTGAGGATAAAATATATTCCTAAAAAATATTGTGTTGAACTAAAATCTTTAAAATACTATTTACAAAGTTTTAGAAATGTGGGTATTGTTCACGAATCCGTAGTAAACAAAATTTATGAAGACCTGATTAAATTGTTGTCTCCAAAACAGTTGTATGTAGAATTAGAATTTAACATTCGTGGTGGGATAAAAACGACAGTAACTCGGGGGAAAATAAACCAATGTTAAACTTTTTTAATAAACCGAATAAAATACATTTTGTAGGTATTGGTGGTAGTGGGATGAGCGGTATTGCTGAAGTGTTGTTAAATTTAGGCAATAGAATTACTGGTTCTGATCTAAAAAAAAGCGAGATTACTTTAAGGTTAGAAAATTTAGGTGCTAAAATATATTATGGTCGTCATAGCCAAAAAAATGTTGACGATGATGTAGATGTTGTTGTTTATTCTTCAGCAATAAAATCTAATAATCCGGAACTTGTTGTTGCAAGAAAGAAAAAGATACCGGTAATCCCGCGAATTGAAATGTTGGCTGAAATTGCAAGATTAAAGTATACAATAAGTGTTTGTGGTACACATGGGAAAACTACCACAACTTCAATGATGGGTTTAATGTTAGACAAGTGTGGTTATGATCCTACGATAGTTGTCGGAGGTAAGTTTATGAATATTGGTACAGGAGCAAAAATTGGCAAAGGCGAGTTTATAGTTGTAGAGTCTGACGAGAGTGATGGTTCATTTTTAAAACTTTCGCCATATATAGTGATTTGCACAAATATTGATAATGACCATTTAGATTACTATGGTAATATGAATTATTTAAAAAATGCATTTATAGAACATTTTAATTCTGTTCCATTTTATGGTTTTAATGTCCTTTATGGAGATGATAAAAATATAAGAAGTTTGTTACCATCTATACATAGAAAATTTTATACTTATGGTTTAAACCCTAAGAACAATTTTTTTGCAAAAGAAATTGAATTTTATAACGATTATACAGAATTCAATGTGTACTATCAAGATAAGTTTATAACAAAAATAAAACTTAAGATTCCAGGATTACATAATGTTTTAAACTCTCTATCGGTGATTTCTTGTGGAATAATTTCAGGTTTAGAGATAAAAAAAATTGCTTCATCATTAGAAGAATTTGAAGGTGTAGGTAGGAGGTTAGAATATAAAGGATGTATAAAAATTAATAATAAAATTATTGATGTATATGACGATTATGGCCATCATCCTACAGAAATTTATAACACATTGTCTGCTTTAAGAACAAAAGTTAATAAAGATATAGTTGTAATTTTCCAACCTCATAGATATACAAGGACAAAACTATTGTATAAACAATTTTATAAAGGGTTTTCAAAAAAAGATAAAATATTTTTATTACCAATTTATCCTGCAAATGAAAAACCTATTAAAGGTGTTTCAGCAAAGTTGATATATGACGATATGCGAAATAGAAACTATAACATAACCTGGTATTCAGAAAAAAAACTTATCAATTCGTTAACTGGCAATGAAGTAATTCTAACTTTAGGTGCAGGGAGTGTATATAAAATCGGTGAAGAAATTATCCAAAAGTACGGAGTCAAAAGTTCTTAAAGAATTACACCAATTGAACATAGATGTTCGTACGAACGAAATGTTGAAACAGCATACTACGCTACATATTGGAGGGCCTGCAAAGTTTTTTGTTAATGTAAGAAATACTAAAGAATTAATTTCTGTTTTAGAGATAGTAAGAAAGTATAAATTACCTTTTTTAGTAATAGGTGCTGGATCAAATTTGTTAATTTCAGATGAAGGGTTTGCCGGTGTCATAGTCAAATTGCGCGACGAATTTAGAGAGTTAAAGTTGATACAAGAAAAAAAAATTTATGCAGGTGCTGGTGTAATGTTAGCTATGTTGATAAAATTTGCTGTAGATAATTCGTTATCCGGGTTAGAAGAGTTGTTTGGTATTCCGGGGACTGTTGGCGGTGCTATAATGATGAACGCAGGAACAAAAAATTCTACAATCTCAGACAATCTTGAGTTTATAGAAGTGTTAAGTATATCTAACCCACAATATGGAGTGATAAAATTGTATAAAGAGGAGATAAATTTTGGCTATCGTAGAAGCGGGTTGGAAAATTTTGTAATACTTTCAAGTGTATTTAATCTTAGAGAAGGAAATAAAGAAGAACTGCAAAAAAGGATCACCGAAGTTTTGCTTACCAGAGCAAAAACACAACCTTTAGGAACTTTTAACGCAGGTTGTATTTTTAAAAATCCTGAAAACCACAAATATACTGCTGCTATGTTAATTGATAAATGCAACCTTAAGGGATTTCAATGTGGAGATGCGTATGTCTCAACTCAACATGCAAATTTTATAATAAACAAAAATAACGCAACTTCTAAAGATTTTGTCAAAATTATAAAACATATAATTTCCGTAGTAAAAAAGAAATATAAAGTAAAACTTGAGCCAGAAATAAAATTGGTCAATATAAAATTATGAGTAGACTTAAAGTAGCTATATTATATGGTGGTTTTTCTTCAGAACGAGAAATAAGTTTAAAAACAGGAAAAGCTGTATACCAAGCTTTGTCTCAAGATAGAAATTATATTGTAGAACTCATAGATATTCGTAAAAATAATTTTTTACAAGAAATTTTAAAATTAAAAAGAAAACGTGTAGATATAGTTTTTATTGCACTACATGGTAAATTTGGTGAAGATGGAAAGTTACAATCTTTACTTGATGCTTTAAATATTAAATATACAGGTTCTGATGCTATTTCTAGTAGTATTGCAATGAATAAACATTATGCCAAAAGTATTTTTGTAAGCAACAATATTCCTACACCAAATTGGATTTGGATAAATAAAAAAGATAATGACAATTTTAGTATAAAAAAAATGTTAAAAGAAAAAAACATTTGTTTACCTGTGATTGTGAAACCGTGTAATGAAGGGTCTACTATAGGAGTTACTGTTGTAGAAAACATTACTGCTTTGCCTAAGGCAATAAAATCAGCGTTTAAATATGATAAAGAAATAATTGTAGAACAATATATCCTCGGTAAAGAAATCACTGCGCCAATATTAGGCAATAAAGTATTACCTTTGATTGAAATTCAAGCAAATTTGAATAAATATTATGATTATGCATCAAAATATAAATCTGGTGGTTCAACTCATATAATTCCACCGAGAATTGATAAAAAAATGTATAAAAAGATAGAAGAATTGGCTTTAAAGGCTGTTAAAGTTGTAGGTTGTGAAGTAGTTTCTCGGGTAGATTTTATTGTAGACGAAAAAAAACGTCAACCTTATGTATTGGAAATAAATACTATTCCGGGTATGACTGAAGTCTCTCTTTTACCAGAATCAGCAAAAAGTTGCGGTATTAGTTTCCTTAGTATGCTAAAACAGATTATATCTCTCTCGTTAAAAAAATATTTATGAAGAAATATTATTTTAAGGTAAAGTATTCACGTAAAACCAGAATTAAAAGAATAATGTTCGGTATATGTTTGTCTGTTTTATTACCATGTAGTTATTTAGTATTGAAGTACGGGTATTTATTCATAATAACTCTACCGTTAAATAAAATTTTATCAATAGATGATATAAAAATTGAAAAAAATTTTACTACTTTACCTAACGAAATAATAATTGACAAATTACAAAAAAGGCAGGTTACATTGTTAAACGTAACCTCACGGTTGAAAGAAATTATTTATACTTTTCCAGAGATAAAAAATATAAAAATGAAGTATCAACTACCAAAAAAAATATCTCTTATGATATTTTGCGAAACTCCAATTTTTTATTCTGTTTCATCTTTTCCTAAAAAGAATATTTATTATACCATAACTGGGAAACGATTTTGGTTGTATGATGAAAGAAGTTATAAAAATAAAATTATAAAATTCACATCTCAAAATAGTGAATATGAAGAACAAATTCACGGTGTAACTAAATTATTTTCTTATCTTTATGAAACAGAAAATATAGGTTATATAAATGAGATAATTTTTGATAAAAACAAGTATATTTTGGTAATGAACAACTCTAAAAGAATATTGTTAGATAAAAAAATTGATACAATAGATACTAAAAGGTTAGATAAAACAATCAGGTTATGTTATGCTAACAATGTTGATATAGATGCGCGGTTGTTGTCTGATGGTAAAATATATTTAATGTCAAATACCCTACAGAAGTTTAATTAGTTTTTAAGAACACACTTTTTTAGTTGAAAATTTTGATTTTATTGAAAATTTAAATGAATAAATTATATATAAAAAACAATCTATTGTTAAAAAGGATACTTTATGCCAAAGGAAGAAATTTATTGTGGTTTAGATATAGGTTCGGGTCGTGTAACTGGTGTGGTAGGACGATGCGATTTTGAAACTGAGAAAATAGAAATATTAGATGGCAAACAAGTAATAGATAAAGAGGCGTTTACTTCGGGTGTGATTAAAGATGTAGAGAAAGCGAGTGAGGTTATTTCGGAATTAGTTGGAGAGTTAGAAACTTCTGCTAAAACTAATAGAGTAAAAATTATTGTAGGTGTTCGTGGACGATTTGTGAATACTTACAACACCCACGCTCAAATACCGATAACTTCTTCCGACAGAACCATTACTGTAGAAGACCAAGAAAAAGTTATTGAACATGCAATAAAAAGTTTAAGATTATCTGCTGAACGTGAGATTATAGATGTGATACCCCAGAACTATATAATAGATGGTCAACCTGGGATTAAAAATCCGGTTGGTATGGAAGGAGGAATGTTAGAAGTTGATGCACATGCAGTAATAGCATATTCTTCGTTTCTTAGAAATATAGAAAGAGTATT
This sequence comes from uncultured Endomicrobiia bacterium, assembly GCA_938074745.1. Classification (GTDB taxonomy): domain Bacteria; phylum Elusimicrobiota; class Endomicrobiia; order DTEH01; family DTEH01; genus CALJEJ01. The sequence continues at coordinate 28,736 of CALJEJ010000067.1, forward strand.
ACATAATGCTAATTATACTTTAGAAAGGGTTGTTTATGGCCTTATTTCTGTGGGTGAACTTGTAACCGAACTTGAAGAACGTAAACTTGGAAGTTTATTGATAGATTTTAATGGACAAACAATAGGTACTATAATTTATAGTGATGGTAACATAAAACATACTCAAGAGTTTTTTAGCAATGATATAGACATAGGTAGTGACCTTATAACTCGTGAAATATGTGCGTATTACAAAACTACATGGAACGTAGCGGAAAATTTTAAAAAACAATATTGTGCAGCAAAACCATCAAGTATAAAAAAAGATGAACAAATACAAATTCCATCTCGCGATGGTAAAAGTATGAAAATCACTACTAAAAAAGAACTTTCCAAGATTGCTGCTGAAGTGTTAGAAGCTTTATTTTTAGATAGAGTAATCCCTGAATTAAAAAATACAAAGTTATTAGAACCAGTGTTACAGTCGGGCGATATTGTTATTGTAGGCGGTGGTGCTAACCTTCATGGAATTACAGAAACAATAGCAGAATTGTTTAACCACGAATGTGGAACTGATACAGAAGCACGTGTCGGAACTATCGGAATAGAAAACAACATTGAAGGTAGTGAAGAAATTATTTCGGATTTTTCGTATACTACAGCTATAAGTTTGATAAAATATCAACTTACTCATTTAAGAAGAAAAACATATTTTACAGGTCGTCCTAAGAAAGGAATGTTTAACTTTATAAAAAAAATATGGAATTTTTTTGAATAAATTGTATGGAAAAAGGGAAAATTTTTTATAACACAAAAACTCCTGTTAGAATAAAAATTTTTGGCATAGGTGGTGCTGGTGGTAATGCTGTCAACAGAATTATAGAGGCTGGTATGATAGACCTTAATCAGGTAGAAATTATTAGTATGAACACTGATGTTCAAGCGTTGAGTCAGTCAAAAGCAATACCTATACAATTAGGCATTAAAACTACAAAAGGGCAAGGTTCTGGAGGTAGACCTGAAATAGGTAGACAAGCAGCAGAAGAATCTATAGATACAATAAAAGAATTGCTGGCTAATACTGATATGTTATTTTTAACCTGTGGTATGGGTAAAGGTACAGGTACTGGTGCTACTCCTGTAATCGCTAAAATTGCCAAAGAAATGAACATATTGACAGTAGGAATTGTGACTACTCCGTTTAAATGGGAGGGACAAGAACGAGCAAAAAATGCACAACAAGGTATCTTAGAACTTAAGAAATATGTAGACGCATTATTAGCTATCCCAAACGATAAGTTTATAGACCTTTATCCTAATTTTGATATGGAAGAAGTTTTTTACAAAATTGCTGATGATGTATTAAACAAAGCAGTATTAAGTATATGGAAGGTTATTACAGAACCCGGTTTTATGAATGTAGATTTTGCTGATGCCAAAAATGTCTTAAAAGATGCTGGTGAGATTATTATGACTGTTGGAGCAAGTAATGAAGAATCAGGAAATGTTCTTAAACAAGCAATAAAAAATGCACTTAACAACCCACTTTTAGATAATTTATCTATTCAAGGAGCAAAACGAATTTTGGTAAACATTTGTGGTAAAGGTTTAGTAGCCAACGATGTAAACATTGCTGGAGAATATATACAAAAACTTATAGCGCCTGACGCTGCAGTATTTGTTGGGTTTGTTACTGATGCACGGTTTCATAATAAAGTTGAAGTTATAATTATTGCAAGTGGGTTATCCTTAAAACCAAAACCCCAAGTAAAACGTGAAATTTTTGCTAGAAATAGCAGTATTCCTAATATTGAAGATAAAGAAAACAAATTTTTTGTTCGTCGTGGTTTACGCGTGTTAAAATAATTAAAATTTTAATATTTGAGAATTTTTATGAACATTGATATGGAAAGTTTATCAAACAAATTAAATGAAGTATTGAGGTTATTTATAGAGAAAGGTGGTAGTGACTTGCATATAAGGTCTGATAGTGTAGCATATATAAGAATTAATGGTGAACTTTTCCCGTTAAGTAATGAAAAATTTTCTAAAGAACAAGTTAGAGGGTTTGCATATTTAATGATGTCTCCAATTCAACAAAAAAAGTTTGAAGAAGTTAAAGAATGTGATTTAGGATATGAATTTGGTGATATAGCAAGGTTAAGAGTTAACGTTTTTTATCAACAAGGAGTTATTAATTTAGCAATAAGGTATATTCCTAAAGAAATACCTACTAAAGAACAGTTAAACCTTCCTGATGTAGTTTACAAACTTGCTGAGAGTGTTCGTGGGTTAGTTCTTGTGACAGGTCCTGCAGGGTCAGGTAAATCTACTACTTTAGCAAGTATGATAAATCATATAAATAATACTCGTAGTGCACATATTATTACTATTGAAGACCCTATTGAGTTTATATACAAAGACAATAAATCAATTATTGCTCAAAGAGAAGTTGGATACGACACTTTATCTTTTTCAGATGCTTTACGCCATATAGTTCGTCAGAACCCAGATGTTATTTTAATAGGCGAAATCAGAGATCTAGAAACTATGCAATCAGCACTTACTGCAGCACAGTTAGGACACTTAGTATTGTCTACATTGCATACTGTGAATGCGATACAGACCATAAATAGGATTATAGATTTATTTCCTCCACATCAACAAAACCAAGTACGGTTACAGCTCGCTGATACTTTGGTAGGTATAATTTCTCAAAGGTTGGTTAAAAGGAAAGATTCTAAAGGGTTGATTCCTGCAGTTGAAGTGTTAGTAATAACACCTGCAGTTAAAAAGTGTATTGAAGAAAAAAATTTTGGTGATATTCTTAACATAATGCAGCAAGGACACTACTATGGTATGCAAACATTTAATCAATCTTTGTTAGACCTTTATAAAAAAAATTTGATTTCTTTAAACGATGCGTTACAAGCTGCAAGTAGTCCTGAAGATCTTATGCTGGCTATTAAAGGTATTGAGAGTTCTTCAGGGATATCTTCAAGTCAGTTGTTTGAACGGTTCGAGAAAAAAATTTAAAGTTGTGAATATGAGAGATAAAATCATTTATTGTGGATGTGATTATGTGGATATTAGAGGAAAAATTTTTGTGCTATAGAACACAAAAATTTTTTTTACTCACCACTACAAGAAAAATATTTTGTTATAAGACTAATCTAAGAGAAGTTTTGGAAATTATTAAAATACCAAAAAACCTTGCCGTAGTCACCTGCGAGCAAGTTCATGGAAATAAAATTGTATTTTTAAAACAACAAAAAATTTGTAGGTCAGAATTTATTAATCTTGCTAACTCTGACGGATGTATAACTGATTCTGATAAAGTAGCGATTTGTATTTTTACTGCAGATTGTGTTCCATTATTTTTATATAACGAAAAAGAAAACATCTATGGTTTGGTTCATATAGGACGTAAAGGAGTACTTAACGGTATTGTAGAAAATGTTGTTAAATTATTAACTCAACATTGGTGTTACAAAAATTTCAAGTTCGTTTTAGGCCCACATATTTGTGAGAAATGTTATATTGTTAAAGCTAAAGATGTAAAAGGAAGTTATTGTGGTTATGATACAACTACAGGACAATTTTCGTTAAAAAAAGAAATTATCTATAGGTTACGACAATACGGAATTGCTAAAACACAGATTATTACTTCGTCATACTGTACGTATCATAACAATGAAGTATTCTTTTCATATCGTAAAGGTGACGGAAGTAATCGTTTGGTATCAATTATATATTACAATAAATAAACGATTGTAAAATCTACTAATTTTTTTGTATAAAAAATCAATATGGACTAATTTTTAAATAACGAAGATGTTTGTTTTGAAGTTTATTATAACAGAGGGATAAAATTATGAATAAATTGGAACAACTGAGAAATAAAATTAGAAATATAGATGAAAAAATATTAAAGTTATTAAACCAAAGAGCACTTATAGCAAAAAAAATAGGTAAAGTAAAACTAAAATATGGAAGAGATATATATTCCCCAGGACAGGAAAAAAAAGTAATAAACGAAATCATATCCAAAAATACCGGACCTTTAAAAGAAAATGATATAAAAGAAATTTTTTGGACAATTATACAATCATGTAGGGCACAACAAAAAATTTTGTCAATAGCATATCTTGGCCCAGAAGCAACTTTTACTCATCTTGCTGCAATAAAAATATTTGGTTCAGCGAACTGTTTCATTCCTAAAGAAACAATTTCTGATATATTTTATGAAGTAGAGAAAGATGAGGTAGAGTTTGGTGTTGTTCCCGTAGAAAATACTACTGAAGGAATTGTTACTCATACTTTAGACATGTTTCTTGAATGTGATTTATATATATGTGGCGAGATTGATATGCAGATAAACCATTGTTTAGTGTCTAAAGAAAAAGATATAAAGAAAATAAAAATTTTATATTCACACCCACAAGCAATTGCTCAATGTAAAAATTTTATTCAGACGAAATTAAATAATGTAAAAATTGTAGAAATATCTTCTACTGCACAAGCAGCGAAAATTGTCTCTAAGAAACGTTTTGCAGCAGCAATTGCTTCCGAAGTTGCGTCAAAAATCTATAATTTAAATCTACTTGCAAAAAATATTGAAGATGTGGAAGAAAATTATACACGGTTTATTGTCATAGGGAAACATCAAACAGAAAGGTCAGGTTGTGATAAAACTTCAATTGTATTTTCAGTAAAAGATCGGGTCGGTATATTACATGATGTTCTTGCTTCGTTTAAAAAATACGGGATAAATTTAACAAAAATAGAGTCGAGACCGTCTAAAAAACGTCCTTGGGAATATGTATTTTTTGTAGATTTTGTAGGCCATATTGGCGACAGGAATGTAAAATTAGCAATTCGTGAGTTAGAAGAAAAATGTGTGTTTTACAAATTCTTAGGTTCATATCCAGCTGCAAAATAATAATATGAAAATGTTACCTCCAATACCAAGAAAAGAAATTAAAAATTTTGAACCTTACTTACCTGGCAGGTCTGTTGAAGAAATTAAACAAAAGTTTAATTTAAAAACAGTATACAAACTTGCTTCAAATGAAAATCCGCTGGGTAGTTCAAAAAAATTGTCTAAAACAATATCCAAACTGATAAAAGATTTGTATAGATATCCTGAAGGGTCAAGTAAAATATTAAGAGAAAAAATTGCTCAAGTCTACCATATTCCTTATGAAGAAGTTATCGTTGGCAGTGGGACAGACGAACTTATAGAACTTGTTGGTAAAACGTATCTGTCACAAGATGAAAACATAGTTGTTTCAGAACATGCGTTTATTCGGTATCGTATGATAGGTGAACTTATGGGTTGTGAAGTGGTCAGTTGTCCTATGAAAAATTATACACACGACCTTGTTGGCATGGCTAAGAAAGTTAATAAAAAAACAAAGATTGTTTTCATTGCTAACCCTAACAATCCTACTGGAACATATAATACATCTAAAGAATTAAAAGAGTTTCTAACTACATTGATTAAAAAATCAGTTTCACCAATAGTAGTTATTGATGAAGCATATTATGAATACGCATGTCAACAAAAAGATTATCCTCAAAGTTTAAAATTAAGAAAATTATATCCCAACATGTTAATCTTAAGGACATTTTCAAAAGTGTATGGACTTGCAGGGTTAAGAGTAGGTTATGGTATAAGCAGAAAAGAAATAATCTCTGATTTAGATAGAGTGAGACCACCGTTTAATGTTTCTACAGTGGCACAATACGCTGCTGTAGCTGCACTTAGCGATTTTCAACATGTTAAAAAATCTGTTTCACTTGTAATAAAAGAAAAAAAATTTTTATATCGCCAACTGGAAATTATGGGATTAAAATACATTCCTTCTGCTGCTAATTTTGTTTTAATAGAAGTCTCGCCGTTTAAAGGACAGGAAGTGTTTAACGAACTATTAAAGTTTGGTGTAATAGTTCGTGCGATGGACGAGTATAATTTGCCATACCATATCAGAGTAACTGTTGGAACACATAAAGAAAATGTTGTGTTCATAAATATGTTAAAAAAAGTATTAAAAAAATTAACAGTTTGAAAGGAGAAAGTCATGAAATATAATAAAGTTGACAATGAAATATTAGAGAGATTAAGAATTATCTGTGGGACGGAAAATGTTATAACAGACAAAGAAAAGTTGATAGATTATTCCCATGACGAATATCCACGGCAAGAAATTAAATCTTATCCTGAAGTTGTTGTGAAACCGCGCAATGAACAAGAAGTTGCTGAGGTACTAAAATTAGCAAATGAAAATTTAATTCCTGTAACACCACGAGGTGCAGCAACAGGTCTTGCAGGTGGTTGTGTTCCTGTATACGGAGGAATAGTATTGTCGTTGGAAAATATGAACAGGATTATAGAAATTGATAAACAAAACTTTGTTGTTGTAACAGAATCAGGTGTACCTTTAATGAAATTTTTTAAAGAAATTGAACAACAAGGACTTTTTTTCCCGCCACATCCCGGAGACGAATCTGCAATGATCGGTGGTGTTATTGCTACAAACGCAGGTGGTTCACGTGCAGTAAAGTATGGTGTGATACGAAATTTTGTTCGTGGGATAGAAGTAGTTCTTCCAAACGGAAATATAATTCAATGTGGTGGTAAATTAATAAAAAATTCTGCGGGGTATAGTTTGTTGAATTTGTTCATAGGTTCTGAAGGTACACTCGGAGTTATTACTAAAGCAACGATTGCTGTTGTACCACCGTTGGCAAGTGTGGTTACTCTTGTGGTACCGTTTGAGAATATAGATTCTGCAATAAACGCAGTACCAGAAATTTTAAGAAGTAATGTTTTACCGATGGCAATTGAATTTGTAGAACTTGAACCAATAATATTAACTGAAAAATTGTTAAACAAGAGCTGGCCTACAAAACAAGGTTCTGCACATTTGATGATAATAATTGATGCACAAGACAAAGATACAGCGTTAAGTTTTGCAGAAAAAGTTGCTGAAGTGTGCGAAAAATATAATGCTATGGAAGTGTTTATCGCAGATACGACAGATAAACAACAAACTATTCTTGAAATCAGAAGCCATCTTTATGAATCAATAAAAAATTTTACAGTTGAGATATTAGATATCGCAGTACCAATTGCAAAAATTGCAGAGTTTGTAAATAATATTCATGAAATAGAAAAAAAATATGGAATTTGGTTACCTACATATGGCCATGCTGGAGATGGTAATGTACATATTCATTATATGAAAGGCAAATTTGTCAACGGCGAAATTATACAATTAAAAGAATCTGAATGGCAACCTAAATTGGAAGAAGTTATAGATAAAATTATTGATTTAGGGTTACAACTTGGAGGTAGTATAACTGGTGAACATGGTGTTGGTTTAGTGAAAAAAAAGTATATGGGGAAAATGTACTCGGCAGAATATTTGTCATTGTTAAAAAGTATAAAAAATGTTTTTGACCCGAAAAATATTTTAAACCCGGGAAAAATTATATGAAATTGTCACAAGAACCTGAAATAAAAGTAGGTGTTATAGAAAACGAAAAAAGTGTAAGATTATATACACCTTCAGAAATAATTGTCAAAGATATCACGGGTTTTCTAAAATTTCGTCCGTTGCTTTAGAAGCAGTGGGACAAACCCAAGGCGAAGTTTTAATATATAACAATAAAATTTGTAACACAGTGTTTTATAAATGTTGTGGCGGGATTACGGAATATTATTCAACAGCGTGGGAAGATAAAAGTTATGGTTATCTTGTTCCTGTTTGGGATGGGGAACAAAATAAACCTCTTCCTGATTTTACTAAAGAAAATGTTGTAAAAGAATTTATTGATTCTAAACCTAAAGATATATTTTGTAATACAACTATTGACGAAATACAAGAATATCTAACAGATTTTGATAAACAGACAACGGATTTCTTTCGTTGGAAAGTTAAATATAACAAAAAATTTTTACAAGAACTTATTGAGAAAAAAACTAACAAAATTATAGGGGAACTTGTTAATTTAGTTCCGTTGAAACGTGGTGCTTCAGGTAGAATTTGCTCTTTGGAAATACAAGGGACAAAAAATAATATCGTTGTAAGTAAAGAACTTGAAATAAGAAAAGTTTTATCTGAGACACATTTATACAGTTCTTGTTTTTACGTTTTAATTGATGGTGAAAATATAATTTTAAACGGTGCAGGTTGGGGTCACGGAGTAGGGTTGTGCCAAATAGGTGCTGCAGTAATGGCAAAAAAAGGATATAACTATAAACAAATTTTATCTCATTATTACCCTGGTTCAAGACTTGCTAAGATTTATTAATTTGATTTAGGTGAATTAACTATGAATCTAATAAGTATAAAAGATCTGACTAAACAACAAATGAAGGAAATTTATAATTTAGTACCTAAATATACTACCAGAGAGCTACTACCAGAATTAAAAAATAAATATATAGGTTTAATTTTTGAAAAACCATCTACAAGAACTCGGATTTCTTTTGAAGTGGGTATTTTACAGTTAGGCGGTTTCCCTATTGAACTTAGTGGTAACCAACTTCAAGTATCTCGTGGAGAGTCTATAAAAGATACTGCGAATATGTTGAACTGTTATTTAGACGGGTTAATTCTTAGAGTAAATAAACATGAGACAATTTTAGAATTTGCGAAATATTCTAAAATTCCCGTGATAAATGCGTTAAGTGATAAAGAACATCCCTGCCAGGTTTTGTCTGATATTTATACAATAATGCAGTTTAAAAAAGTATCGTTGGAAGAGATTAACAAAATAAAATTTGTCTATATCGGTGACGCAAATAATGTATGTATGTCGTGGATATATATCTGTGAAATTTTAGATATGACATCTTATTTTATAATTCCTAAAAAATATCAGCCTAACGAAAAATTTAAAAACAATATTGTGATTACTGACGATATAACAATGCTAAAAGATGCTGATGTGGTATATACTGATGTATGGATTTCTATGGGTCAAGAAAAAGAACGTGCTAAACGAATAAAAAGGTTTAAACCTTATCAAGTAAATTCTAAACTTCTTTCGTTAGCAAAACCTAATTGTATAGTTATGCATTGTCTACCAGCGAACCGCGGTGTGGAGATTACTGACGATGTGTTGGATGGGAAAAATTCGGTAGTAATCCAGCAAGCAGAAAACAGGTTATATGTGCAAAAAGCATTGTTAGTATATATATTTTCCAAATATTAAATAACTAGTTTTGTTAACAAAACTAAATAGTTGTTGTAATAAAAAATTTTTAAAAAAGGGGTTGGTTATGGAACAACAAAAAGAACAACAAATACAAATAGAAATTGACGAACTAACAGCACAAGGTGTTTATTCTAACCTTGCTATAATAAGCCATTTAGAAAATGAGTTTATATTAGATTTTGTATTTATCCAACCACAAGTACCAAAAGCAAAAGTTCGTGCAAGAATAATAACTTCACCACAACATGCAAAACGGTTATTGTTAGCATTACAGGAAAATATTAAAAAATACGAAGAAAAATTTGGTGAAATAAAAGTTGAAAAAATGTGGCATAGAATAGGGTTCGTACATTAGGAAACTTAAAAATATGATAAAAATAACTTTTATTTCAGTTGGTACTGAACTTTTTTTTGACAGGATTAATACCAACCTTTTTTATATCTCAAAAAAAATATCTTCGTTAGGGTTAAAAATTTCAACTGCAATAACTGTCCCTGATGATAAAGAAAAAATTGTAGAAACACTAAAATCTGTAGTTCCCTCGTCTGATATAATAATAATCACTGGCGGGTTAGGACCTACTAAAGATGACCTTACTGTAAAAAGTGTTTCTGAGTTTGTCAACAAAAAAATTGTTTTAAATAAAGAAGTATACCAATCTATAGTGAGATATTTTATAGATAAAGGTATAGAAATGCCAAAACTTGCTCATCAACAAGCCTATGTTATTGATGGTGCTGAAGTATATATAAACAAAAACGGGCTTGCCCCGGGACAAAAAATAGTATATAACAAAAAAATCATATATCTTTTACCCGGACCACCAAGAGAATGTCATCCTATGTTTGACGAAAATATCTTCCCAGAATTGAAAAAATTTCAAACAGGAATTACTAAAGAAACTGTTATACATTTATGTAATGTTCCCGAATCACGAGTTGAAGAAATTATTTCTGCTGTAGTAAATTCTGAAAAAAAATATTCTTCAGATATAGATTTTGCTTTTTTACCACATTTAAATATTGTAGATATAAAAATTATTGTTAGTGGAAAAAATGAATTGTTAGTTGATGAAGAACTGCGATTAGTAAAAAAAGAAATTTATGACTGTTTCAAAGATAAACCTGAACAAAAAGCAATCTATGGAGAAGATAATGTTTTGTTAGAAACAGTAGTAGCTGAGTTATTGTGTAAACACAAAAAAACTCTTGCAGTAGCAGAATCTTGTACTGGTGGAATGATAGCAAACAGGATTACTCACGTCCCAGGTAGTTCATTATATTTCGTTGGTGGTATAGTTGCATATTCAAACATGTTAAAAATGAATTTATTAAATGTAAAAAAAGAAACTTTAGAAACTTATGGTGCTGTTTCAGAACAAGTAGTAAAAGAGATGGTTTCAGGATTAAAGATGTTAACTAAAGCGGACTATTGTGCTGCTGTTTCAGGTATAGCAGGACCTACCGGCGGAACTAAAGAAAAACCTGTTGGTACTGTATGGTTTTGTGTTTCTGATGGAACAAAATTTTTTACTGAATGTGTAAGGTTTAAAGGTTCACGAGTTGAAATAAAAGAACAAGCAACAAATTTCTGTTTAGACCTTATTAGAAGAATAATAATGTTTCCACAATAATTTAAATATGAGAACGTTTATTGCAGCAGAAATAAACAATGAAATGAAAGAGAAAATTGATAGTTTTATATTTAAAACATACAAAGAACTTGGGAATAATAATATAAAATGGGTTAAAAAAGATAATCTACATATAACAGTTAAATTTCTTGGTGAAACAGAACCTGAGTTAATAAAACCAATTGAAGAAAAAATATACAAAGCAATATCTAACATAGAAAGTTTTAATATTGAACTAAGAACTATTGGTGTTTTCCCTGATACCAAATTTCCTAAAGTTTTATGGATAGGAATTACAACTGGCGAACCTGAACTAACCAAAATTTTTAATTTAATAGAAAAATCTTTAGTGGAACTAAACATAAAACCAGAAACTAAAAAATTTCAACCACATTTAACCATTGCAAGAATAAAGAAAATAACTAACGTGCAAAAAATAAAATCTTATCTTCAGAAATATCAAAATGTTGATTTTGGCAGGTGCCAAATAAAATACATAACGTTTTTTGAAAGTATCTTACATCACGAAGGGCCAGAATATAAATTGTTGTCTAAATTTAGTTTGTATGAATAAATCTAAATTATGAAATTACACTTAGTAATACGACGATATCAAATAATTTTTTTTGTTATATTTGTCTCATTATCAATAAATTATAGAACTATTTCTGAATCCACTGTAGTATATAATCCACAAAAATATAAAAAGTTGGTAGCATTAACTTTTGACGATGGACCACATGAATATTTTACAGAATCAATTGTTAATATACTAAATAAATATAAAATTAAAGCAACATTCTTTTTTGTAGGTAAACAGATAGAAAAATATCCTGAAATTGTAAAATTTGTGTTAGAAAAAAGTCAATGTAAAATTGCTAACCATACTTATTCGCATAAAGATTTAACAAAACTTACTGCACAAGAAATTTATAATGAGTTATATTCAACAGATAGAATACTTAAAAGTTTATCTAAAGATAACCCTACGAATGTGCTACCATATTTTCGTCCTCCGGGAGGAAATTATAGTTCTTTGGTTATTCAAATTGCTCAAAAATTAGGTTTAAAAATGGTTCTTTGGAGTGTTTTTACTAACGACCATGAAAATATTTCTATAGAAGAATTAGTGGATAAAATTGACCGTTTATGTGTAAATGATAAAGAGATAATTTTACTGCATTCTGGTAAAGAAACTACTTTGAAATCTTTAGATAAAATTATTATGTTGCTTTACACAAAAGGATACAAATTTGTTACTATTGACGAAATTTTAGAAAATGAAAATCTTAGCAGTTGATTATGGTAAACGTCGGATAGGGCTTGCAATATCAGATGAGTTAGGTATAACAACTAAACCATTACCTGTAATTGAAAACAATGAAAATGTAATAAAAAAAATTGCTGATATTGTAAATAAAGAAAAAGTTGGTTTGATAATCATAGGTTTTCCTGTGTGGGATAAAATTTCTCCTATTGTGGAGGAAATAAAAGATTTTGTAAAAAAAATAAGACGAGATATTAAATTAAATATTGAATTAGTTAATGAATTTTACTCTACTAAAGAAGCAATAGAAAAGTTGCATTCTATAGGTAAAAAGTACAAACAAGTTAAACATAAAATTGATTCATATTCTGCTTGTATTTTATTAGAGAGGTATTTAGAAAAACATTATGTTGAGAAGAAAACTGGTTAAAATTTTAATTATAATAATTTGCTGTATTGGCCTGTTAATACTTGTAGAATTTTTCCCTAAAAAGACTAAGTTAGTGAATATACCACCAAATATTCCGTCAGAAAAAATTGCGTCTATATTGAAAGAACATAGATTAATATTACACCCACAAATATTTCTTACTTTTACATATTTAACCTCTTCTGATACAAAACTTAGAAGTGGAAGTTATAGATTGAGTTTTTCAATTACAGGGTTACCGATAATATATAAATTAAGAAAAAGAGTTGGAGCAATAAAAATTACTATTCCGGAAGGTTTCACAACAGAACAAATCGCAAACCGTTTAACAGCCAATGGTGTTATTTCTGACCCAATAAAATTCATAACTTATGTAAAATCAAAAAATTTAGATGGATATTTGTTCCCAGAAACTTATTATTTTGTCCCACAACAAGAAATAGAACAGATATGTAACCAAATGTTAAAAGAGTTTAAAAAGAAAGTTGAGCCTTTATTATCCCGTGCAACCGAGGTAAAACTTACGCCAGCAGAGGTTGTTATTCTTGCATCTATTGTGGAGAAAGAAGCAAAAAGTGTCCAAGAAAAAAAACTTGTTGCGGGCGTGTTTTTAAACAGGTTAAGGAAAGGATGGCCCTTGGAATCTTGTGCTACAGTACGCTACGCGTTGAAAAAATATAAAGAACCATTAACATATAAAGATGTACAAGTAGATTCTGTTTACAACACCTACAAATATTATGGATTACCTCCAACACCTATATGTAACCCGGGGATTGATTCTATAAAAGCGGTGTTAGAACCAGAAAAAACCGATGCAATGTTTTTCTTTACCGATAACAATTCTACACATAAATTTTCTAAATTTTATAAAGAACATTTAAAATTACAGAAAAAAATAAAGTAATAACTGTAGTATGAAAAAAATTAAAATTGTTTTTGAAAAAAATTTTCTTGTTTGTGCAGAACTTAATGATACAAAAATTGCTGAAGAAATATATAATAATTTACCTATAGAATCTAGCACGAACCTCTGGGGTGAAGAAATATATTTTAAAATACCTGTCAAAGCAAAAAATGAGTTACCAACTTTAGATGTAAACATTGGTGATATAGGTTACTGGCCTGACGGTACTTCGTTTTGTATTTTTTTTGGTAAAACACCGCTGTCTAAATCTGAAAATAAACCTGTCCCTTACAGCGAAATAACAGTTATTGGTAAGATAATTTTTGACGATGAAATTATTAAAAAACTTAAAAATATAAAACCTGGTAGTAAAGTTATATTACAAAAATGAAAAAAATTTTAATTGTTTATAACCCACAGAAAAATAAAGTAAAACAGGTCTTGTCTAGTCTATCTAAAAAACTAAATCTTGAATATGGAGTAAAAACCTGTAGTAGTGAAAAGATAAATTTAAAAAATTATGTTGCAGATTTAGTATTAACCTTAGGTGGAGATGGAACAATCCTGCGTGTAGGGGATTATGTAATAAAAAATCGTATTCCTGTGATGGGTATAAACCTTGGTAGTTTGGGTTATCTTGCAGAATTTCAACCACGAGAAGTTTATCCAATAATAAAAAAAATTTTTTTAAATAAAATATCATTTCAAAAACGAGTAGTGTTGGAAGTTAAATATAAATCGGAAAAATATTTTGTCATAAACGACTGTGTCATAAAACCTACTTCTGCAAAAGTAATAAATGTAGAATTGTACATAGATGGCAAACTAATAACCAATATTATAGGTGATGGAATAATAATTGCTACACCAACAGGTTCTACTGCATATTCTTTAGCCAGTGGTGGAAGTATTGTAGAACCAGAGGCAAAGGTTATTTTAATAACTCCCATATGTCCACATTCGTTATCCAACAGACCCATTATAGTTTCTGAAGAAAGAGTTATAACTATAAAAATACCGCAATATAAATCAAACCATAACATACTTATGTCAATTGATGGACAAAAAAATTTTTATGTTAATCCTGAAGAATCTTTTATAATAAAATTGTCTAACGAGAAACTTTTTTTTATTCCTAACCCTAAAAAAAGTTTTTATACTATTCTAAAACAAAAACTTAACTGGGCTAAAAGGTAAAAGATAAGTTATGTTAGTATATTTAGAACTTAAAAATTACATTTTTATCAAAGAAATGAAATTAGAGTTTACTAATGGATTGAACGTTTTCACTGGTGAAACAGGTGCTGGAAAGTCTATTATTGTAGATGCAATAAATTTAGTTTGTGGGGAACGAATTAATACTTCAATATTGGGTGAATTTGGAGATAAAACTGAAATTGTAGCAATGTTTGATTTTACAACAAAAAAAACAAATGTTATAGATGAAATTAATGAGATATTAACAGTTTCAGGTGTTGAATTTGATACTAACGAACCACAACTTATTTTTAGGCGTGAGATTGATTCACAAAATAAGTCAAAATATTATATAAACGACAAACTTGTAAGTTTATCTATACTAAAAAAAATTTCCGATATAATTCTTGATGTTCACGGACAGAATGAACATCAGAAATTGTTAAACCCAGCATATCATCTAAATGTGTTAGATGAATTTCTTGGTTTAAACGATATAATAACAAGTTATAGACAAAAATTTTATCTGTGGAAACAAAAAATAAAAGAATTAAATGAAATAAAAACTAATCTTGAGATACAAAAACAAAAACTTGATTTACTTAAATTTCAACTTCAAGAAATAGAAAATGCTAAATTAACTATTGAAGATGAAAACTTAGAAGAAAAACTTAACAAAGCAAAAAATGCACAAAAAGTTCTTAACCTTTGTGCTGAAATAAAGTATAATCTTATAGGCGAAAATGGAATAAAATCAAAACTGAAGTCTATAGAAAAACAACTAAACAACCTCTCAACACTGTTGGATGTTAAAGAACCTATATTTGACTTAAATAAGATATATGCTGAGATAGAAAATGTTGAGACAAAGATTGAAGAATATAAAAAAAATTTTTTTGAGTTTACTCCTGAAATTATAGATAATTTAGTAGACCGCGTAGATTTAATAAAAAGGTTAAAACGTAAATATGGGACAAGTATAGAGGAAATAAAAAAGTATTATGAAAAAATAAAAAATGAACTTGCACATATTGACCTGGAAGAAGAAAAAGTTACCCAGTTAAATTCTGAAATTAATTTGTTAGAGACTGAACTTATAACATTGGCAAAGAGGTTGTCAAATTTGCGTTTAGAAGGGAAAAAATCGCTTGAGGAAAAAATAAATCAAGAACTAAAAATTTTAGGTTTGCCCAAAGCATATTTTGAAGTAAAGATTACTTCTTCTGATAAAAAAATAGAAAACATTACAGAATCAGGATTTGATAAAATAGAATTTTTGATTTCTACAAACCCTGAGAAATCTCCTATGCCGTTGAAAGAAATAGTTTCAGGTGGGGAACTCTCACGAATAATGTTGGCAATAAAAACTGTTCTTGGAGAGAAAGAAAACACACCTATAATGATATTTGATGAAATAGACAGTGGTGTAGGTGGTCCTATGGGATATGTAATAGGTAAAAAATTAAAACAACTTGCGAAGTCTAATAAACAAATATTTTGTGTTACACATTTACCACAAATTGCAGTGTTTTCAGATAGACATTTTTTTGTAACTAAAAATTTTATAAAGAACAAAACAGAAATTAAAGTAGAACTTTTAACTAAACAGCAGCGAATAAAAGAAATTGCACGTATGATAAGCACAGGCGAAGTTGACCAAACAGCACTCAATCATGCAAAAAAAATGTTACAAGAAACTGAAACAATGTAATCTTATAATATGGTAGAGAAAAAAAGGTTCATAGTAAAAATAGATTATCAACATTGTAAAGGTTGTGAATTATGTGTTCAGTTTTGTCCACAAAAAATTTTAAAATTGACTGATAAAGTTAATAATTTGGGGTATAAATTTTGTACAGTTGTAGATGAAGAAAAATGTAACGGTTGTGGAGTGTGTTATATAATGTGTCCCGAGTATATAATAGAAATCTATAAAAACAAATGAAAAAACTTTTGCAAGGAAATATAGCATTTTGTGAAGGAGCAATTGATGGCGGTCTTGACGCATATTATGCTTACCCGATAACTCCACAAAACGAAATTTCTGCTTATTTTGCAAAAGTTCTTCCACAAAAAAACAAAGTGTTCCTTCAAGCCGAATCTGAACTTGCTGCTATAAATATGGTCTTTGGTACAGCACTTACCGGCAAAAGAGCTGTCACTTCGTCGTCATCTCCTGGAATTTCGTTAATGCAGGAAGGGATATCGTATCTATGTGGTTGTGAATTACCTTGTGTGATAGTAAATGTTATGCGAGGTGGGCCTGGATTGGGTAATATAAGCGGGTCACAACAAGATTATTTTCAATCAACTCGTGGTGGTGGTCATGGAGATTATTATACAATAGTTTTAGCACCATTCAGTGTTAAAGAAATCTACGAGTTTGCTAAAGAATCGTTTCTACTTGCAGAAAAATATAGAAATCCTGTAATGATTATCTATGATGGTTACTTGGGTCAAATGATGGAAGTTGTTGATACAGAAACAGACGACGGTAAACTTAATGTCATAATTGATAAACCGATTGATAAGAACTGGGTTTTAGACGGAGCAAAAGATAGACAACCAAGAAAAATACGCTCATTATTTATGGCTGAAGGCGAACTTGAACAACATAACTGGAAGTTGAAAAATAAATATGACAAAATAAAAGAAAAAGAAGTCCGAGTTAAATTTTATGAAACTCACGATGCAGAAATTATAATAGTAGCGTTTGGTATGTCAGCACGAGTTTCGTTAGAAGCAGTATATAAACTTCGACGAGAAGGTATTAAAATTGGGCTGATAAGACCGATAACTTTATGGCCATTTCCTTATTCTGAAATATATGAAATTGCGAAGAAAGTAAAAAAATTTGTCGTAGTAGAAATGAATTTAGGTCAAATGATTGAAGATGTAAAACTTGCGGTAAATGGCATTGCAGAAGTATATTTTTATGGTAGGCCTGGAGGTGGTTTAGTAGAATCTGAAGAACTTATACAAAAAATAAAAAGTATAAAATAAATATGCAACCAACAAAATTTGTAAAACCAAAAAGTTTGCAAGATAATTACCACAGTTATTGTCCAGGTTGTGGTCATGGTATTGTTCACAGGTTGATTGCTGAAGTTGTAGATGAATTAAACATCCGAGAAAAAACAATAGGTGTTGCACCGGTAGGTTGTGCAGTGTTTGCATACGATTACTGGAACTTTGATGTTACCGAAGCTGCTCATGGTAGACCGCCAGCAGTTGCTACTGGTATAAAACGAGTTTTACCTGACAGAATAGTGTTTACCTACCAAGGCGATGGTGACCTTGCAGCAATTGGTACTGCGGAAATTGTTCATGCGGCTAACCGTGGGGAAAATATTTCCGTATTTTTTATAAACAATACTGTCTATGGGATGACTTCGGGACAAATGGCACCTACAACAATCGTCGGACAAAAAACTTTAACTACGCCATACGGTCGTGAGATTTCCCGTGACGGTTACCCGTTAAAAGTTTGTGAATTATTGTCTGTTCTTGACGGAGTACGGTTTGTTGCACGGGCTGCTTTAACTTCACCTAAAAATGTTTTGTTAGCAAAATTGTATATAAGAAAGTCGTTTTTAACACAAATTGAAAATAAAGGATTTTCTATAGTAGAGATACTTTCAATGTGTCCTACAGGTGTAAATATGACACCTATTGAAACTTTAAAATGGGTAGATACAGAGTTAGTAAAATATTTCCCTTTAGGGATACTAAAAGATGTATAACGAAATTTTTATAGCGGGCAGTGGTGGTCAAGGTGTACTATCGTTAGGTAGGATACTTGTAATGTCTGCAGTAGAAGAAAATAAATATGTCACATATTATCCTTCCTACGGTGCAGAGGTTCGTGGTGGAACAGCAAATTGTATGGTAAAAATTTCTGATGAACCAATTTATTCTCCTGTTATAGAACATCCAACGGAGATGGTTATAATGAATACACCGTCATATTTGAAATTTATAAAAAAATTTCTACCACAAAAAATACTTTTTTTAAATACATCTCTTGTAGAAGAAAATGAAGAAATAACTCGGTTAATATTAACCCAAATACCACAACTGGAAATAATAAGAGTTAATGCAACAGAAATTGCAAACAAAATAGGAAACATTTTGAGTTCCAACATGGTAATGTTAGGTAGTATAGTTCAGAAACTTAAAATAATTTCTGTTGAAACTGTAAAAACAGTATTAGGGAAAATTTTTGATGAAAAAATTCTCGAACTTAACCTTCAAGCATTTATTAAAGGGATGGAGAGTTTGAAATGATTAAAAAAAGTATAAAGATAGAACGTGCCAAAGTAATAGATGTGCCCGAGATATATAAACTTATAAACAAGTTTGCAAAAAAAAATCTCATGTTACCCCGAGTAATGAACGATATATATGAACGTATATTTGAATTTTTTGTATTAAAAGAAAGAATAGGGGAAACACAAAAAGTAATTGGTTGTGTGACATTACATTTCACTTGGACTGGGAAAGACAACATAGTTCTTGCTGAGATACGTTCTCTTGCTGTAGATGAAGAGTATCAAGGTAAAGGTTATGGTAAACTTCTTGTCCAAAAATGTCATAAAGAGGCTAAAAAGATAGGTGTGAAAAAAATTTTTGCATTAACTTTTGTACCTGACTTTTTTGTAAAACTTGGGTATAAAATTGTCCCAAGAGAAACTTTACCACATAAAGTGTGGACTGAATGTATCAATTGTCCATTTTTTATGAGTTGTAAGGAAACTCCAGTAATAAAAGATTTGTAGTAAAAACAAAGTGAAATTGCACAACCTACAAAAATGTTTAAACACTATCTCACAAATATTTAGTACTTATCTACAAAATTTCCTACCTTATTATGAACCTAGGTTTCAACAACTTTCAATGGCTCAAGAAATTTTTTCTTCTATGGTAGGACAAAGAAAGATTATAGCAGAAGCTCCTACAGGAGTAGGAAAAAGTTTAGGATATCTTATTGCTGCTATAGTATATCAACAAGAAGTTAATGTTGATACAAGAATAGTAGTTTCTACATACACTAAAACATTACAACAACAGTTGATACATAAAGATCTTCCTGTGGTAGATAAAATTGTTCAACAATTGTATAAAAGAGAACTCAACTATGGCTGTTTTTATGGCAGTGAAAATTATATTTGTTTAAACAAGTTTAATGAATACATAACTGCTACATTATCTCCGATAGAAAAAACAGTTATTGCCCAAATTGAAAAATGGTTACAGCAAACACAAACCGGATGTATAGAAGAAATAGACATAAATTTAGACATTTGGCAGGAAATAAATCGTGAACCTGATTTATGTAGAGGTAAACATTGCAAATTTTATTCTGAATGTTTGTATTATAAATGTTTAAATAATATAAAGACTTTAGATATAATAGTAGTAAATCATCATTTATTTTTTGCACATATAGTTTCTTTAGGCAAACTTATACCGTTAAAAAATAAGTATTGTGACGAAATTATAATTTTTGACGAAGCACATAATATAGAAGATGTAGCCTTACAATGGTTAGGTAATAGTGTATCAAATACACAAATAAAATATTTATTAAAACGAATTTTTAACCCTAAGAAACATCACGGGTTAGTATATAAACTTAATTCTGTATCAGAAAATTGGAAAGAAAATGTAATTTCCTGTGTAAACAATTTATATGCATGTTGTGGCCAATTTTTTTCAGAGTTAGCTTCTAAATTTCCTGACAAAAAAGAAGTTCGTGTAGTTCAACCAAATATTGTAGAAGATGTGTTAACTCCTGCATTAAGCCAACTTTACAGCGTGTTAAAATCGGGGATTAACATGGCTAAAACTGAAGAAGAAATGAGTAAGATAAAAACATATGCGAACCGTGTAGTAAATTTCATTGGTATTATAAATGCTTGGTTGAAATGTGAAGGGAATGATTATATCTATTGGATAGAAAAAGAAAAATTGAAAAATACTTACCGTATCACATTAAAAATTACACCGTTAGATATTGCTCAGGAGATGCAAGAAAAAGTTTATTCTGTTTATGATAAAATAGTATTTACTTCTGCTACTCTTGCTATAAAAGATAATTTTGAATTTTTTAAAAAATCTGTTGGTTTGATTCCTAAAATTATAGACCATTCTTCTATAGAAGAAATTATTTTACCAACACCATTTGATTATGAATCTAATGTAATTATATATCTTCCAGAATCAGTCCCAGACCCAAAAAACGAAGAACAACAATATAAAATTGTTTGTAGTGAGATTATAAAAGAAATGATAGAATTAACTTATGGCAATACTTTTGTATTGTTTACCAGTTTTGATTTAATGAATTGGGTATATGAAAAAATCAATTCTAATGGTGCTGTAAAATATAAAATTTTCATTCAGGACGAAAGTAAAACCAAGTTGTTAAAAAAATTTCATTCTACAGAAAACTCAGTACTATTTGGCGTAGACACTTTTTGGCAAGGGGTAGATATTCCAGGAGAGAAACTTGTTTCTATTATTATTCCAAGGTTGCCATTTGATGTTCCTGAACATCCTGTTGTAGAAGCAAAGGTTGAGAAAATAAGAAGTGAAGGTGGGGATCCGTTTCGTGAATATCTTTTACCTAATGCTATAATGAAACTTAAACAAGGGTTTGGCAGGTTAATAAGGAAAAACACTGATTGGGGTATTGTTACCATAATTGACCCGAGGATAAAAATTCGTTGGTATGGCAGGTATTTCATTAACTCGTTACCAAAATGTCAGATAACAACAGATTTTGATGTTGTAAAAAAATTTTTTATGAAGAAAAAAGGTAAGATATTGTAAATGAAATTAGGTGTACATTGTTCTATAAGACACGGATATAAAAATGCATTATATGAAGCAAAACAGTTACATTGTGATACATTTCAGATGTTTACTCATTCACCTCGTGTATGGAAATTTAAATTACCTTCAGAACAGGAAATTTTAGAATTTGTATATGAAAGAGAAAAACTGGGTATAAAACCGTTGATAATCCATGTTGCTTATTTACCCAACCCTGCAAGTTCGGATAAGAAAGTTTATGAACAGTCTAAAACTTTGTTACTTACAGAATTTTTTCTTGCAGAAAAATGTAACGCTGATTATATAATAATTCATCCTGGGAGTTACTCTTCTGGCGCAACACTTCAAGAAGGTATTTCGTTGGTTGTTAAAAGTATAGATTATTGTTTTGAACAATTGTTTAATTTTAACCCTAACACCAAATTAATGTTATTATTAGAAAATGTTTGTAGTAAGACAAGGAAAATAGGGAAAAATTTCTTTGAATTAGCAAGAATTATTGAATTAAGTAAGTTCAGCGAAAATATCGGGGTGTGTATAGATACTGCACATATTCATTCTTCAGGTTATGATTTATCTAGGGAATATGGGTTAGAAAGAATGTTAATGGATTTAAAATATTACATTGGGATAGAAAAGTTGAAAGTTGTTCATTTGAACGATACGAAAACAGTTTCTGGTAGTTGTATTGACCGTCACGAACATATTGGTAAAGGATATATTGGTATAGAAGGTTTTAGAAGAATAGTTAACCATCCAGTGATCTCAAAGTTGCCAGGAATATTAGAAACACCGAAAGAAACTTCATTTGGCAAGATTTCACAAAAGGATAAACAGAATCTTTCAATCATAAAAAATTTATTGAAATAATTGTTTTTAAAATTTAAAATTTTGTATTATAATTTTTATGAGATTAGCGGATATTTTTAAAAAAATTCAACAGGAAAGTTTAGAAAAATCGCATGAAGAAAAAGTTATAGAAGATAAAACTCAACAAACAAAAACACCCACACCTTCTATAGTAGAAATAGAACGGAAAAAAGAACAAGAAGTTTTACTTATAGAAAAAATTTATGCTGACGCAATTTCATACACAAGAACCCTATTTTCTTCATTAGCCCACAAAAAAAACAATATTTCTTTAGAAAACATTTTTGAGGTAATTAAAGGGATAACAACTACAATCCAACAGTATCCTGATAAGTTATTACTTTATTGTACTTATTCTACACCTGATTCATATATTTATGCTCATAGTGTGAACGTTGCAATATTAACTTCATTAATAGGACAAATAAAAAAATTCCCGCAAGAGGAATTGTTTCAACTTACTTTATGTGGTCTGTTACACGATATAGGTATGCTTCGTGTGTTAGATATTGTGAACAAACCACAAAAACTTTCTTATGAAGAATACGAGAAGATAAAGAAACATCCGCTATGGACAAAAGAAGAACTTGTTTATTTATCTCTTCCTACAGAATTAAGAAATCTTTTGAGTGAAATTATTCCCCAGGCCCATGAACGGTTAGACGGTTCAGGTTATCCCTCAGGATTAACTTCACAAGAGATCCATCCTTGGGCAAAGATAATAAGTATTGCTGATATTTACGAAGCGATGTCTCACCCACGACCATACAGAGATAGGTTCTTAGCACATACTGCAGTAGTAGAACTTATTCGTATGGCACAAGGGTTGGTTGATAGTGAAATAACTAAATTATTCGTAGATAGAATATCATTATTCCCTGTTGGCAGTTATGTTAAACTTAGCAGCGGAGATATTGCAAAAGTTATACAAACGAATATAGGGTTTCCGGTCAGACCTAAGGTTAAGGTTATATTAACTGCAGAAAAAACTGTCCCTGTAACTAATACAGAAATAAATCTTGCTAAGGAAAGTAAGATTTATGTCTTAGAACCTCTGGACGAAACTAAACTTGTTGTCCCAGATAAGAGATTGTTACTTCAACTTAAGGCACAACGTTGGTGGGTAAAGTAAAAAAGTTGGCTAATATATATTTTTGTTGTATCCCGTCGGAAGTTTATATCAATATATACCCTCCATCACAAAAAATTTCTTTTTACATCACGAAAAATTTTAATATATTTTGTATGAATGGGTCTAAAACAATCTCGGCTAAAATAGTTGTCAATCTAAAATTGTATGAAAAAAGTTGCAAGGATAAATATCTTTTTGAAAACGGGCAAAAAAGTAAAGAATATACAGAATTTATTAGAGAAGATATTTATTTTAAATACAATTTTGTAAAAAATTTTGCTGAAGCCAAAATAAACAAAAATGTTTATTCAATTGATTCGGTGTTAAGAATACTATATAGTATTCTGTTGGCAAAAAATTCAGGAATATTATTTCACGCTGCAGGTATAACAATTGACAACTATGGTTATTTATTTGTTGGTCCTACAGGTTCAGGAAAGTCTACTACTATAAAATGGTTTAGAAAAAATTTTAAAAATTATAAAAGTTATATTGAACTAAGTGACGAACTTGTTCCTGTGAAGGTTAAAGGTGGGAAAATTTATACTTGGCAAAGTCTGTTTTGGGGTGAACTAAAGAATAAAACCGTTTTTCAACAAGGGGATATTTCGATGTTCACATTAAAAAAAATATATTTTTTGTCAGGATTTAATGAAAAAACACAATTAGTTACACCAGTTGGTATAAAAGAAACAGTTGAACTGTTATTAAAAAACTTATTTTGGGTGGTAAACTCGCAAATGTTTGCTAACGATATACTTAAAACAGTTACAAATATTGCAATGACTGTTCCCGCGTTTAAATTATATCCACCACTTCACAATGATTATAATTTTGTCGAAATATTAAAATGAAATATAAAATTAAACCTAACCTTGCATTTAGAAAAATTTCTGACGAATATTATATTGTAGATAGCCGAAATTCTATGTTACACAAACTTAACTCTGTAGGAAGTTTAATTTGGGAAGTTTTAAAAAAAGGTGCTACAGTAAAAGAAATTGTTGAGTTGGTGTATAAAGAATATGAAGTAGAGATAGAAACTTTGACTAAAGATGTAGAAGAGTTTATCACAGAACTAAAAAATAAATCTTTAATTGAAGAGTATGAATGAAGGTTTTAAAAATTTATCAGACGAACTTTTCTGGCAAAGTTATAACAACAGAGTTCCGTTATATTCGTTGTTAGAAGTTACTTCAAGATGTAATTTTGATTGTATTCATTGTTATATTCCTCAAGAAGTCCGTAGAAAAAACGATGAACTTTCAACAAAAGAAATTATGTCCTGTTTAGAAGAAATTAAAACTTTAGGCGGGTTGTATACAGTTTTTACAGGTGGTGAACCGTTGTTAAGAGAAGATATTTTTACTCTTCTTGAGTTTGCTAAAAAATTAAATTTTGTAGTTATACTTTTTACTAACGGAAGTTTGATAAATAAAGAAACAGTTTCTAAAATAATTTCTTGTGGTGTAGATAAAGTTGAAATAAGTTTATATGGTAATAAACATTTTCATGAAAAATTTGTCAGAAGGAAAGATGTGTTTTCACAAATTGTTTCTGGGATAAAAATGTTGAAACATAACAATATAGATGTTTGTATAAAATCCGTGTTAACAAAATACAACTGGAACCAAAAAAAGTTTTTAGAAAATTTTGCTTATAGTTTAGGTGTGAGATACAAGTTTGACATAATCTGTACACCTAGAAATAACGGTGATATAATACCAACAACTTTTATCGTTGAAGAAAAAAAGTTGGTCAAACTACTAAAACAATACAATTTAACACAGGTGGATATAAAAAAAGATTTTACCACACACATTTTGTGTTCTGCTGGGAGGAACATTGTCGCAGTTTCATCCCGTGGTGAAGTGTATCCTTGTATTCAATTTCCATATTTTTTAGGGTCAATAAAGAAAGAAAAATTTGTAAAAATATGGCGAAGAAGTTTTTCTATAGTAGAAAAATTAGAGGAAACAAAACAATATCAACAATGTTTAAATTGTGATATTCTTCAATACTGTCGTCGTTGTCCGGGAATAAGTTTTATACAAACACGGACATTATACGGTTGTGATACAGTTGCAAAACTGTTGGCTTGCGTAACAAGAAAAACTGTTGAAAAAACAGCCGTGTGATAAATATCACATTTGTTGACTGGTTAAGTCCAAATTTTGTATTTATTTTACTATGAAAAAAGAAGATAAAAAAAAGAAAAAGAAGTACCAGAAACCTACAGTTGTTTCAGAAAAAATTTTTGAACAAGCAGCGCTTGCCTGCGGGAAATGTATTTCTGGCAATCCTGTGTTTAAAGGCGGCTGTGTATATGTCCCCAGGTTGTCATAATAACAGTTCTATTTTTTTATAGATTAAGTTTCTGGGGATAGGTCATTTAGAGTTTATGAAAATCGTGGTGGTAAAACTTGCCGGTGGTTGTATGCGACCATTGTTAAGAAATGGTCAAACAGTGTTAATTATTCCTCCACGCAAAAAGTTGTATCTCGGCGATTTGGTTTTATACAAAATTGCTGAACAGTTGTTCCTTCACAGAGTGGTTAAACTTTCCTCACAAAGTGTAGTTGTTAATGACGACTGTGGTATTACTTCCTATATTACAGTTCCATTAAAAGATGTGATAGGTATATGTCCAACTATTTTATCCGGTTTTTTAGGATACATATATCACATTTTTATAAGAACAATCTATACAACTTTCAGATGGATAAAAAAATTGTTGCTATAGTTAATTTGCAAAAAGTATAGTTTTTATGGAACAAAAATTGTCGTATCTATCCTATTGGGGACTTAAAGAATTACCGTTTTCTACAACACCTGATGTAAGATATTTTTATTTTTCAAAAGAACATGAAGAAGCGTTCGTCAGACTTAAATTTGTGATAGAACACAAAAAACCTTTGTGTATGATAACAGGCGAGTATGGCAGTGGCAAGACACTTCTTTGCAATTTCCTTATCTCCAAACTTTCTTTGAACAATTACCAGTTTGTATATTTAGGCAACCCGTTTGTCCCTCAGGAAGAACTAGTACACAATTTAGTTTTGTTTTTAACCCGAGTAGGTGGGGGGGGTATAGAGAAACTTCCAACTAAATATACAGAGTTGGTGCAGTTGTTTGTTGAAATAGTAAATCGTAACTTCCAAATTGGTAAACATACAGTGATATTTTTTGACGAAGCACACCTTGTTGAAGATATAAAAGTTTTTGAACAACTCCGAGTTTTGTTAAACAGTGCAGGTCAAAATACGTCTTCTTTAAGTATAATTTTGTTAGGACAAACAGAGTTAAGAGAAAAGATTGCTTCTTTAGGACAGTTTAAGTCAAGAATTACATATCATTACCATATAAAAAATCTTGATAAAGAAGAGGTGGCAGAATATATAAAACACAGGTTACTTGTAGCAGGCCATCCTACGGGCGAGTTGTTTTGCAAGTTCGCAGTGGAAGAAATTTATAATCTAACTTTGGGTTTGCCAAGGACAATAAATAATATATGTGATGTAAGTTTAATGCTTGGTATGGCTAAAGGTGTGGAGAAAATTCATAAAGAAATAGTGGTGGAAGCGAAAGAAGAAGTGATGTTGTGAAAATATAGTTTCAAAAGTTTCAGAAGTTTCAATAGTTTCAAAAGTTTCAGGAGTTTCAATAGTTTCAGAAGTTACAAAAGTTTCAAGGGGGAAAGGAAGGTGAAGATTGAGAAGTTTGAGGATATAATTGCTTGGCAAAAAACGAGAGAACTTGTTAAAGAAATTTATAGGATAACGAAGAATGAAGAATTTTCAAAAGATTATTCTTTAAAAGACCAGATACAACGTGCAAGTGTTTCTATTATGTCAAACATAGCAGAGGGGTATGAACGTGGGACGAAAGAAGAGTTGATACAATTTTTATACATTGCTCGTGGCTCGTGTGGTGAAGTAAGAAGCCAGTTATATATTGCTTATGACCTAAATTATATAAGTTTGCAAGAGTTTCAAAAGTTGCAAAAGTTAGCGATAGAGGTTTCAAGGTTAATTTATCATTTTATTGAATACTTAAAAGGAGCAAGGATTAGAGGACAGAAGTTTAGAAAACCTAAAGTGAAAAGTTTCAGAGAGGAAATAGAAGAATTATTAAAAACTTATACAACTTCTGAAACTCCTGAAACTATTGAAACTTCTGAAACTCCTGAAACTAATCAAATTAACGAGAACAATGACGGAACTAAGCAACTTTGAATTGAAAGTTACAAAAGTTACAAAAGTTTCAAAAGTTTCAATAGTTACAATAGTTTCAATAGTTTCAAAAGTTAGGGCACTGTT
>CALJEJ010000068.1 GCA_938074745.1 uncultured Endomicrobiia bacterium
CTTCTTTATAAAGTTCTACAAACTTTTCCCAAGAAATATCTTGGATAAGAAATCTTAGACGGTTATGGTGTCTGTTTTTTCTATCTCCATATTTGTTAAAAACATTCATAATTGATTTCACCACATAACCTACTTCTTCTACTTCAACCTTTTCTTCAATAACTTTACCAACAGCACTTTTCGCACCCATACCTCCACCACATAAAACTTTAAAGTAACCGTCAATACCAACAAACCCTACATCGTTCACGCCTGCAAAACAACAATCTTTTTGACATCCTGAGAACGCAATTTTAAACTTTCTGGGGAGATTCAAAGATTCATCTAATGATAACAAATATTCAGTAAGGCCACAAACAATTCTATATACTTCAATCTTTTCATAAGGACAGATTCCTGAAAGATAACATCCTGTGATATTTCTTACAGTATTTCCTCCGCCACCACGGGGGGAGATATTATAATCTTTAAGATACTCTATTATTTTTATAGAATTCTCAAATGGTACATT
The DNA here is from genome assembly GCA_938074745.1 of uncultured Endomicrobiia bacterium. GTDB lineage: Bacteria > Elusimicrobiota > Endomicrobiia > DTEH01 > DTEH01 > CALJEJ01. The sequence goes on from CALJEJ010000068.1 coordinate 512, forward strand.
ATGTATTTGTATATCCTGCCTTGTTGTGATATGAAGTTTTCCATTAGCAAACTTTTCTGCTGATTCACCAATTGCTTTTAACTGTTGTGGTGTTAAAATTCCTGCAGGTATTCTTAACCTAGACATTAAAATTTTTCCACCTCGTTGTGAATAGAACCCCCAAGGAACACGAACTCCACGGAAAAATGTATCTTTTAACTCGCCACTAAGAAATTTTTTAAGATATTCGTCATACTTTGGTATATCATTTAAAACTTTTTTTGGCAACTTAAACATCTATTAAAGCCTCCTTACAGATTTTTGTCGTATATTCTATATCCTTATCAGTATGAGCAAAAGACAAAAAACACGCTTCAAACTGTGAGGGGGGAAAATAGATTCTTTTTTTTAACAACTTGTGGAAAAATTTTGCATACAATTTAGTATCTGCAGATAATACAGTTTCATAATCATAAACTTCTTTTTCAGTAAAAAATATAGTAAACATTGACCCGATATAATTTATCACTACCTGATGTTTAAATTTTTTAATATTTTGTTTTATTGTTTCACACAAAAACTTTGTCTTCTGTTCAAGTGATTTATATATTTGTTTGTTTTTCAAAATTTTCAGTGTTGTAATACCTGCGGTTACTGCTGGAGGGTTACCTGATAACGTCCCTGCTTGGTAAACAGAACCAACCGGAGCAAGATGTTCCATAATTTCTTTTTTTCCACCGACTGCTCCTATAGGAAACCCACCACCTATAATTTTACCAAGACATGTAAGGTCAGGTTTTATTTTAAACAATGTTTGTGCTCCTCCATATGTTAACCGAAATCCTGTTATCACTTCGTCAAAAATTAAAACAATTTTGTAATAGTCACATATTTCTCGTAATCCTTCAAGAAAACCATCTTTTGGAAGAACAACTCCCATATTCGCTGCAACAGGTTCAACTATTATACAAGCAATATCTTTATAATATTTTTTTACTAATTTTTCTACAGCATCCAAATTGTTATACGGAACAACAAAAGTATTTTTAACAAAATCTTTAGGAACTCCTGAACTTGTTGGTATACCCAAAGTTGTAGCACCTGACCCTGCTTGAACAAGTAAATAATCAACATGGCCATGATAACATCCAGAAAATTTTATGACTTTATTTCTACCTGTATAACCTCTTGCTAACCGTATAGCAGTCATTGTCGCTTCAGTACCAGAGTTTACAAGACGAAGCATCTCTATTGACGGTAATGCAGAACATATCTCTTTTGCTAATTTTATCTCTAACTGTGTTGGTGCACCATAACTTGTACCATTTTCTAAAACATCTTTTACTGCTTTTATTACTTCTTGATTAGCATGTCCTAATATCAAAGCACCCCAAGACATACAATAATCAATATATTCTCTATTTTCAATATCATAAATTTTTGACCCTTTAGATTTTTTAATAAACAACGGAACTCCGCCAACTGTTTTAAACGCTCTCACTGGCGAGTTCACCCCACCAACAATATATTTCCTTGCTTCAGTAAACAATTGATAGTTTGATTTCATTTTAATAATTTACTAAACAATTTTTCTGGCCAGTCATTATCGTTTAAAAATAAAACGTTTTTTTCTATATATTTATTTTTTGTAGTAGCAGGAGTCAACCCTTTGACCAACTCGTCATAAGGAGTAATAGAAAGCACAAAAGAATCTAACAGTATGTTATTCTTACCGAGCTTTTTTTCTAACTCTTTAACTTCGTTTCTAAACTTTACCTTTTCATCATCTAATCCTTTAAAATGTTCTAATCCTTTAGGGTCTATAAAAACAATTCTCTGTTGGTTACCTTCTTTTATCCACATAATAAAATCTGGATAAAACCCGGACCATTCTAACTGAAACCCAACCCCGCTTTTTGGTAAATTTCTTAGAAGATATATTTCATAATTTTTGAACCTTTCTTTATTTATTTTCAGATACTCTCTTATCCCTTTAACAAAATATTCTTCACTTTTTACTAACCCTTCAGGTGAAATCCGGTCTATTTTCTCACTTTTAAGCAATAGCGGTACATAGAGAGAGCCATCAAAATAAATCCGTGGCAGAGTTTCGGTATCCTCTTTAAGGAGTCTATTTAAATTTTTTATTAGATTTCTTATTTTAGTAATCAGTGTTTTCTTTTTCTTATCAATCTGGACTATGTAGCTTTGCTTTTTTTCAGAAAGAAATGGAAGTAGTAACTGTTTAACCTTTTCATACTCTAAATTATCTGTCTCAAATTGTCTTGCGTGTTTCCTGTAAAACAAATCAAGATATTTTTTAATAACAAGAAGTGCTATATCTTCAAGCCTTTTTATATCTTCGTCATCTTTTACTTCAAAAACTTCCATAAGTGAAAATATAGAATATTTAGCAGATGAAAGAATATCCTTAAGTCTCTCTCTGTCAAAAACCAGATTCCAATAATTTCTTTGAAGTTTAAATTCAACTATTTCCTGATATATTCTTTCCCAATCTAGGAAATCTATTTTCTCTATCAGTTTAAATTTCTGCTCCTCATTTTCTGCTGTTACATCTTCTATTTTAATTCCTTTTTCTTCTCTTTCTGAAATGTATATTGAAACTTTTGGACGAATATCAATCGTATAGGAAATTCTATCGTCAACTTCTAATTTTAGAATCTTTTCTTCTTTAAACTCCTTTTTTTGTGGTTTGGAAAGTATATAAAGAACTTCCCATTTTTCTTTATGTTGAGGTTGAACCGGTATCTCAATAGTCTCAAATTCAACTTCTTCTTTCCCAATAGCTTCTAAAAATTTATTTAAATAGTCAGCCTTAATACCATAAATATTAAGTGTCTCTAAAAGTTTAATCTGTAAATTTTCGCCACTTCTTTTTAGTGTCATACCTTTACCTTTTAGTCTCACTCCTCTACCAAACAACTGTATAATCTGTGGACCTTGCCCTTTACCTATGTTCAAAAGTCCCATTGAAGATACTCGCCATGTATCCCATCCTTCAATAAATTTCTTTGAACCAATGAGGATATTTATTTTAGAATTTTCTTTTTTAATATCATCAAAGAGAGAACCAGAAATTGCGTCCTCAACCATTGATATTTCTTCCTTCTCTAATTGTTTTTTTAACCCAGGAACATCTCCAATATTTATCACTCCAAAATATTCATTTTCACCGACCTTTAACCCAATCTCTCCCTCGGCATTTTTTAAAACATATAAATTTAGGTTACCTCTACCACCAAAAATTCTTCTATAAATATCGTCAAAATTAATACCTTTTTCTCTAAGATATTTAAATCTGACTTTAAATACATCATTACCTTCTTCATCTTTTAAGTTCGTTTTGCCGTTTATTATCTTATTTACCCACTTCTTTAGCCAGTTTTCGTCATCTAAAACCTTTTTTACGAATTTTATAATTTGAATAACATCCGACTCTTCTTCTTTTCCTGTAACGGTGGTGCCAACAAAAATCCAGAGCGGCTTTTCAATGTTATACTCTTTAGCTAATATCTTATTTTCTTCATAAACAAGGAGTTGCTCATAAAAGGATAAAAGATTGGCAACAAACATTCCTTCTTGAAATTCATAGTCAGAAATTTTTGTTTCTTTTACATTCAAAACCAAAAAATCTTTGCCATAACCATCTAGATAGAAATATTTATAGGAATAATCAAAAACGATAGATTTAGCATACTCTTTAAGTGTTTCAGGTTGAGTTTCACTTAAAATCTGTCCGAAAGTTGCACTGTATTCAAAAGCAAAACCATCTTCAGTAAGTCTATTTCTTAACTTTACCCATTTTTGTTCTTCTGACCTTCTACCCTTATGCCCTTCATCAACAAATATAAGATTTCTTTTACCAAAAGTATCAACAGGAACTGTTGTACCGCCACTATCATTTTTCTTATCTACAAATTTTGTCATCTCTATAACCAGAACTTCATTTTCACTTTTTAAACCTCCGTTTGAACTTCCAGCATAAAGTCTGCATGGAATACCACTTTTTTGAAGTTCTTCAAAGTGCTGTTTTGAAAGCCCCTCATTTGGGGTGATAAGGAGGATATTATCCGGAGAGAACAATTTATAATTGAAAAATTGATGATAGTTTATGTGCATTATCAGTGTTTTTCCTGATCCTGTTGCCATCCAGAAAGCGAGTTTTCTTAAATCATTCTCAGTAAACTCCTCTATAAGGTCAATACCCTCTTCCTGTTTATAATTTTTAAGAAACTCGTTGAGTTCATACAAAAAATGAAGTTTTCTATTCTTAAGACTGTCCAGAACAATTTCGGTAAAAAGCACTGCCAGGTACTGGAAATACTTGAGTGAAACAGGCTCTCTCTTAAAATTTATCTTTCTCACATAGAACTGGATATTTTCATCATATCTAAGTAAAGTATCTTCAGGGATTTTGAGATTTTTAATTCCTCGTAGAGCATTAACAAAATAACTTATT
>CALJEJ010000069.1 GCA_938074745.1 uncultured Endomicrobiia bacterium
GAATTAAATTTTTCATTTTCATCTACACAAAAACAATTATCCTGTTAAAAAGTTTGTAGTTTTTTTATACAAATATAAATATTCCCACTGTATTTTACATTTTAAGATAGCTCAACGGTGGATTTAGTGACTATGTTTACAAGTTTATCTTTAAGTATTACCCATTTAAAAATTTTTTTGTTGTTGATTACACTTTTTATTTTCTCGTTAGACAAAACAATTTCTTTCAACGTTTCTTCATCTGTTCCTGTTTCAACAGTAATTCTTATTTTCAACTTACCATCTACTTGGACAGGAATTTCTACAACTTTTTCTTTTGCAAGTTCGGGGTCGTATTTAGGCCAAGGTTGAAGACGAACTGAATATTTTTCTCCCATCAATTCCCACAGTTGTTCACTTAAATGTGGTGTAAATGGAGAGAGTATTATTACAAGATTTTGTATAATTTCCCGTGATACAGAATCTCCTAAATACGGGTAAGAAAATAATGCGTTGGTCAATTCCATAATTCTGGCTATTGCAGTATTAAACTGGTATTCTTTTTCAATATCTTGTGTGATTTTTTTTAACAGTTTGTGGTAAGTATGTAAAAGTTGGTTTCTATGACTAATATATTCTTTATCATCTTCAGGAAATTTTTTTTCTTCAGAAGAATAAACAGTTGTTACCAACCGGTAGATTCGGTTAACAAACCGCCAACAACCTTCAACACCTTTATCGTTCCAGTCAAGTTGTTTTTGAGGTGGTGCTGCAAATAAAATAAACAATCTCGTAGTGTCACTTCCATACTTTGAAATAATAGTTTCAGGTTCTACAATATTCCCTTTTGATTTTGACATTACAGAACCGTTCAAAGTAACCATCCCTTGTGTAAGCAGTTTTGTGAACGGTTCTTCAGTAGAAACCAAGCCAAGGTCATACATCACTTTATGCCAAAACCGAGAATATATAAGATGCATACATGCGTGTTCAATTCCGCCTATGTATTGGTCTACAGGTAACCAGTAATTTGTAATTTCTTTATCAAAACAAAGATTTGTATTTTGTGGGTCGCAATACCGTGCATAATACCAAGAAGAATCTACAAAAGTGTCCATAGTATCAGTTTCCCGTGTTGCGTTACTACCACAGTTGTAACATTTTGTATTAACAAACTCTGGGACATATTTCAAAGGAGATTCTCCTACACCAGTAATTTTTACGTTTTTAGGAAGTATAACAGGTAAATCTTTCTCTAAAACTGGCAAAGTTCCACAACGAGGACAGTAAATTATAGGAATAGGAGTACCCCAATAACGTTGTCTTGATATAAGCCAATCTTTTAGTCTATAATTTATTTTTTTATTACCTAAATTACGAGTAGATAACCATTCAGTAATTCTTTCTCTACCTTCTGAAGAGGGTAACCCGTCAAACTCGCCAGAGTTTACCATTATACCGTCTAATTCATAAGCAGCGTCTGGTAAAACAGTTTCACCTGAAACAGGTTTTATAACTTCTTTTATTGGAAGATTATATTTTTTGGCAAATTCAAAATCGCGTTGGTCATGTGCAGGAACACACATTATTGCACCGGTACCGTATTCCATTAAAACATAATCTGCGATATATATAGGAATTTTCTGGTTATTCACAGGGTTTATAGCATAATATCCACAAAAGATACCAGTTTTATCTTTTGCAAATTTACGTTCCTTTAACGATTTGTTCAATGTATGCGACAAATATTCGGCTACTTTGGAATTATTTTCTGCAACATATCGTGAAAACTCGTGTTCTGGCGCAACTGAAATAAAAGTTGCTCCAAACAAAGTATCAGCCCGAGTAGTAAAAACAGTCAATTCGTTAAACTTCCCATTTTCAATTCTAAACTTAACCTCTGTACCTACAGATTTGCCAATCCAGTTTTTTTGCATTATTATAACTTCTTGAGGCCAGTTGCCTTCTAAATATTTCAACCCTTCTAACAACCTTTCTGCATAATCTGTAATTTTTATAAACCATTGTTCCAACTCTTTCTGTAGAACCTCGCTATCACAACGCCAACAAAGACCGTCATGAACTTGTTCATTTGCAAGCACAGTCTGACATTTTGGACACCAGTTCACAGGCGACTTTTTTTTGTAGACAAGGTTACGTTCAAACATTTTTATAAAGAACCACTGGTTCCATTTGTAATACTCAGGCTCGCAAGTAGCAATTTCTTTTGACCAGTCATAACTTATACCTAACCGTTTCAACTGTGTTCTCATAGAAGCGATATTATCCCAAGTCCATTTTTCCGGCGGAATATTATGTTTAATAGCGGCATTTTCCGCAGGTAAACCAAACGCGTCCCATCCTATCGGATGAAACACATTGTATCCTGTCATTCTTTTATAACTTGCGATCACATCACCTATAACATAATTTCTTACATGACCCATATGAATTTTACCAGAAGGATACGGAAACATCACTAAACAATAAAATTTAGGTTTATTATTATCCAAAGAAGAATAAAATATTTTTGTTTCTTCCCAGCGTTGTTCCCATTTTAATTCTAACGTGTTAAAATCTTTCTCCCACGACATAAAGTAACCTCTTTTATTTAATCTTAACTAAAACCTGTGCTGCGTGTGCACGAACATTTTCATCTTTTAATGCTAAAAGTAACGCAGGGATTGCAGCACGACCTATATTACCTAACGCTTCACAAGCATATTTACGGACAAGTTCGTGCGGATCTTTTAATGCTTTAAACAATGCAGGGATAGCTTTAGGATCACCAATTATACCTAACGAAATTGCCGATTTCATTCTTGCAGTAGGCGACGGGTCTTCTAAAGTTTTTATCAACGCGGGAACTGCAAGTCTATCTCGTAAATGGCCTAACACGCCTGCTACTGTTACACGAACTTCTTCAGCTTCGTCATTTAACGCTTCTACAAGAACTGGCACTGCTTTTTTATCTCCAATCTGACCAAGAGCAATTGCTGCTTTCTCACGAACATATTTTGAACTGTCTTTTAACAACAACATAATCTGTTTCAATGCTTTTTTTTCTCTCATACGACCTAAAACTTCACAACTTATCGCTCTAACAAACGGGTCTTTGTCAGAAAGAGATTTTATCAACGCATCTACAGATCTAAGTGACAATTCTGTAATTGTTTGTTTAGCCACTGCCGGAGATAACGAAGTTTGTGTTTGTTGTTGAACTTTTTGTGATTCTCCTATAACAATTTTACCTATATTTTTTAAAAGATTAAAAGGAATTTTTATTTTCATCCCCCCACCTCTATTTACATTTAAATTTATATTTATAAATAATACAAAATTATGGAAAAGAATTACAAGAGAGGTTGGGAAAGGATTGATAAAAAAAAGAAGAGATAAATGAAGAAGGGTCTACCACAGATAAGGTAAGCCGAATTCTGTTCTTTCTGACATATCGTCAGAAAGGGTATCATTTCTCTATTGGCGACCTACCTTATAATATATTTGGTCTTGCTCCCTGCAAGGGTTTAGCCGTTTCACCCTCTAAGTTACCTTAGAGGTTCAACCTGTTATACAATATTGTATAACAGGTTGCTTCGGTATTTGCATACCGAAGCGTCACTGTTCGCACCTCTATTCTGGCAATTAAATTGCCAGAATGGCCCATTTCGGTAACACATTGTTGCTTTTAGCCAATGTGTTACTTTCATGGACTGCAGTTTTTCCCTTAACATTGAGTTAAGGGAGGGAGTCCGGACTTTCCTCTCCGATAAAACAATCGGAGCGATACCTCAACTTATCTGTTGGTAGACCCTTTTAAAAGAACATAAACAAAAAAGTTATTTCTCTAACTCTAACGGAATATATAATATTCTTGAACAAGATTCACAAAAAACAAATTCTTCATATTTCATTATATCGTTTATTTCCTGTGCAGTAAGTCGCATATTACACGCACTACAGGAATTGTCTATTACAGCAGATATTGCCACTGTATCCCGATTGGCTTTAATATGTTCATACACATCTAAATATTTCGGTTTAATTTCGGAAGCAAACTTTTCTCTTTCTTGGTGCTTTTGTGATATTTGTGTATTCAGTTCTTCTTGTTTCTTTTTTAACTCTTCAATTTTACCTTCTAACTTACTTTTTTCTTCAGCATAGTTTGTTTCTAAAGTACGTATTTTTTGTTGAACTTGGTCTACTGTCTCCATTAAATTAAGAATTTCTGTCTCAATATTGTCTTTCTGTTCTGTAAGTTTCTGAATTTCTGAAAGTAACGCACGGTATTGTTCGTTCGTTTTAACACTATTAAGTTCAGTATTGTGTTTTTTAATTTGTCCTTCTATAGTTTGTAAATCCAATTCTTTCTGTTTTATTTGTAGTTGAATATTTTTCAATTCTTCTTTTGCAGAAAGAACCGTCTTTTGAGAATCGTTGATTTGGTTTGTAAGTAACTTTATTTCCTCAGGAATACTTTTAGTTTCCTCTTCTAACGAAGTTATTTCTGAATCTAATTTTTGTAATTGAATAAGTTTTTTAAGTTCAGAAACAAATTCTTCGTTCATAAGATAAAATATATATTACATAATTTTTATTTTAATGTCAATGTTCTAAACAACTTTATCTTTTTAGAAATATCAGAACTGCCAAAAATTGCATTGCCTACAACAGGTAAATCACAACCAAGAGAAAGAATTTCGCGAATATTATGTTCGTTTATCCCTCCGTCAGCAGAAATTATAAAGTTTAGTTTATGTTTATCACGATGTTCTCTTAGAACAGAAATTTTATTTAAACAATTGGACAAAATTTTTTGTCCACCAAAACCCGGTTCTACTGTCATTACCAGCACTAAATCAATGTGGTTTAAATACGGAAAAATTTTTTTTACAGGAGTGGTTGGTTTTATAGAAATCCCTGCCAAAATTTTGGCTTTCTTAATTGTTTCAACAATACGCAAGATTTCATTTTTAGATTTAACAGCCTCATAATGAAATGTTAAAATATTAGGCTGGGAATTTATGTATTCTTTAATATATTCTATTGGATTGTCTATCATTAGATGGACATCTAAAAAACGTTCTGTGTACGACCGAATACATTTTACCACAGGGATACCAAAAGTTAAATTGGGAACAAAATGGCCATCCATAACGTCTAAATGGATAAAATTAATTTTGAGTTGTTCTAAAGTTTTAACAACTTCTTTTATATTACATAAATCACTGTTCAGAATAGATACAGAAATTTGTGGTAAAGAAAATTTATTTTTCATCAATCAACACTCCATCTATAAAAACCCTTATTTTTGTTTTTTCTCTATCAGAGATATATAAAAAAATTTTTTCTCCAGGAGGAGTAAGTTGGTTATATAACACTCGTTCTCCTGTAGGTGTTACTTGGACAATTTTTACATTTTTATGTTTCCCACCCATTGCAGGTAATTCATAAACAAAGTTATATTCAGGTTGCTGGGATAACATATTTTTTGGCTGTGTAAGAGACCTTGCTACAACAAGTTCCAATTTCTCTTGTTGAGAAATTACACTATCAGGTAAAGGAAATTGGTCAATAACAATACCGTCATTGTGATCTTTTGAATAAACATCTTTTAAAACAACTTCTATACCTTTTTGTTGAGCCCAACTAAACGCTTCTTCCAGAGGTTTATTCTTAAACTCTGGAACAAGTAACAAATTTTCCGGAGGAAAACCTAAGGATAATGTATAATTTACTTGTGTATTACGTTCTACAATCTCGCCTTCCTGTGGTTGTTGAGAAATAACAAAATTTTTTGCATATCTCAACGAAAATGTTTCTGTAACTGTTCCTACAGATAATCCATATTGTCGTAAAATTATTTCTGCTTCACGTTTTTCCTTACCAACAATGTTAGGTACAAAAACTTTCTGCCCACCTAAACTTAATACAACATTTATGAACCGACCTTCACGAACTACCATACCTGCAGGAGGTTGTTGAGACACTATAGTCCCGGCAGGAAGGTCAGAATTATAAGTCTCACCAATTTTTTTAAGTCCAAGCCCAAGGTTTGAAACTATACCTAAAGCTTCAACAACAGATTTGTTTTCAATATTAGGAACTATTACTTCTTTACGAGAATGAATATAACTTCGCATAGCATAGTTAAAGATTATGTATATTATAACTAATAATACTCCTATGTAAACAATTTTTTTTATTATATTTTTTTTTCTTTTCATACAATTTGACTAAATCTAATCAAACTTAAATCTATATCCCGCCAGACAAAGTAAAATAACTAACAATACTACTATCTGGCACATTTTGTTTTGCAAAAGTTAAATTAAATTTTAACACATATGTTTGTAGTACAAAAGTATATAATTTGAAACTGAGCCCTATAGAATTAACTGTATTAAAAGTGTGGTCAATCCCAAAATCAAAAAATGGTTCTACATACAAACCTTTTAAGAACAGGTCTGGAAATAAATACCACATATAATAGTTTATATCGTATACCAAAGGTAATCTGTAACCTAAACTAAAAACTCCAAAAGCATGAGATTTTATCTTACCTTCAGGTACACCTCGCACAGCGTTCATCCCACCAATAGAAAAACTAACTTTATCTTCTCCTGTGCTGTTAACCAAGTTAACTTTTATAACTCCTGCGTGTTCTTTACCTAAATTGATGTATTTCATAAAACTAAACCTAAATATCTGGTAAGAAAAATCACCATCAAATATCTTTTCTGAAAATTGACCACTAAGTTCATAATAATTGCCATATATCGGTTCTAAATATTTACCACTAAGAGTATTTCGTGTGTAATTTAAATATACGATGTTTTCTTTCATAACTTTTATATCGTTATCAATTTCAAAACTGTATTTTAAATATGGATAACCAAACAACAAAGTAATGTACGAAAACTTATCTAATGGATAGGCAATGCCTAACTTAAATATTAAATAATCTCGTAATATCCTGTTGATATAGTCAATATAATATCTTGTTCCACTAAAATTAAATAATATTAAAGGTCGGTATCTTAAATGTTCATAAGTAATATCATAAGAAAAATTTTTTTCTCCCATTATTAGTGTATACACACCTATTTTGTTTTCTGCAACCATATCCGACCCTTGCCAATAAAACAAAGCAGCTAACCCTTCCTGTGAAGAATAATAAAAGAAAGGAAAAAAAAGGTCCGTAGAAAAAGTAAATTTATAATCTTTAATTTTTTTAATTTTGCTTACTTTATAAAATGAATCTTTTGACTCATCTAAAGTATTTATTTCTCCAGCAGAAAAACTATCAAATTCTTCTTTAACCATTTCAGGAATATCGTCTAAAGAAAATAAATAAATATGTTTCCCCATATTACGGTAATAACATACAACAACATTGTGTTCGTCCACATATGGTTGATAAATCCCACCAATAACATTCGTCAGTTTTTTAAATAGAACTGGTGTAGTTGTATCATCCATTTTGCACATAAATAAGTTGTACACACCGTAACCATTATCTAAATAATCGTCATTATAGTCACTTGTATACACCAGTTTATTGTTAGATATAAAACATGGATAGTATTCGTCTGCTATAGTATGAGTTATCTGTATTTCTTTAGAATTTACCAAATCAAAAACAAAAATGTCAGTTTGAAAAGTATAAAAATATGTTTGTGTTTCAGAAGAAAATTTTTTACATGGCAATTCTTTATAATATGCTACCATTTTACCATCTTTAGATACAGTTACATGCGACTCAAAATGTTCATCGTTTGTAATCTGGGTAATTTTTTGCGTTTTTATGTCAAATAAAAAAACATCACCATAAGAATTTTTTACTCCTGTTATTGCAACAAAATTTTCGTCAGGAGAAATGTACACTGAAGAAATAATATCTATTTCTTTAAAACTATATTTTTTTAACTGTTTTGTATGTAGATTATACAAAAATAGATATGATCTATTATTTTTTAGTCCACTAAAACATAAAGTTCCTTTAGATGAAACAGAAATACGTTCTTTGTGGATAATATCCACATTATTTTTAATTATCCTTTTGGGGATCACTCGTTTAGGTTTTTTGTTTATGTGTTTAGAATTTAACGAAATTGTATAAAAACTTACTTCACCTTCATGGTCAGCTAAATATATAAGCTGATCTTTATAAATACAAGGAGAATAGTGGTGAACAAGATATATATTGTCAGAAGTAATTCTTTTTCTTATATCCAAATCAGTCATAGAACTTACTTCTATTTCGTAAAAATATCTCGTTTCCATTTCTTCAATAAACTTTTTTTCTAACTGTTTCAATGTAAGACCATAAACACTCAATACTACAGAATTAGCATCAAACCTATCGCGATATAATTTCAACATATCTACCAACGTCTTAGGACCATATTCTACTGCTAAAAATTCCATAAATTTCGCTGATTGTTCATAAGCAGGAAGTACCATGTGCGGTTTTAAATGACCAAAATTATGTAATTGTTCTAATGGAATAAGTTTATTAGACAACACCATGTCTCGTACAACCATCTCCTGTTCTGTTTTTGTAAAATCCCGTGCTCTATATTCAGCAAGACCTTCAAGCAACCAGTGCGGATAAAAAATTGATTTTGCTAACCTTGGTGTTCGCCAAAAACCAGAATATAAAATGTTAAATTCTATTTCATGAATAAACTCGTGGTTAATAACATGTTGTAATGTTTTTTTAGAACCTGTGTAAGGAAGTAAAAGTCTGTTTTTAAAAGCTTCTGTTACACCACCAGTACCTTCAGAAACATTAACAATAGTATTTTGTAAAAATTCTTCATATCCATAGAACAAAAAAAATGGTATTTTGTAGTCAAATTTAATATCAAAAAATTCTGTATTATTGACAAATGATGTTTCTATAAGTTCTGTAACTAAAGGTAAGATAGGTTCTACATTTTTGTTGCAATAATAAATTTCAAAATTTTCAGTAGGACATATTTTGTATTTAAAAACTTGAGTTTTTATTGAGAAAAGTTTCTGAACAATTAAAAATGTGAAAATAAATATATACAATACCTTACAAACTGTTGAGTTGTTTTTACTAAGTAGTCGTATCATCATTTATAGTTAAATTTTTAAAATATTAAAATGGTCAATTTTTGGATTAAAACTATTTAGATTTACAGGTAGCACAACTTGTAGCAGTACAACCACCACATGGATTATTATTTAAACTACTACTGTTTGAATTGTTACTTCCTCCTACAAAGTTAGGTAAAGAAACTTTTTTAAACAATTCTTCAGAATTACATACAGGACATTTCGCTTTATCACCAGAATAAATCAAAAGTTCAAATTCTAAACCACAAGTTTTACATTTATATTCATATATAGGCATATAACTTCCCTAATCTTAAATTGAAAATTATACAAAATTTATTATTCAAAATAAAGTTCAGGGTCTACAGGAACTAACCCTTTCCTTAATTCAAAATACAATTCTCCATCACGATTTGTTTTAGCAATTATAGTTCCTTTTTCCACTTGTTGTCCTTCTACAACTTTAATCTCGCCTAATTGGCCATAGATAGAATAAATTTCATCTTTATGTTCAATGATTATCATTTTACCATAACTACGGAAATTTTGTGAGACAAAAATTACTTTCCCTTTATTTATTGACACTACATCACTAAATGAAATACCTTGAATTATTACTCCATTACGTATTATACACACATCAGCATCAGTTGTCTTTCCAAATTTGCTTACAACTTCACCTGAAATAGGTTTTATAAACTTTTCTTTTATCTGTGGAACATATTTCTGTTCTTTACCAACCATTTCACGACGTATCTTTTCTATATATTTTTGTTCAAGTTTTTTCAAAACAAGTTCTAATTCCTGTTGCGTTTTTTTCAACATAGCAATTTCTGTTTCTACTTTTGTCCTTTTTTTCTTAATATCATTAAGGATAGCATTTTTTTGTAAAAACAACTTTTTTTGTTGTTTTTGTTTTTCCGCTAATTGAAAATTATAATTTTCTAATTCTGTTTTATGTTTTAAATACTCTGTATGCAACCGTTCAGCATAATCTTTCTTTAACTGTGCAGTTTTCAATTGTAGTGCTTGTTCACGTAAACCAATTTTTTTTAATTTCCGTAAAAAATTGTCTTCATAAAATGGTGATATTAATATATATTCGTTTACGAAGCGGTTCAGTTCTATACTTATATACCGTTTATAAAATTCTATATCAGTGGTAAGATTTTCAATTTCGTTTTTTACAAAATTTAATTGTTTTGTAACCACCTCAATTTTTTTTAAAATTTCAGTTTTTTCAGACTCCAATTTTTTTAGTTTATTTTCTATATCTTTTAATTCTTTAAAAACAGCAGCTTCCTGTTCAACAAACTTTTTTTTAACCAAATCTTTTTGTCGGATAAGTTGTTGTGTTGTTTTCAGTTCTGTTCTTTTTTGTTTAATTTCTTTTTGTGAAACAGAAAATCCTAACGAGATAAAACAGAACTGCAAAATCAAAAATTTAAATATTTTCACTGCTGCTTCCTTTTTTCAAAGTCTCTACACTATGTATCAGACTAGAAGAGATAAAGATTACTATATAACACAAAATTTCCCATAAACTGAACGTTACCTTTGGTATTATAACCTTAAGAATTGTTATATTCCCCAACAATAATGGTATATAAACTACTACAAAAATTAAGAATTTAATCCAGAAAATTTTTCTTTCAGAAAAAATTTGAAATAAAACATATACTAAAATTAGCAATAATGTAAAAAACACGATTCTAGTAATCCATAGACTATACTTTCTTATGACATTTACACGAGATAAATATGTGCTTAAATTATAATCAAAAATAATTTCTTTAACAAAAGGCATTGTTTTTAACTTTTTTGTTAACATCAAAAATTCTTCTTTATGAAAATCCACAAACTTTATTTTTATTACATCAGGAAAAGGATTTTGAGTAAGAAGATTTAATATATACCTCAACTCTTCATTGCTATTTATCATTTCAAATATATCCTGTTTAGATAAAACTGTTGTATATATTTTTAGATATTTATATTGAAAACAACTTTTTTTTATTTCAGAAACACAACTAGATAAATAATCTTCTGAAGTGATATTTTTTGTTGATGGTTTTAAAAGAATATTTATTTCAAACTTATCAATTAACTTATTATATCCCCAGTTTAATATTGTAGTCACATCATAAATATAAAATATACCTGTCACAAAGATTGTCCAGATGAGTAAAGAATAAATTATATCTGTAAATCTCATATCCTATTCTCCTTGATAAGATTTATTTAACATAATTAAATTTATATCCAATTGTTCTTTCTAAACATAAAAAAAGTATTGTGGATATAACTCTTGTATTCTTTTTTTTGAATTTTAGAAAAACTATAATATGGCTTCAAGATAATATTA
>CALJEJ010000070.1 GCA_938074745.1 uncultured Endomicrobiia bacterium
GTGCAGGGGTGTGTCTCCCCTCTATCAAGAGGGGACAAAGGGGTGTGTTTAAAAATTAGGTGGTAGGTGATAAGCAGGTAGGTGATAGTGAAAGAAGTGAAAAAGTGAGAGAGGGAAAAAGTGAAAAAGAGAATGTAGCGGCAAAGCGCCAGCTTTGCCTTCCCCTCTATCAAGAGGGGACAAAGGGGTGTGTTGATCAACAAAAGAGGAGCAAATATGAAAATCTACAAATTATTCATTTGGCAATTTATTTTCCTTTTTAGTATTAGCTGTTTCTGTATTGAAATTTATCTTGAAACAATAAAACTAAAAACAACAGATTTTCTACCTACCAGCGGGTTGGTTATCACTCATAACGAAATAGAAAAATTGGCTAAAAACAATGTATTTGAAATACTAAAATTATATAACACAAACATTCAAACCCGAGGACAAATACAAGCAGATATTTCGTTAAACGCTGGCAGTTTTGAACAAACAAAATTGTATTTAAACGGTATACCTATAACTGACCCACAAACTGCTCACCATAACTGTAATCTCCCTGTTAACATAGACGATATAGAATCTATCCAAATCATAAACAAAACCAATTTTGCTGTTTACGGTACGAACGCGTTCAGCGGAGTGATTAACATACTTACCAAAAAATACATTTTGCCTAATATGATAGATATAACTTACGGCAATTTCGGGTTTACAAAATTAAACCTTCGTATTGCTAAACAAGACAATTTTGTCTCTTTAACTACCAGCAAGTCAGACGGGTTTAAAGAAAATACTGATTACAAAACTGCAAACTTGTTCTCGTTTACAAAAATACATAATACAGACATTATTTTTGCTTTGTTAGACAAACACTTTGGTGCACAAGATTTCTATACAACACCAAATACACGAACAGAATATGAACAAACAAGGACAATTTTTGTTTCCGTATCACCAACTGTTGTTTTGAAAAAAAATTGTGTTGTTGAGGCTAATTTTTTTTCAAGGTATGGATATGATTACTATACAACACAACGGTATTCACCACAAGTTTATTCTAATTATCATAACACATATCTCTACGGTACAACTACAAAGTTAAACCTGAAATATAACTTCCTATTTTTACAACACGGGATAGAAATTTTGTTTAAACATCTTGACAGTAAAGGTTATAGCACTGTTTTACCTTCTTGGAAAGGAATGGGCGAATTAACTGATGAAGAATATGCGTTGTATACTAACCTAATTTTACCTTATAAAAGTTTTTCTTTAGAAACTACTTTAAGATTAAACTATTTCTCTCGATATAACCTAATTCCCCAATGGGGAACTGCAATAACATTTTTACTTTCTCAACACAGCAACCTCAAAGCAAACATTTCAAAAGTGTTCCGTATTCCTTCCTACACTGAACTTTTTTACTGGGACCCAATACATAAAGCACAAGAAGAATTGAAAGTTGAACATAGTATAAATTATTCATTATCTTTAAACCACAAATTTAGAAAGAATCTTAACTTTTCAATTACAGGATTTATTTATGAACCGACAAACACTATTGACTGGCTCCGTATGAAAAATTCTAGCGATGTATGGAAAGTGTCAAATATCGCAAAAGTGGATATAAAAGGAATTGAACTTGTAACTCAATTATGCTACAAAAATCTTTCTTCAAGTTTGTTTATAACTTTTATAGAAAAAACTTTTGACCTACAAGAAAATTTAGAAACAAAATATTTAGAAAACTTTCCAAAACAAACAGTTTCATTGGTCTGCTCACTACCAATGTTTTATAAAATAGAAACTACTTTTACTACAACTTATAAACATTTTACAAAGACACATCCACAAGAATTTGTAGTTTTCAACCTCACATGGATAAAAAATTTCACTAACACAAAATTTTATCTAACAATTGATAATTTGTTCAATATTAAATATGAAGAATTTCCAGGAGTTCAATCTCCACCAAGACAAATTTCTTGTGGAACAAAAATTTTCTTTTAAGTAGTTAGCCAGGATTATGCAAGAAAATTTATCATTTATTGCAGTTTACTTTGCAGGAGTAGCGGCAAGTTTCACTCCTTGTGTGTATCCGTTGATACCTATTGTAATAAGTTTTATTGCTACACAAGCAACCCAAACTTCATATAAAAAATTTTTGTTAACTACAGTTTATGTGTTAGGCGTAGCAACAACTTATTCTATATTAGGTATGATTGCTTCTTTAACAGGTACGTTATTTGGTTTAGTACAAAACACCCCTTGGGCAAATTTAGTAGTAAGTATTATTCTTCTAATTTTTTCTTTAAGTATGTTTGGAAGATTAAATATTAATTTTCAACTTCCTATAATAAACCCGACACTGCTAAAAGGGTATCTTGGCGGGTTTGTTCTTGGAGCAACTTCAGGGTTGGTATTTTCTCCTTGTACTACTCCGATTTTAGGTGCAATCCTTACGTTAGTTGCAACTAAACAAAATCTTTTATACGCAGGAAGTTTATTATTTGTTTTTTCTTTAGGTTTATCTACAACTTTGTTGTTTACAGGATTTTTCAGCAGTGTGGTAACAAAACTGCCAAAATCAGGTAAATGGAGTGTAGTTATAGAAAAAATTTTTGCTGTTGTATTAGCCGTACTTTCACTATATTACTTTCTTAAAGCAACAAACCTGTTCTTAAAAAAATTTTAATTCCAAAATATATATTATCATTCATTTTAAAGATAGAAGGGATAAAATTAAACACAAAAATTTCCTTATCTACATTGCACTAAAAAATTTTATCAATACTCTATCTGCTATTAGTTTATTTTTTCAAATTTAGAGTAAAAATTGAAAAATAAATATAACCCAAACTAGCTTTTATTACTTTCTAACTCTTTTTTACTACTTTCTGTATTACACTTCCTAACTAGTACATTGCATTTTTGTTCAAAAAAAGTTTCTAACAAGCCCAACAATTTTTCATCAGAATCCCAACTTGAAAACTTAAGTAATATGTTTTTAACAGTATGTTTAATTTCTAGCCCAGTTAAATTCAAGTTTCTTAACTTTTCTGTAATTTGTGACAAATTGTCTAAAGAAGTGAAATGGAAAATACATTCGTTATTTTCTTTATCTACGGATATTTTTTTAATTCCATACTGTTTTAGATACAATTTTAAGGCTGATAATTTGAAGAGGTTGTCTGTTACTTTTGCTATTTTCTTATCTTTGATTTTACCAAATCTATCTTCTAACTCTTTTTTAATTTCTTCAATTTCTTTAATAGTTTGTGCTTGTAAAAGTTTTTTATAAAACATTATTCGGGTTTCGTCGTCAGGGATATATTCCTCTGGAAAGTATGCTTCTATAGGTAGTTCACTTATATCAGGAAAGTCTACAGTTTTTAATCCCTCTTTTCCTGCGGTTACATCGTAAAGAATTTCTTGAATAATTTTAGAATATGCTTCTAACCCGATTTCATTAACGAACCCGTGCTGTTTTGTTCCCAACAACTCTCCAGCACCACGTATCTCAAGGTCTCTTAAAGCTAGTCTAAATCCACTGCCTAAATAACTAAATTCTAACAATGCAGATAACCTTTTTTTAGCATTTTCTGACAAATTGTCAATAAAATAAAGAAAATAACAATATGCTTTTTTATCTCTACGTCCTACACGACCTCGTAATTGATACAGCTGTGCTAAACCAAATTTTTCTGCGTGTTCTACTATAATAGTATTTACATTAGGAATATCTAAACCTGATTCAATTATTGTGGTGGTGACAAGACATTGTATTTGTTGGTTAATAAATTTTAACATTATATCTTCTATTTTTTTAGCTGGTAGTTTGCTGTGAATATACTCTATAGAAACATTAGGGAAATGTTGTTTAAGAAAATTTGTCTTGTGCTGTATCAAATCAATATTGTTATATACATAATATATTTGTCCGTCGCGGTATAATTCTCTACTTATTGCATTCAACACTATATTCTCATCATAAGCTAACACAAAAGTTTCTATAGGCAACCTTCCGGGTGGTGGTGTTTCAATAAGTGAAATATCTTTTATTCCTTGCAAAGAAAACGCCAAAGTTCTTGGTATTGGTGTTGCCGTAAGAGATAACACATCTGGAATGTTACAGTTATCTTGAGAAATTTTATCCTGTAGATTTCTATATTTCAGTCGGATAATTTCTTTTTGTTTAACACCGAACTTATGTTCTTCATCAATTATTACAAGCCCTAAATTTTTAAATTTTACTTTATCGTTTAACAACAAGTGTGTACCAATAACTATATCTATTTTACCTTGACGAAGATTTTCTAAAGTTTGTTGAATTTCTTTTTTACTTTGCAGTCGTGTAACTATTCCAACATTCACAGCAAACGCTGACAATCTATCAACAAAAGTTCGGTAATGTTGTTCTGCAAGAATTGTGGTAGGACACAAAAACAGTACTTGTTTAGAATTCACCACTGCTTTAAATGCTGCACGTAAAGCAACCTCTGTTTTACCAAAACCTACATCACCAACTATTACTCTATCCATAGGAAATTCGCTACACATATCTTTTTTTACATCATTTATTGCTTTAAGTTGGTCATCTGTTTCCTGATAACCAAAACTTTGTTCTAATTGTTTCTCAAGTTCTGTATCTGGTAAACATTTTGACGTTTCAGGCCGTTTTATTTGTTTTCTTTGTGTATAGATATGGTATAATTCAACTACAAATTCTTTTAACGACTCTTTAATTTTTTTTGTAGTTCGTTGCCATGTACTTTGGTCAATATAAGAAAGTTGTGGCGGTTTAGAACTAAAAGAAACGTATTTATCAACTTTGTAAAACTCTGTCACTGGAACATATAATTTTGCGTTATCACGGTATAAAATAGAAAGAAACTCTGCTGTTTTATCACCGTAGGAAATTTTCTGTATACCTAAAAATTTGCCAATCCCGTATTCTTGATGTACAACATAGTCATCTTTTTGTATTTCCCAGACATTTTCCAACCTGAAAGATACTAAATTTTCTTTTTTTATTTTTGGGTAGTAAATTCCGTATTTTGTAAAAATTTCTGTATATGTGGTAAACAAAAACTTTTCTTTTTTATTCCAAAAACCTTCATAAAGTTCTGTTTGACAAAATTTTATTGCTTGGGTATTTGAAGCAAAAATCTCTTTTATTTTATCAAGTTCATAATCGTAGCTGTATCCTATAACAATTTTATAATTTTGTTGTCTAAACTGTTGTAAATATGTAATGAACCCTTCAATATGCCCATAAAATTTGGAAGTTTTATAATAGTCATTTATTATTTTGTGATTTTTACTCCCACTATCCGACTCGTTAAAGTTTATAACAAACCACCCTTCTTCAAAAATATTTCTAAACATTATATTGTTTGAAGTTTCTAGCTGATTAGACAATTTTACTGGGAAAATTTCAACCTCTTTTAATTTACTTTTTGTTTCCCAACTACGTTGTGTTGCAATATCAAAAAATCTTATTTCTTTTACTATATTGTCATCTAATAATATACGAACTGAATTACATAAAATATTTGTATCCACAGCTTCTGTATTTATTTTACCATTTAACCAAAGGTCAAAAATTTCCCCACGTAAAGCGAACTCGCCTATGTTCTCAACATAGTTTTTACGTACATAACCAAAACTTGCAAGTGTTGACAATAATGTTTCAAGAACGATTTTTTCCCCTTGAGTAATTTTTACTGAAGGAATATTTTTAGGAACTGTATAGTTTAGCATTATATCTTTTGTTATAACGCATACATAAGTTGAGTTGTTCTGCTTGTTTAATTCATACAACTTTTTTAGTTTTATTATATCAGTATAATTTAACTTTAAACTTGTTACAGTTTTAAAACTTTCGTCTTTTTGAAAATTTGTGTAAGTTGAAGAATATTTATTTTCAAAAATATTCCCTATGCTTAAATACTCAATATTCAACTGTAAATTTTCTATACAATTTATAACATTTGTCCATTTATTAAAAATATCTTCCATTATTAAAACATCTGTTTCAGAAGGAAAAACAAGAAGAAATTTTTTATATATAAGTTCTTGTAATGTTGGGTTGATAAAAAAGTTTTTTATTACAAAATCTGGGTAGGACAACGCCGGTTTATCTTTAGAATAGTAAATTGTTACGTTATTATTCATTTCTGTAAGAAAAGTTTTTGTATTTGTGGCAAGTTATAATATAACAAATTTTGATATTTTTTATAAAAAGAATATTTAGACAAAACTTTCTTTGGAGTAAGTTGTTGTTTAGTATAATTGTCTTCATACTTTTTTAATACATAAACTGTTTGGAATATTTCTAACACATTTGTATGGGTATATTCTTTTAGTTCAGTTTTTTCTTCGAGCATATTTTTTGCAGCTATAGTACCGGTGTTAACTGCATTTAAATAGTTCGGGTAATAGAATTTTTTAAATCTTACAGCATCGCCACAAGCATATATCCGTTCAAACATAGTTTTACAATACTTGTCTATTTCGTTGTTAAAAGTTGTTTCAGCAGTGTCTAGTGTAGATATACTTCCGTTATGAGATAAAAATACAGGTTTTATACCTGAAACAAGTATTATCATTTCAGTAAAAAATTTTTTTCTGTTCGTTAGTGTAACGAACAATTTGTTGTTTATTTCTTTTATATTAGATATTGTGCTGTTAAACTCAATTTTACAATTTTTAGATAAAAAATTTTTTATATTATAAAAGATACTTTTACCAAATTCAGGTTCTAAACTTGACGATAAAACTGTACTTCCTTTTTCTATGACCACAACTTCTTTATCCTGACATTTAGAATTTAACTTATCTAACAATTCCAAACCGATAGCGCCACAACCTACTATTGTAACATGTTTTACTGAATAAATTCTTGATTTAATTTTTTCAGCATCGTCCAATGTTCTTAAAACAAAAATATTATTCATAAGAGGTTTTACAAACATTACAGGTTTTGCCCCTGTAGCAATTAACAATTTGTGATATTTATATTTTTTACCAGAACTGTCTATAACAATTCTTTTTTGTGGCTGCACAGTAACTATTCTGGTTTGAAGAGCGACATTAATTTTTAAGAAAAGTTCTTTTGGATAAACAATTTGTGACTGAGTAACTTCACCAAAAATATAATCTACAAGATAAATACGGTTATAAAGAACAGCTTCTTCTGAGATAAGTAATACATCTTCTTTTTTAACATTGTGTTTATTAAATTCATTAACTGCGGCTATACTTCCTGCACCGCCTCCTATAATAATGTATTTATAACTTTCCATTTTAAATTTTATACATCACGTGCAACTACCAACGCTTTTACTTTTTTTGCTTTAGCTTTTATTAAAACTTTAGCACACTGGTTAATAGTTTCGCCAGTGGTACAAACATCATCTATAATAAGAACATTCTTGTTTTTAATCTCAAACCCATCTTTTATTTCAAAAGCATCTTCAACATTTGCTAACCGTTCTTCACGAGACAATTTGAACTGTGAAACTGTATTTTTTCGTCTTATTAACAAATTGTTAACAAATGGTATATTATAAATTTTAGAAAACTCTTCGGCAAGAAGTTCTGCTTGGTTATACCCACGAAAAAATTTTTTATATCTTGACACAGGTACACAACATATCAACTCTACATCGTTTAAAAAATCCTGTGACATTGATATATATTTTACCATCAATGATACCAACAACATTTTTAAATATGGTTTGTTGTTATACTTAAATTTATGAATTATACTTTTTACAGGTTCTTTATATTCCACAGCGCCACGAATTGTTTCTACCCACCAACGACGAGATTTTTTTGTTTTACAATTATAACAATATGCTCCACCATCAGGCAATGGTAATCCACATCTTTTACATATTAACGAATTTATAAACTTTATTTTTTCATAACAGTTTTTACATAACCATTTTTCTTGTAGATATTTTAATGGTGTATTGCAATATACACATATTTCAGGAAATATCGTGTAAAATAAATTATTAAAAAATTTTGTAATCCATCTCATATATTAAACTTTTTTATGTTTTTTAAATACAGACTTTAATACAATCAAACACATTCCTATAAAAACATAACTATCGGCCAAGTTGAACACAGGCCAGATATTTTTATAATTCCAGCGCAAATCTATGAAATCTGTAACTTTGCCTAACAGTATACGGTCAATCAAATTACCAATCCCGCCAGAAATTATTAAACAAGCTACTAAAATACCAAATTTGCCAAAGCTAACACTGAAAGTTTTTAACATAGACACAACTATAAGTAGTATTGTTGTGATTACAAAAATCATTATCTCATTTGCCCCACTTAAAAAACCAAACACTATACCAGTGTTTGTAGTATAAGTTATTGCCAAAAACGAAGTTAAAATTTTTTCTTCGTAAAGAGAAAAATTTTTTCTTATCCACCATTTAGTTATTTGGTCAAAAAAAATTAGTGTTGCTACTAATATAATCCAACCAAAATACTGTTTAAAGAAGTTAGATTTCATAAAAAATTCTATTCATTTAATGCTATTTCACATTTGCTACATACGCCTGAAGGTTGTAATGATTCATAGTATATCCAACATCGTGGACATTTTATTCCGTTATATTTTCTTGCGACAACTTCATATTTTTTTTCCACAGTAGTTGACGGTTGTTCAATATTTAGTCTAACACAAGAAACTATGAAAATTGTTTTTAACATATTTTTATATTTTTGTACGATTTCTATATATTCTTTATCATACACTGTTAGTTCAACTTCTGCTTCTAATGAACTACCTATAATTTTGTCTCTTCTAAGTTTTTCAAGTTCTGTATTTACAGCATCACGAACGTCGGTTATAATCTCAAATTCATGTTCCAACTGAATATCTCTATATTCAAAAAAATTTTTATAATTTTCTAAACTTGTTAAAAACACACTATCTTCTTTAACTAAATTCATAGATTTTGCTTCCTGCCATGCTTCTTCTGCAGTAAAACTTAACACAGGTGCTAGCAACGGAAGTAATGTTGTCAAAAGTTGGTATAACACTCTTTGAGAACTAACACGTTCTATAGAAGTTCTCTTGTAAGTATAAAGTTTATCTTTCAAAATATCAAAATAAAAGTTAGACAACTCTTTTATAAAAAAATTGTTGATAGTAGTGACAACTTTATAAAATTTATATTCTTGATATGCTTGAATTACTTCTGAGACTACAAATGACATCCTTGAAAGTATATATTTATCTAACGGGTCAAAAACAAATTCTTTTTCTTGCAAAGAAAAATCGTAGAGATTGCCGAGAATGTATCTGATAGTATTTCGTATTTTTCTATATGTTTCTATTAATCTGTCTAATATTTCTTTTGAGATTCTAATATCTTCGGAATAATTTGCAGACGCAGCCCATAACCTCAAAATTTCGGCACCGTGATGTTGAATAATTTCCTGTGGTGAAATTACATTACCTAACGATTTTGACATTTTTCGTCCTTCACCGTCAACTACAAACCCGTGTGTAAGTACTATGTTATATGGTGGTTTACCATCTACTGCAGTAGAAATTATTAAAGCGACTTGGAACCATCCTCTGTGTTGGTCAGAACCTTCTAAATACATAACTGGATAATTCTCAGTATCTAAAGAAGAAAGAGTTTTATATGATACTGCAGAGTCGTACCATACATCTAAAATATCAGTTTCTTTATTAAATTTTTTGTTCCCACATTGAGAACATTGAAAATCTGGCGGTAAAAAATCTTCTATATTACGGACAAACCAACTGTCTGAACCTTCTTTAGCAAAAATTTCTTCAACTTTTTTTAAAATTTTTTCTTCAAGATATACTTTACCACATTCAGAACAATACACTGCAGGTATTGGTACACCCCAGTAACGTTGTCTTGAAAGGCACCAGTCTGGCCGTAACTGTACCATTGACGAAATACGGTTTTCACCGTATTGAGGTACCCAGTTAACTTTTTTTATATTTTCTAAAATTTTGGTTCTTAAACCTTGATGGTCTATTAACAAGAACCATTGTTCAGTAGCACGGAATATAACTGGTTTTTTACATCGCCAACAATGTGGGTAGGAATGTTGAATTTTATCATAATGTAGAAGAAAATTTTTAGTTTTCAGATGTTGGATAATTATATCGTTAGATTTTGTAACTTGAACACCATAAATTGGGACATCTATTTTTTTAAGTTCTACATCGTTGAACCTACCCAAGTTGTCTACAGGAGAATAGATTGGTAAGTTATATTTTAATCCTAACAGATAATCTTCTTCTCCATGGCCTGGAGCGATATGTATTATCCCTGTACCTTCTTGAGTAGAAACGTTTTCATAAGGAACACAATACGAAACTTTGTCAATGAATGGATGAGAACAAATTGTAGTGAATTCTTTTTCCTCGTGAGCAATCTCACAACCATAGAATTCTTTAACTACAGTAAGTTTTGTGTTTAACAACGATTGTAAATGTTGTAATCTTGTTTCCATTAACACATAATACTCATCTTTATACTGAGCTATCACATACTTTGCATCAGGTTTTATTGCTAAAGCAACATTTGCAGGTAAGGTCCATGGTGTTGTTGTCCAGATAAGGATATAAAGTTTTTCTAATGAAAGTGTTTGTAAAGAATGGTCAACACGGAAACCAAAATTTTTCGCCAACTGTATTACCGGAAATTTTACATATATAGAATCTGATATTTTTTCTTCATACTCAACTTCTGCTTCTGCTAACGAAGTTTCACAGTTTATACACCAGTAAACAGGTTTTTTACGTCTTACAATATATCCTTTTTTAACGAGTGTGGTCAATGTAGAAATTATATTTTTTTCATATTCTGGAGTCATTGTGAGATATGGGTTTGCCCAGTCACCAAACACGCCTAACCTTATAAACTCATCTTTTTGTATTTCTACAAATTTTTCAGCATATTCTTTTGCTTTTTTTCTAAAATCTATTTGTGATATTTGGTCTTTAGAAATTTTTAGTTCTTTAAACAGCTGGTATTCAATTGGCAACCCGTGACAATCCCAACCCGGAATGTATGGAGAATATTCTCCACACAAAGATTTGTATTTCACTACGATATCTTTTAAAATTTTGTTTAACGCGTGTCCTATATGTATATGACCGTTAGCATATGGAGGACCGTCGTGAAGAATAAAGTTTTTTTTCCCCCGATTTTTTTCTAAAATTTTATTATAAATATCTTTCTGTTGCCAAAATTTTATAATTTGTGGTTCTTTTTGTACTAAGTTAGCTTTCATTGAAAAATTTGTTTTTGGAAGATTGACTGTTTTTGAATAATCAACTTCCATAGTAGTTAACTCCTTCCCACTGAGTAATCTTTATATGAGAACAAATTATTTATTTATTTATTGGCAAATTTTTTATTTGATGAAGAGATTTTTCTATTTCTTCTTTTGGATATTCAAAATCTTCTAACTTACCTTCAAAATACTGGTCATAAGCAGAAAGGTCAAAATGGCCATGACCACTGAAATTGAATACTATACATTTTTCTTCTTTTGTATGTTTACATTTTAATGCTTCGTCAATTACTGCTTTTATTGCATGTGCTGTTTCAGGTGCAGGTAAAAACCCTTCAGTTTTTGCAAAAGTTACTGCTGCGTCAAACACTGCTTTTTGTGGGTATGCTACTGCATCAACTATTTTTTTGTTTACTAAATAACACAAGATAGGTGCATCACCATGATATCTTAACCCGCCTGCGTGAATTTTCGGTGGAACAAAAGTATGTCCTAAAGTATACATTTTTAAAAACGGGGTTAATCCTACAGTATCACCATAATCATATAAGTAGAGTCCTTTAGTTAACGATGGGCACGCTGTAGGTTCTACAGCAAGAAATTTTATGTTATTTTTCCCTGCAATTTTGTCTGGAACAAAGGGAATAATAAATCCGCCGAAATTACTACCCCCACCTACACAACCTATTAATACATCAGGTGTTTCACCAATAAGTTCAAGCTGTTTTTTTGTTTCAAGTCCTATTATTGTTTGATGTAGTAAAACGTGATTTAGCACACTTCCTAATGAATATTTTGTATCTTCATGAGTAGCAGCATCTTCTACTGCTTCAGAAATTGCTATACCTAACGACCCCGGCGAATCAGGCTGTTGAGACAAAACCTTTCTTCCTGCGTTGGTTAATTGTGTTGGAGAAGGATGGACCTCAGCACCCCAACAATGCATAAGCGATTTTCTAAAAGGTTTTTGTTGATAACTTATTTTTACCATATATATAGTACATTTCAACCCAAAAATGTTACAGGCAAACGCCAACGCAGAACCCCATTGGCCAGCACCTGTCTCTGTAGTAAGACGTTTGACACCTTCAATTTTGTTATAGTATGCTTGTGCGACTGCAGTGTTAGGTTTGTGACTTCCAGCAGGAGATACACTTTCGTTTTTGTAATAAATCCTTGCTGGTGTAGCTAAATATTTTTCAAGTTCATATGCACGAACAAGAGGTGTTGGTCGCCACATACGGTATACATTCAATACTTCTTGAGGTATTGGGATCCATTTTTCAGTAGAGACTTCTTGTTGTATTAACCCCATAGGAAAAATAGGTAACAAATCTTGTAGAGTTACGGGTTGTCCTGTTGCAGGATGTATTGGTGGAGGTAAGTCTTTGCCTATATCCGATAATATGTTATACCATGCTGTTGGCATTTCTTTTTCTGACAGTAACACTTTTTTATCTTTCATGATTTCCTCCTAAAGATAATTTATTACGACCTTCATAAATTGACACTTTTTTCTTGTATTGATAAGAAAGTAGAAACAGAATATGTCTTAAACCATCTTCGTGATAACCACACTAGGATGTAACTAGGCAGTAACTGAATTGTTATTTACTATATTATACAAAATTCAAGCAGGATTGTTATCACAACGATACAGATGTGCAACAGTAACCACAGCCTTACTATGAACCCTAAAGTATGGAATAATGGTTACAGCATTCACATAACACAGCTGACGTTTAAGCGCTACATTTTTTTCTTATTTTTCACTACTTTACTTTCTTCAGTTCCATCAGTGGAATTTTAGGATAGCCAATGTCACAAAGAACAATTTTACCACAAAATTTTTTTGCTACAGGATTGCGAAACCCGGATTTGTAAAACCCCATAGTTACTGTATAATCTGCTTTTACTGCAACACCAAGAACTTTCCCTGAGTTAGCATCTATCCCGGAAGGAATATCAACAGAAACCACAATTTTTCTACTATTGTTAATTTTGTGTATAACTTCTTTATATACTCCGTCAATTTCTCTGTTTAACCCTATACCAAAAATACTGTCTACGATAATATCGCTGTGAAAAATTTGTTTTTGTACTGATTGGACATTGTTAGGATACAACAAAGGTTTAATACCTAACCGCTGCAAAATTTTTAAATTCAGTAAACTCTCAGAAGAATATTTTTCCTCAGACACAAAGGTTACTACACATATATCGTAACCATGGATAAACAAATACCGTGAAACTACAAACCCGTCACCACCGTTTTTACCCGGACCACAAAAAATTGTTATCTTTCTTTTAGCTTTCCTTTGACAAATTTTTTCAACAAATTCTGCTACGGACCTGCCAGCGTTTTCCATTAACACCAACGAAGGAATTAAATATTTTTGAGTGGTGATTTTATCTATATAATAACACTGTTGGGCTGTTAAATATTTCACTATTTTATCTTCGTAAAGACAAAAACTTTTTTAGTTCTGCATAACTCATTGTATTTACTACATCTTTTTTTTCTAACCATCCACGACGAGCTACATAAATGCCTTGGTCAATATATTCCATCTGTGAAACATGATGAGCATCTGTACCAATAGAAAGTTTTACTCCATGTTCTTTTGCATATTTAGAATATACATCGTCAAGGTCAAGCCGTTCAGGGAAAGCGTTTATTTCCAACATTACAGCAGTTTTCTTTGCATATTCAACAATTTTTTGTACATTGACATTATACGCAGGACGTTTATTAATTAATCTCCCTGTAGGATGTGAAATAGAATGGACAAATTTGTTCTCCATCGCAGAAATAATTCGTTGTGTGATTTGTTCTTCTGATTGTTTAAATCCTGTATGTATTGCTGCAATAACAAAATCAAGTTCTTTTAGTACATCGTCAGGGTAGTCAAGTCTACCATCAGAAAGAATATCTACTTCAGCACCACACAAAATTTTTACTTTTGAATTTTTGTTCATCTTTTTTATTTCTTCAATTTTCTTGTATAACATAGGGATATCTAACCCAGCAGCAACTTTTAAACTTTGCGAATGGTCACAAATTATTACCCATTCATAACCAAGTTGTTCTGCATAATCTACAATTTCTTTGATAGTGTTTGCACCATCGGAATAATTAGAGTGGATATGTGTATCACCTTTTATATCTTTTCGTTCAATAAGTTTAGGTAGAGTATGGTTTGCTGCAGCTTCAATTTCGCCACGGTCTTCACGCAATTCTGGCGGAATATAGTCAAGGTTAAGAATTGAATATATTTCCTGTTCAGTTTTTCCACAAATTGGTTTGGTTTTGTTTGTAATTTTGAACACTCCATATTCACTTATAGTAAGATTTTTTTTGTTTGCAAGTTCACGAAGATGAATATTGTGTTGTTTAGACCCTGTGAAATATTGTAATGCTGCACCGTAAACATCTTTAGGAATTATTCTTAAATCCACCTGGACATTGGATTTTGTGGTAATACTACTTTTTGTTTCTCCGTGAGCAAGAACTTTCTCTACAACAGAAAGGTTTACAAATTGTTCCATTACAGATTTTTCTTTTCCAGCAAGGGTACAACATAAAATGTCTATATCACCAACAGTTTCTTTTCTTCTTCGTAAAGAACCACAAGGATCTATTTGAATAATATTTTTATTTTTAAATTCAGCAATTATTTCATCTACGATTTTCATTGCGTCAAACAAAAACAACCGTTTCTCAGATATAGATACAAATTTTATTCCCTCTAGAATGTTTTGGACAATTTTCTCGCCAAACCCAGGCAACGTGTTCAACACACCTTTTTGTGCAAATTCTTTTAATGTGTTAACATCTTTAATACCCAATTTTTCGTATAGAAGTTTAACACGTTTAGGACCAAGGCCAGGTATGGATAACAATTCTAATATTCCCGAAGGAAATTTTTTCTTAAGTTCTTCTAACCGTTGAATTTTACCTGTAGTAAGGTATTCAATAACTTTTTCAGCAATACTTTTACCTATACCAGGTATTGAAGCAAGTTTTTCTTTATCTTTGGCAATTTCTTCAATTGCTTCCGGAAGAGATTCTATCACTTGAGCAGATTTTTCATACGCACGAATTTTAAACGGGTTTTCGTCAGTTAAACTTAACAACTGAGCTATAAGATAAAACTGTTCTGCAAGTTCTTTGTTCCTCATAAAAAAATTTTTTTGTTTAAGTATTGAAGCAGATATACAAAATTATATAAACAAAAATCAACTTATTATGTACAAAACATCCCTAACTTTAGCTACCGTAACATTCCTATGTATAAGCGTAAACCTCTTCTCATTCAATTTTTTAATAAATATGTTATACGACTTACTACCGGGACCTGTTCGTAGCGCGTTTAAAGGTGAAGGGCTTGTCTCTGACGAGTTTTATTACGGTTACGGAAATTGCAATTTTACAAGTTTAGGCTGTTTAACTTCTACAATAAACTACAGGTTAGGTAACGCTTCTACTATAAACCATAATTTTAGTTTACCCACCTATTATTTATATGGCGGTTACATTGCACATGTTTCTACTCCAATAATATCCATTATATACCCAGGATGGCAACTGGAAACAGAAGTAGGTTACGGCGGAATATCTTACGAAAATGTTTTAAAAGACAAAGCACAACTTACACTCCAAGCAAGGTCGTTGTACGTTACAGGTTCTTCTGGGTTTAACTGGAGAATATATAAATCACCAAAAGAAGAGAGGTTTTCTTGGATGTTAAACTTAGGTTTTGGGTATAAACTTAGTAGTATTCTAAAAGAAGAATTGTATTACAATGTTCAAACTGGAATAATATGGGTGCCTAAAATATTAAGTTCTTCATTAGAATATTTTAAAACAGCCAAAGCTGGAAACATTTTGTTTTACACCAATGACCCAACAAAACGTATAGCAAAAGAAGAAACTATTTCTTTAAGTATTAATTGTATCTTGAAACAAAAATATTTGTTCAAAATTGCTTATGTATACAAAAATTTGTATCTATTGGAATATAAATTACCTCAAGAAGAAACTGAACTAAACCTTTGTGGTATAGCAGTTACTTTTTTAGTACAATAGATTTAAGGAAATATATATGAGAAAAAAAACTATTGAAGAAATTTTAGTAGAGACTTTCCATCTACCTAAAAATGAAGTAGAAAAACTTTCGTTAGAAGCACAGTCAAACGGTATACTTTTACATCAATACGTAGTAAACACAAAAAAGATAGAAAAACATAAGTTGTTAAAAGCAATTTCTTCAGAATGGGGAATAAAAGTTATTGATTTAAAAGAGATAGAAATAGACCCTGATATAAATAAAATAGTTCCTGTTGAAACATGTAAAAGACACAAACTTGTCCCGTTTAATAAAGAAGACGATATATTGTTTATAGCAATGGAGGATCCAAGAAATTTATTTGCATTAGAAGATATTGAATTTAGGACAGGATTAAAAACTGTTGCCTATTTTGCTTTCCCTGACGATATAAAAGAAAAGATTGAAGAGTTATACGGAACTGCACAGAAAGAATTTATAGAGGAAGAACCGTTTTTTGAACAAAAAATTTCTCATCAAGAATTACAAGAAGATGCACAAGAACTTACCCAAGAACTTCTTGCAAGTTTAGACACTTCAGGCGAACTTTTAATAGAACAAACTAAAAAAGAAGAGGAAACTACTGATATTATGCAAATAGACCCTTCAGCTCCAGAAGTAGAAAAATTAGTCAACGCAATTATCCTTGAAGCAATACGGTTGAAAGCTTCAGATATCCATATAGAACCGTTTGAGAAAAAAATTGTTGTTAGATACCGTGTAGACGGGTTGTTGCGGAAAGCATCGTTTAAGATACCTCTAACATTTAAAAATGCTTTAATCTCAAAAATAAAAATTATGACCGGAAGTATGAATATTGTAGAACGGCGAATTCCACAAGACGGTAGAATCGTAGTAAAAGCAAAAGGGACACCGTTTGAATTCCGTGTAAATATTGTACCTACAATATACGGTGAAAGTGTAGTAATGCGTATGTTAGACAGGTCAGCTGCAGGTATGCCGTTAGAAGCGTTAGGATTTTTACCTGATACTTTAGAAAAGTTTGTTAATGTGTTAGAAAGTCCTTACGGAATTATTCTTGTATGTGGTCCTACGGGATCAGGGAAATCTTTCACTTTAACTGCAGCATTACAAAAAATAAAAAATCCAACAGAAAAAATTATCACTGCAGAAAATCCTGTAGAATACGAACTTGACGGTGTAGTACAGGTACCAATAAACCCTGACTTAAAAATGGGAGATAAAAAGTTTGATTTTACAATGGCACTAAGGGCATTTTTAAGACAAGATCCAGATATTATCATGGTAGGCGAGATACGAGATAAAGAAACAGCAGAAGTTGCTATGGAAGCTGCACTTACAGGACATCTCGTACTTTCTACAATCCATACAAACGATGCACCATCTGCTATATCACGGTTGTACGAAATGGGTGCACCAACATACCTCATTGCCAACACTATGCAAGCAGTCCTTGCTCAAAGGTTGGTTCGTACATTGTGTAAAGAATGTAAACAGCCAGACCCTAACCCACCTGAATTAGTAGTAAATACATTAAAACAATACAATATAGATTTGTCAAACGCAACTTTTATGAAACCTCAAGGATGTAAAAAATGTGCTGGCACAGGAATGAAAGGACGAACTGCTATCCATGAACTTCTTATAATGGACAACGAACTTAGAGAACTTTGTCTTAAAGAAGTATCTTCCAACCGTATCGCTCAAGTTGCAATTAAAAACGGAATGAGACCAATGTTAGTTGACGGGTTTATAAAAGTTTCCATGGGTATTACTACATATGAAGAAATTCTTGCAGTATGTAAATAAGAATTATAGGTGGTAGGTGACAGCAGGTAGGTGGATAGGGAGTGTTTGGTTGATGGTCAACGGTCCACAGTCAACGGTCCACGGTAGAAAGAAATTGTAGCGGCAAAGCGTAAGCTTTGCTTTTGGAGTAGAGGCTTTAGCCTCGTGGAAGGAGAAGTAGCAGCAAAGCGACAGCTTTGCTTTCCCCTCTATCAAGAGGGGATTAAGGGGTGTGTGTAAAATTAGGTGGTAGGTGATAGCAGGTAGGTGGATAGGGAGTGTTTAGGTTGATGGTCAACGGTCCACAGTCCACGGTCCACGGTAGAAAGAAATTGTAGCGGCAAAGCGTAAGCTTTGCTTTTGGAGTAGAGGCTTTAGCCTCGTGAAGAAAAATTATAATATAACGAGCCTAAAGGCTCTACTCCGAAAATCGAAAAGTAGCAGCAAAGCGTAAGCTTTGCCTTTGGAGTAGAGGCTTTAGCCTCGTAGGAGTAGACGGTAATTAATTGCCGTCTACAAAAAGATGGGTTTTAAAAAGTTAATTAAGGGGAAAAATATGGTTGAACAAAAAAATTGGGAAGAAATCTTTGATATATTTAGAAGCTTATCTTCTACTTTAGAACTGGATACACTGTTGAAACGTATCGGCGACGCTGCAGAAAAACTTATAAATGCAGAAGCAAGTTCTATTATGCTTGTAGACGA
>CALJEJ010000071.1 GCA_938074745.1 uncultured Endomicrobiia bacterium
TTAGTTAAACTTCTAAAAAATTTTTTGTATTATCTATTTTAAATTGTGTGTTTAAAAATTTTTCTACAACTTTTATGTTTGCTTTAACATGGTCGGTAAAATCTGCAATTTTTATTTTTCCACCTAATAAGGCTAAATATGGGATTATTTGGTCTGAAGTGTATCTATCCAACGAACCTTTTTTTACGTCTTCTAAAAAAATTTGTGTTACTTCTTTAGCCACGTCTTCAGCTGTTTTTTTGATCTCGCCACATAAAGAACTTCCTACAACAGCGTATTCTGTTTGAGCATAAATTGTTATTCCGCAACCATCACAAAGTGTTTGTTGATACTCTATTTTTGTATTGAGGTTAGAAGTAAGTTTTGTTAACTCTTTTTGTGCAGTTGAAACTATTCTTTCTAACACATTTCTTCTTTTTAAATTTAAAGATGCTACACATAAAATATTTATACTTTTTACATCACCAATTTTTTCAACAAAAATTTTTTCTTTTGTTTGTGTTGGCGAAATCTTTACTTCAACTTCAGCACCTCCTTGAGGATAAAAACCATGTTTTAAAACTTTTATATCAATTTCCATACCTAACTTTCTTAACCAAAATCCTAAAACTTTGTCAATAAAATCTAAAGATGCAGCCCATTTGCCATAAGTTGCTCCACCTAAAATTTTTAAATTGATAGGATATTTAAATCCTACTATTAGCAGACTTTGTAATATCAAACCTACAGAACCTGCTGTTGAAATTTTTATATCTATAAATTTTGGTTTAACTTCTTTTGGTTCAAAATAAAGTTCTTTAGAATTTTTATATCCTCCTTCAACTTTTGCGTCTGAAATTTTGGCTAATGCTAAAACACATTGTAGATGTTGTTCTTGTAATCCAGGGTTAGGACGAGAAACACGAATGTTTTTTATATAAAAAGGTTTTTTTAACAGGCACGAAAGTCCTAACGCTGTCCTTAAAACTTGGCCACCACCTATTGAACCATCTATTTCTATCATAGTATAGAATTTTTTAAAAAAATTTGAAGATTGTTTTCAACAGACTAATTATTTTAAAATTTTTTTTCTTCCTACTTGACTTTCAAAATTTTTTTATATAATACAACCCGAAAATAAAATTAGAAAGGAGGCAATATGCACGAGGTTTTAAACAAACTAAAAAGTGTTCTAAAAGAATCTGAATATAAAAAATTAGAGAAAATAAAAAACACTCAAGTGCACGAGTTTGTTTTAAAATCAATTGAGGTATGCAATCCCAAAGATGTTTTTATTTGTTCTGACACGACGGACGAAATTGCGTATATAAAAAACATGGCGATTGTTTCAAAAGAAGAATCTGCTGCTCTTCTTATCCCAGGGCATACTTTCCATTTTGACGGTATAAATGATCAAGGTCGTGACCGCGAAGTAACAAAATTCTTAGTTCCAAAAGGTGATAAACTTTCAAAAAAATTAAACCAGATTGACCGAGAAGAAGGGTTAAACGAAATTTTAGGTTTGTTAAAGAACTCTATGCAAAACAAAACTATGATTGTTCGTTTCTTAACCTTAGGACCAGCAAATTCTGTGTTTTCAATTCCTTGTATGGAATGTACTGACAGTTGGTATGTTGCACATTCAGTAGATTTACTTTACAGAGAAGGTTACCAGATGTTTTTAAATCTTGATGATAATGCAGAAATTTTTAAAACTTTACATTCTTCAGGCGAAGTTGACGAAAATATGGTAAGTAAAAATTACGATAAAAAAAGGATTTATATTGATTACATGACAAATACAGTATATAGCGTAAACACACAGTATGCAGGAAATTCCGTCGGGTTTAAAAAACTTGCTTTAAGGTTAGCAATAAGGAAAGCGCATAAAGAAGGTTGGCTTGCTGAACATTTTATGCTTATAGGAGTAAAAGGTCCTAACGGTAGAAAAACATATTTTGCAGGCGCTTTCCCGTCAGCTTGTGGTAAAACTTCTACTGCAATGTTACCTGGTGAGACAATTTTAGCTGACGATTTGGCGTATGTAAGAAATATAAATGGTGAATGTCGTGCTGTAAATGTAGAAAAAGGAATATTTGGTATAATTCAAGATGTAAATTCCAAAGACGACCCTTTAATATGGCAAGTTTTAAACTCTCCCGGCGAGGTTATATTTTCAAATGTATTAATAAAAGATGCTAAACCTTGGTGGCTTGGTATGGGTTGTGAATTGCCAAAAGAAGGTATAAACTTTTCTGGCTATTGGTATAAAGGTAAAAAAGACGAAAATGGTAATGAAATACCTCCTGCACATAAAAATGCAAGGTATACTGTCTCACTAAAAGCGTTGTCAAACTGTGATGAAGAACTTGAAAATCCTAACGGTGTAAAACTTTCCGGTATAATGTTTGGTGGAAGAGATTACAAAGGTTATGTTCCTGTGCAGCAAAGTTTTGACTGGACACACGGTGTTGTAGCTTTTGGCGCTTCTTTAGAAACAGAAACTACTTTTGCAATAGTAGGTGAAGAAGGAAAATACGAGATAAATATAATGAGTATACAAGATTTTGTTTCAATTCCATTAGGGACATATGTAAAAAACTATATTGAATTTGGCAAAAATTTAGTCAACCCACCAATAATTTTCGGAGTGAATTATTTCTTACGTGATTTACAAACAGGCGAATTTTTAAATTCAAGGTTGGACAAACATGTCTGGATTAAATGGATGGAATTAAGAGTAAACAAAGATGTTAAAGCAAGAAAAACTCCTACAGGATTAATACCGTTGTATGAAGATTTATTACCTTTATTTAAATCGTTGTTAAACAAAGATTATAAAAAAGAAGATTATATAAAACAGTTTACTATTCGTGTAGTAGAAAATTTATCAAAAATTGACCGAGTAGAAAAATTCTGGCAACAAGAAGAAACTGTCCCTAAAGAAATTTTTCAAGTTTTAGAAGAACAGAAACAAAGATTGTTAGAAGCACAAAAAAAGTTTGGTAATTATATCTCGCCTGAGAATTTCGAAATTGTAGAATAAAATAACTAAGTTATGAGATTAGGTTTAGTATGTAAATTTTACAAAACTCCGATAAAGTTCAAAGATACTACTTATAGATATCTAAAAGAATTAAATCATAAAGAACGGTTAAAAAAATTGTCTTCAATTTGTCTTCATAATTCAGAAGCACTTTTAAAAGCAATAAATTTTTGTCATTTAAATAATATTGGATGTTTCAGAATAACAAGTAGATTCTTCCCATTAAAAACTCATCCTGAAGTAGGTTATAAAATTGACGATTTACCAGACATAGAAAAAATCAAACAAACAATCTTTTTATGTCGTAAAATGGCTTCTATGTATAATATCAGACTTACGTTCCATCCAGACCAGTTTGTAATTTTAAATTCTCCAAACAAAGACATAGTAAGAAAGTCAATCTTAGAACTAGAATATCACAATGAAATAGCAGAGTTAGTAGGAGCAGATGTAATAAATATTCATGCTGGTGGATTTTATAAAGATAAAAAAACTTCACTTAAAAGGTTATTCGAAGAAATATCAAAATTAGACAAAAAAATTATAAGAAAACTTACTATTGAAAATGATGACAGAATTTATACTCCTTCTGATTTGATAAATTTTTGTATTGAGTATAAAATTCCTTTTTTATACGATATTCTTCACCACCGTTGTAACCCTGATAGCCTTACAATTAAACAAGCGACCGAACTTGCTTTAAAAACTTGGAATAGAGAACCAGTTTTTCATCTTTCAAGCAAAAAAATTACTGTTGGTCATAACTTTAAATGTCATCATGCAGATTATGTGGACATAAGAGATTTTCCTGAAGAATGGAAAAAACTAAACATTACTATAGAAGTTGAAGCAAAAGCTAAAGAAGTAGCTATAAAAAAATTACAAAAAGAACTGTTATCTAAAAAAATAAAATTTTAACAGCTTCAATTTTTTAAAAATACAAGGTTTAGTTTTAACATACTACTTGACTTGTTTTCTTAAAATAATATATTAAAAAATAAATTCGACTATTTTAATCAACGGAGTAAAAATTTATGAAAAAAATTGTAAGTATAATAATAGGTTCAGATTCTGACCTTCCTACAATGAAAGACACAGCAAAAATTTTAGACGAGTTCAATGTAGGGTATGAAATAAAAATTTTGTCTGCACACAGAACGCCAGAGGAATTAAAAGAATATATAAAACAAAAAGAACAACAAGGTACTGAAGTTTTTATTGCAGCGGCAGGTGGTGCTGCACATCTTGCAGGAGTAATTGCTTCGTACACAACTTTGCCTGTGATAGGTGTACCTATGGATTCGCCATTAAACGGGTTTGACTCTATACTTTCAATGTTACAGATGCCGCCTGGTGTACCAGTAGCAGTTGTATCAAAAGGAAGTTGGGGTGCAAAA
The DNA here is from genome assembly GCA_938074745.1 of uncultured Endomicrobiia bacterium. GTDB lineage: Bacteria > Elusimicrobiota > Endomicrobiia > DTEH01 > DTEH01 > CALJEJ01. Next base: position 4,423 of record CALJEJ010000071.1, read on the forward strand.
AATTCTGCAATTTTAGCCGTACAAATTCTGGCTATTAAATATCCTGAACTAAAAGAAAAACTTAAACAGTATAAGATTAAGATGGCTCAAGAAGTTATAAAGAAAAACAATAATATAACTATATGATGAAAAGTTTATCTTCAAGAATACTAAAAATTTCTCCTTCTTTAACTTTAGGTATAACAGCAAAAGCTAAACAGTTAAAATCGCAAGGTGTTAAAGTTATTTCTTTTGCAGCAGGTGAACCAGATTTTGACACACCAGAG
>CALJEJ010000072.1 GCA_938074745.1 uncultured Endomicrobiia bacterium
TTCTTTATCTTACATTTAAGACAGTGAGATTTATTGCTGAAGGACTAATTTCTTTAATTGAACCGATATTTAACGAACATTATGTTCCATTTATTATTAATATACTATTATTAGGATTTGGTTGTAAAGTTCCAGCGATGCTTGCAACTCGTATTTTGGAAACAGAAAGAGAAAAAATAATTGCCACTGCTTTAATTTTGATGATTGCACCGTGTATGCCACAGACAGCTATGATAATAAGTTTAGTTAGTCCTTATGGGATAAAATATCTTTTCTTTATATTTTTCATCTTGTTTTTTATTTCTGTAATAAACGGATTTATTTTAAATAAAATTTTAGGTAATAGCCAATGAAGACAGACCAAAAATTTTGTAAGATATGCATTTATGAAACATCAATGTCCAAAATGTGGATACCATTGGACATGGGAACTTAAAGATGGAAGATTTAAGTGTTGCAGATATAGATACAGGTATACTTTTAAGAGTGTCTGGGGTTCTTTCAGGGTTTCTTAAAAAGCTAAAAGGAAACTTTTGGAATATTTTGTTTTGGTAGTTTCTGTTTATTGGCTTAGGTTTAGAACAAAAATATCTGAAGAATATAATGAACCATTTTAAGGTGAAATTGAGTGTGATGGGACGACATTTGTAGGACGACGAAAAGGGAAAATGGGCTGGGGTGCTAAAGGAAAAGTTATCGTATTGGTAATTTTGCAACGGAATAGAAAAGTGAAAGTTATTCCTGTAAAAGAAAGGAGTGCCAGTAGAATTATTCCTGCTGTAGTTAAAACTACAAAACAGGGAAGTGTTTACTATACTGATAACTGTCACGCTTATTCTTCTTTGTCTGTATGAGGTAATCATGTGGTTGCGAGAAAAAGAGAAGTGGCGTCTAAAAGGAAGAAACCTCTTTAACAGCATTGAAGGGTTCTAAAGTTACGCTAAAAACTGGCTTTATCAGTATCGTGGTGTGCCTAAAAAATTTTTCCATTTTTACTAAAGTGAAATTTTGTTCAGATTTAATCATCGCAATGAAGACCTTCTACTGACGATATTTAAGATATTGAAACATACTCCTTTTGATAAAAATTGGGTCCGAAATGTTTAACCGTTACCTTTTTTAATTATATTAATGAAAATCAACATCAGTAGGAGGACTAACTATGGTAAAGAAAATTATTATTGTTGGTAGTCCAAATGTAGGAAAGAGTGTTATCTTTAATTATTTTACAGGGAGATATGTCACTGTGTCCAATTATCCAGGAACCACTGTTGAAGTTTCCCGTGGTAAAGGGAAAATTGATGGACAGGAATATGAAATCATAGATACTCCCGGAATGTATTCTTTAATACCAATTACAGAAGAAGAAAGGGTTGCCCGCTCTATACTTTTCAATGAAGCTCCGGAAGTAGTTCTTCATGTTATTGATGCTAAGAATTTGGAGCGAATGCTTCCTCTGACATTACAGTTGATAGAAGCCAATTTACCTGTAATACTTGTTTTAAACATTATGGATGAAGCAGAACGATTGGGAATAAAGTTTGATATTGAGCAGTTAGAAAAAGAACTGGGAATACCAGTAATTCCCACAGTTTCAATTACCGGTCAAGGTATGGCTCTACTCAGGCAAATTATTAAGAAAGGTTTTACTAAAAGTAGGGTTAATTTTATCTATGACGACTTTATAGAAACCAGTATTAAGAAAATAGAAAATTTTCTAAAAAAAGAATATCTAATTTCTAAAAGAGCAATATCTTTGCTTCTTTTACAGGAAGATACTGAAATATTTCAAATAGTTAGAGAAAAAGAAGGAAATATTTTAGAAATAGAGAAAATTGTAAGAAATGTTAAAGAAAACTACAGCCGTTCTATAAATTACACTATTTCTTTACGAAGACACCAGATTGCAACTCAAATATGTTCCAGAGTGCTCAAAGAACAAGGAAAAGCAAAAACCACTTTATTAGAAAAAATAAGCAGAATAACAATGAACCCATGGACTGGAATTCCAATTCTATTAGCAGTTCTCTATTTTGGATTATACAAGTTTGTTGGAGAGTTTGGTGCAGGAACAATAGTTGATTTTATTGAGACTGATATATTTGAAAACAATATAAATCCATTTGTTACAGAGATATTCAGCAGGGTTATTCCCTGGAAAGTAATCCAGGAGCTCTTTGTCGGTGAGTATGGAGTTATTACATTAGGTATAAGATATGCTATTGCAATTATTCTTCCTATAGTGTCAACATTTTTTCTTGTGTTTGCTGTTATAGAAGACACAGGTTATTTACCTCGTTTGGCAATGTTAATTGATAGAGTATTTAAAAAAATAGGACTTTCAGGAAGAGCAGTTATTCCAATGGTATTAGGACTTGGTTGTGATACAATGGCAACAATAGTTACCAGGACATTACCAACAAAACGAGAAAGAATTATGGCAACTATACTTCTTGCGTTGGCAGTACCCTGTTCTGCTCAATTAGGAGTAATTTTTGCATTATTTGAGAACAATCCAAAAGCATTGTTTGTATGGTTGAGTGTAATATCTATGGTATTCTTATTTACTGGTTTTCTTGCAAAAAGGATTCTGCCTGGAGAACAGCCAATATTTTTTATTGAAGTTCCACCTCTAAGATTACCAAAAATATCCAATGTCTTAATTAAAACATACACAAGAATGACCTGGTATTTTAAGGAGGTATTTCCTCTTTTCATCCTTGCCAGTGTCCTTATTTGGTTTGGTCAACTTACTGGTATCTTTGAACTAGTGATTAAACTTTTGAGTTATCCAGTAAAACTACTGGACTTGCCCGAAAAAACAGCAGTTGCATACTTGTTTGGTTTTTTTAGAAGGGACTACGGTGCTGCTGGCCTCTATGATATAAATAAGGCAGGATTATTAAGTGGTAATCAATTAGTTGTGGCAGTAGTAACAATGACCCTTTTCTTGCCTTGTATAGCCCAGTTTTTAATAAATATAAAAGAAAGAGGTTGGAAGGTTGGTGTTAGTATCTCTGTATTCATCTTTTTCTTTGCTTTTATTATAGGTTTCTTTTTAAACATGTTATTGAATATTTTAGGAGTCAAATTATGAAATGTAATTTATGTGGTTATGAGTTTGATGAAAAAGAAAGTATACCGGTTTGCCAGAGTTGTCCTTTAGTCAAAAATTGTAAATTGATTAGATGTCCAAATTGTGGTTACGAATGGCCGGCTGAACCGGATTGGTTAAAAAAAATTAAAGAAAGGAGGAACAGAAAAAATGTTAAGCGATAAAGCAGAAGAAATTTTAGAAACGCTCTGGATAAGTTCTGAAGAGAAAAAAATCCAAGAAGTTACCCTTGAAAAATTAGGAATTAAAGAAGATGACACATATTTAAAGGAATTGCTTGAAAATAATTTAATAAATCTCACAGGACAATCTATTATCAATTTAACTCCTCAAGGCAAAAAAGAAGGACAGGATATTGTCAGAAGACACCGTTTAGCAGAACGTCTTTTAGTAGACGTTCTGGATGTAAAAGATGAATTGATTAATGAAACTGCCTGCAAGTTTGAACATCTGCTTCAAAAAGGTATAGATGACTATATCTGTACCTTATTAGGACATCCCAAGGTTTGTCCGCACGGCAACCCTATTCCACAAGGGAAATGTTGTGAAGGTAAAATACCACATTTACGGATAATTTCTCCACTATCACGATTATCTCCTGGCGAGAAAGGTAAAATCGCCTACATCCATTCTACTGACCAGAGGAAATTACAAAAAATGATGGCTATGGGAGTTCTGCCAGGTAAAGAGATTACTCTATTACAAAGCTTTCCTTCATTCCTTTTTCAAATAGGTAACAGTCAATTCGCTGTTGATGAATCTATTGCAGATGAAATTTTTGTCCGAATTTCAGAGAAGGAGTAGTAGTATGATTGAAAGTGGCATATTAAGTTTTGGAGTTGGTTATAGCACAGAAAAAGTTCAATTTTTACTGGGGTATCAAAAGACCGTCTATGGTAAAAATACAGATTATATTGACGCCATTGCATTTACTCTAATATATCCTATTTTTTAAACTAATGATGATAATGATAATCAATATCTATAAAGTAGAAGTGCTTTTCAAATCAGTCTCGGAAAGGAGGTGATCATTATTTTTAGACACACTGAAAAGCAAATTTTAATCAACAAAAAAGGAGGAACAACAAATGAAGAACAAAATAATGTTGATGATAATCAGTACATTAATTTTAGGCGCGGTTTCGTTGTCTTACGCTGATTTTCGTTACTACGCATGGACATACCAGTTTATAACTATGCTGCCTGGTAAAGCAGAACTTGAGTTTTATACTCGTATGGACCAACCTGATTTATCAAAACCCGACACAGCAAAATGGAAAAGGCAGATAGAGATTGAAGTTGGTCTAACTAACCGCTGGGATTTTTCTCTTTATCTTGTAGATAGTTACAAAGCAACAGATGGCAAAACAAAATTTGATGAAGTAAAACTTAGAACAAGGTATAAACTTGCTGCCAAAGACAGATTTTTTGTAGACCCGTTGCTTTATGTTGAATACAAAATCCAAGCAGATAGAAGTTATCCTGATAAATGGGAAACAAAACTGATACTTGCAAAAGATATTGGTGATTTGAATATAGCTTTTAACATTATTCCTGAGGAATATTATAAAACAGGTACAAAAGAAAAGGACTGGAAAGTAGCATATGCATCTGGGTTGAGTTATCCTTTGATAAACGATGTTTTGCGTTTAGGTGTGGAAGTTAAAGGTGACCTAAAAGATGATAAACATTTACTTGGTCCTACGATTTCTTTTAAAGGTAAGAACATCTGGTCTGCAGTAGGTTTTGTGTTTGGTTTAAATAACAAATCGGACAATTTACAGGTTCAAACAATAATTGGACTGTTGTTTTGAGAATATGGGTGGGATAGAAATATTTGTTGCTCCCCAAAAGAAAGGAGGTGAGATATTTTTTTTCTGCGTTGAAGTAGCATTGAAAAGTTAACAGAACTAAAAGAAATGGGAGCAAAAAAAAATACACTAAAGATTATCTTTTTAACGTTATTTGTTGGAACAATTGTTAGTATATTGCTTAATCTTATTATTTAAGTAATTTTTTCAAAAAAACAATATGTTAAAAGAACAACAAATGAACCTGATAGATAAG
>CALJEJ010000073.1 GCA_938074745.1 uncultured Endomicrobiia bacterium
AAATATTAAGACAATATAAACAAAAAATTAATTTTGTGTTAAGAAATATTTTGAATTATTTGAGGGGGAAATTAAGAATAGAAGTAATATGGAAGAACTCTATAACTCATTTTTTAATATTATCCTAAATTTTGTTCCCAAATTTGGCTCGCTATATAAAAAAATTTCACCTCTGTGAAGTTCTATTATATGTTTTACTATAGATAAACCCAACCCTGTTCCACCAGTCTGTCTTGACCTTGATTTGTCAACTACAAAAAATCGTTCAAAAATTCTTGAATGATATTCTTTAGGTATACCTATACCTGTATCTTCTACTTCTATATAGGTATTTTTAAGATCTTGTTCAACTAAAATCTTTATATATCCTTTATCTGTATATCTTAAAGAATTTTCAACTAAGTTTATCAAAACTTGTTGAAGCCTAAAATTATCTGCTTTTATTGTTTTAAGATTCCTCTGAAGTTCAATTTTAAATTCTAAACCTTTATCTTTTATACTTTGTTCAAAAATTTCTTTAATTGTATTAACCAATTTTTCTAAATCAACATCTTCTATTTCAAGTTTAAATTCTTTATACTCAAGTTGTGACAATGTAGTTAAATCATTAACAATTCTTATTAACCTATCTGTGTTAAAAATTATTTTCTCAATATAATGTTTATGTTCTTTGTTTGCAATTTCACTGTAAATTGTTTCAGCAAAACCTTTAATGATAGCAAGCGGAGTTTTTAGTTCATGTGTGATGTTGCTTACAAGCTCTTTTTTTAGCGTCTGTAGTTGTTTGTGTTCTGTTATATCTGCTAACAATACAACTAATTCTTCATCTGAGATGAAACTTATACTACAAAGATATATTTTATCTAAAATGTTAATCTCTTTAAGTAGATTTTTATTTTCTTTTATTGCTTGTTTTACAATTTCATTAAACTCTGAAGAAATTAAAACTTCTAAATAATTTCTTCCTTCAGGAAAGATTTTACATAACTCTCTAAACTTTTCATTATAAAAAATAATTTTCCCATCTTTGTCTAACAAAACAACTGCTTCTTGAATTGAAGAAAATATATTTTTTATTTTATCTCTTTGAAAAGAAACTTCTTTTATCAAATTTTTTATACTTGAAACCATAGTGTTAAAATTTTCTGCTAATACCTCAAATTCATCTTTTGTAGAAAAAGAAACTTTTGTATCAAAATTACCTTCTGCAACTTTTTTTGTTACCTGAGTAAGTTGTGATATCGGCTTTGTTATAGAATGTGAAACCATAAAAACAATTAAAATAACTATCAAAACAACTAAAAACAAAAACTGTAAAATATTTATTACAAGTTTTCTTATTAAAGTTTTTAAATCTTTTAAATGACAACTTGTTATTAAAATAAAAGAATTGTTTTCTTTCTCTATCAAACTTGAAACATAAACCACATCTTCTTTTATTGTAGGATTATATCTTATAGAAGTTACTATACCTTTTTTAAAAACTTCTTCTAATTCAGGAAAATTTTTGTCCGTAAAAAAATCGTCATATTCAGAATCTGATAAAACAACTTTATCTTTATTTATTATTGTTATTCTTATTTTTAATTTTTCAGCTAAACTTTTTGTTATAAAGTTAAGGTTGGAAAAATTTTTAGTATCTGTTGATTTTATTATCTGTGAAATTGTGTAGTTTAAATCCTTAAGTTTTGATATGAGTGTTTCTATATAGTAATTTTTAATCTCTTTTTTTAAAAAAAGAAGAAAAGAAATTGATATGATTAAAATTACAATGTATGACTTTAAAATTTTTAAAAAAATTGAGTTGGTCATTCAGAAATTTTATATCCGACACCACGAATATTTTTTATAAACTTACCTGCTTTTTTTAATTTTTCTCTTAGATGAGTGATATGAACATCTATGGTTCTGTCAATAACAGCCTTTTGTGTCCCCCAAAGATAATCTAAAAGTTTGTCTCTTGTTAAAACTTTATTTTTATTTTCTGCAAGTACTAAAAGTAGTTTAAATTCTGTTGTGGTAAGATCAATTTTTTCATCCTCAACATAAACTTCATATGTTTCAGGATTAATAAATAAAATATTACCAACTTTTATAATTTTACCTTCTTTTTTTATATCCTGTCGTCTTAAGACTGTCTTTACTCTTGCAATAAGTTCTCTTACTGAAAAAGGTTTTGTAATATAATCATCAGCACCAAGTTCTAACCCTAAAACTTTATCAATTTCTTCAGATTTTGCTGAAAGAAAAATTATAGCAACAGAACTTAACCTTTGGTCTGATTTTATTTTCTTACAAATTTCAAAGCCATCCATCTGCGGAAGCATAATGTCAAGAATTATTAAATCAGGGATTTTTTCTTGAAGAAAATTAAAAAATTTTTTTGGCGTTTCAAAACAATAAACATCAAAACCTTCTTTTGTTAAATTTATTTTTATAATTTCTAATATATTTTCCTCGTCATCTAACACAACTACAAGTTTTTTTTCTTGCATATGTTTTAAAATTTTAGCATTAATTTGTTTTATATTCTATCAAAATCTGTATTATTATTTCAACTATTTATTTTGAAACAAAAATTTTATAAATAGTTTCTAAACAATATGACACAAAAAAAGTTTGAATTTATAGATCACACGGCAGATGTCGGAATAAGAGTTTATGCAAAAACAGTAGAAGAACTTTTTGTAAACGCAGCATTAGGGATGTACAACATTATCTGTGAAAAATTTTATAATATCTTGGATGAGAAAGTGTACACTAACGAACTTAAAGAAGTTGATATTGAAACATTGCTTGTAAGTTTTTTAAATGATTTGTTATACCAAACTTTTGTTAACAAACTTTTGTTTTGTAAGTTTGAAATAAAAAATTTAATAAAAGAAAAAGAGTTTTGTCAATTAAGATATATTTGTAAAGGTCAGATTTATAACCACGTTTCCCATGGAACACTTTTTGAACTCAAGGCTGCTACTTTTCATAATATAAAAATTGAAAAATTTAATAATGAATATACAACTACAATAATTTTTGATACTTAAAAATTCTTTTTTGGATATTTTGTGGATAACAACAAATTTCTGTGGATAATTTGTAAAACCAAAAAGATAAAATTATGGTTTGTGAATTGTTTGATTAGTTATCCACTGTGAGTATCGTTTTAATTAAAGATAAAAAGGTTAACAAAAATCGTGAAAAATTTGTTGCTGTAAAAAAGTTTTCCACATTAAGGAATCTTATTCTACTAAAAAAATAATATATGCATATATTCATTATTTTTTCAATCTTGGTATTAATAGAAACAATTTTTTATATTCTTAGGCTTAAAAAATCTGTCAAAGAAGAACTAACGTTTTCAAAAAAAATTCAAAAAAGTCAATATCCAGCTAATCCAAATTATGAAGAAGACTTATCTATACTCTATGCAGAAATTATGCAAAGGACAAACGAAATCAACCAAAAATTGTTGCAAATACACAATGCTGTATCTATAAAAACAAAAGCAGAAATTGTTAAAGAAATAGAACTTCTAAAAACCCAACTTATGTCGTTAGAAAACAGTCTTCTTCAAGTAAAAACACAACAAGAAAATAAAAAAACTGAACTTCAACAACAAATTGCTTCTACTTGGGCAATATTTTCAGAAATAAAACAGATGCTGGAAATAGATTATGAGAGTTTGTTAAAACAACGTGAATATCTAAAAAAGGAGATAGAACGACAACAACAAGAATACACAAAACTTCTCTCAAAATATAACTCAGAAATAACAAATCTTACTAAAGTATTAGAAGATATGAAAACAAAATATCCACAAGAGTTATTGTCAAAATTACAACTTGAAGTAGTGCAAAAAACTCGTGTTTTAGAAAAAATAGAGCAGGCATATAACAATACCCAAATAAATATGCAACAAAAAATAAAGTTTTTGGATGAAGTGTTGTTAAAAAAATCTGCTGAACTTGAACAATGGTTCTCTTCAATAAAACAAAAAAACGAATCTGAATTGCTTTTGTTAAAAGATAATATAGATACATTAAAACAGGAAGTAGAAACGTTAACTACTCAACTTAAGAAAGTTTTGTCTACAATAGCACAAGAACAACAACAAAAAACTTCAATTATTAATCAACTTAACACAGAACTTAAAAATATAAAATCCCGGCAGTATGAAATTGAATCTTTAAAATCAAAAGAACAGTTTCTTACTATGGAAATTGAAAGGTTAAATAAAGAATATGAACAGTTACAATCCGAATACAGAACTTTAATAACACAAAAGGCTAACCAAATAAAACAGTTAAAACTTGTTACTGAAAAACAAATAGTTGAGCTGACGAATTCTTGGCAACAACAAGAAAAGTTTTATAAATCAGAAATCTCAAGGTTAGAAAAACGTATTGAAACTTTGCAAAAAAGAAAAGAAAGACTAGTTTTAATTGAACGAAAATTACAAAACGAATTTTCTAAAAAACAAAAACAGTTACAACAGGAACTTAATAAAGAAAAAATTGAATTTAATAAAAAGAAAACAGAGTTAGAAACTAATATAAGAAAAAACATTAGCTATTTAGAAACAACAGTAGAAGAATATAAACAAAAAGTACAACAGATGAAACAAAAAATACAGTATGATTTACAAAAATATAATGATAAAATTAACGAACTTAAACGACGCAGTGAAATCCGAGAACAACGTATCCGCAAAGATATTGCCAAATCACACACAGAATTTGAAACAATGATGTATAACTTAATCCAACAAATAACTCAGCAAAAAGAAGATGTTTTAGAAACTACACGTAAACTTCGTGCTGAAGAAGAATTACAAAAAAGTAAACTTGTTGTCCAAAATGAACAGTTAGAAACTTTCCAGTGTGGTATTCAAGAAATCGTAAAAAAAATAATGTTTGTTAAAACTGAAATTGAAAAGTTTGATTTTGAAATACAAACTACTGAGAAACAAATATATGAGAAATTTTCTGAGATAATAAATATGATAGTTGACAAAAAACAACAGTTGATACATAAACTTACTGAATTGTTAGAACAACAAGATAGGTTAATAATAAAAATTCCAGAAGTCCGTAAAGAAAAAGAAATTGTAGATAGCAACTTATGAAAGATATAGAATTACAAAAAACCTATAATCCTAAAATTGTAGAGGAAAAAATTTATAATTTTTGGCAAACAAAAAAGTTAGAACATAGTGAAATTGACTTAAATAAGCAACCGTTTGTAATAGTAATTCCTCCACCGAATATTACTGGCGCGTTACATATGGGTCATGCGTTAAATAATACCTTACAAGATGTGATAATTCGTTATGCAAGAATGAACGGGTACAATACGTTATGGGTTGCTGGGACAGACCACGGCGGTATTGCAACTCAAAACGTAGTAGAACGGTTGTTGCTTAAAGAAGGAAAAACACGAAATCATCTCGGTAGAGAAAAATTTTTAGAATATATGTGGCACTGGAGAGAACAAACCGGTGATACTATATTGATGCAGTTAAAAAAACTTGGTTGTTTATGTGACTGGTCTCGTACAAGGTTTACTATGGACGATGTTTGTTCAAAAGCTGTATACAAAGCGTTTATAAGATTATATAACGAAGGATATATCTATCGTGGGGACAGGATTGTCAACTGGTGTCCTAGGTGTAACACAGCACTCGCTGATATTGAAGTTGAATATAGACAACAAAAAGGTAAATTGTGGTATATAAAATATCCGTTGAAAGAAGATAATTCACGATTTATAGTAGTAGCGACAGTCCGTCCTGAAACAATGCTCGGCGATACTGCAGTAGCTGTGAACCCTACAGATGCAAGATATAAAAATTTTGTTGGTAAGACAGCAATATTGCCATTGATGAACCGTGAAATAAAAATTGTTTCTGACGATGTGGTAGACCCTGAGTTTGGTTCAGGAGCAGTAAAAGTTACCCCAGCTCACGACACCACAGATTTTGAAATTGCTCAACGACATAATTTGGAAATCTTTAAAGTTATTGATGAAGATGGTAGAATGATAAATGTAGGTAAATACACTGGTATGGAACGGTTCAAATGTAGAGAACAAGTTGTAGAAGATTTAACTTCGTTAGGCTTAATAGAAAAAGTTGAAGATTATACACATAATGTCGGTGTATGTTATAGATGTTCTACTGTAATAGAACCTTTAGTTTCACAACAGTGGTTTGTAAAAATGCAAGATATTGCACGGAAAGCTTACAATGCAATAAAAGAAGGTAAAGTAAGCTACTATCCAGAAAATTGGAAAGAACATACTTTGAACTGGTTAGAAAATATAAAAGACTGGTGTATTTCAAGACAAATTTGGTGGGGACACAGAATACCAGTCTATTATTGTAAAGAAATGAAAACTCAAGAATGTGAAACTAAAAATGGTATTATTGTTTCAGAAGAAAATTTACAATCTTGTCCTTACTGTGGTTCTGAAAATATAGTTCAAGATGAAGATGTTTTAGACACATGGTTTTCGTCTGCTTTGTGGCCATTTTCTGTTTTTGGTTGGGGTGTGAACGAAAATAATGCTGAACTAAAATATTATTATCCTACACAAATATTGGTGACAGGATATGAAATTCTTTATTTATGGGTTGCAAGGATGATAATGATGGGATTACATTTTTTAAACGAAGTACCGTTTAAAGAAGTGTTTGTTCATGGAATTGTAAGAGATCTACATGGTAAAAAAATGTCAAAATCGTTGGGTAATGTAATAGACCCGTTAGATGTTGTAGAAAAATATGGAACAGACGCCTTGAGGTTTACTTTAGTATCATCAACAACTGCTGGAAGAGATATACATCTGTCAGAAGAAAGTTTTGTTTTATCTCGGAATTTTATGAATAAAATTTATAATATGACAAGATTTATATTAATGAACATTTCACAACAGGATGTTCAATTAATTAAAGATTGGATAAAAAATTTTAGTAGTTTAAAAACAAGTTCTTTAAACATCGCTGAAGAATGGATTGTGTATGAGTTAAATCTGTTGATTACAAAAATTAAACAATATTATAAAAAATATCTGTTAGGTACAATTGCACATGAGTTATATGAATTTGTATGGTTTAAATTTTGTGATTGGTATTTAGAAACAGCAAAGATTGATCTTCAAAAAGATGAAAGAAAAGTTACAACTTTAGGTTTGTTGTTGGTTATCTTAAACAAAATTTTAAAATTATTGCATCCAATCATACCATTTTTTACAGAATATATATATCAAAATATAAAATCGTTTTTTGATGAAGAAGAAAAAGAAAGTATTTTAAATACAAAATTTGCTGAAGAGTTTGAACTTGAATTTGATAATTTCAAAGTCTTAAGTTATAATGTGATAAAAAATATAATTTCTGAAATAAGAAGTATCCGCAATGAATTTAAATTACCACTTAATATAAAACCGAACATTATAATAGTAGCAGAAAATCAGAAAATTTTAGATACAATAAAAAATTATTCACATTATATCATTCGGCTGAGTTTAATCAACGACATTTGTTTTGTTAATAAATATACTGACGAATTTAAAAAACCATTACATTCAGCAACAGCAGTTTTTGAAATTACAAAAGAATTCGGTACTTTAGAATTATATGTTTTGCTTGAAGAAATTATTGATCTTGAAAAAGAAAAACAACGACTAAAAAAAGAAATTGAAGAAACAGAAAAGTTCTTTATTTCGCTTGAACAAAAACTTAATAATTTTGAATTTTTAACTAAAGCACCTCAAAACGAAGTTGAAAAAGTCAAAGAAAAATATCTTCTTACAAAAGAAAAAATAGAAAAAATTAGACGATATTATCAACAACTGTAATTTTTGATTAATTGATAGATGTTTATATTTAAATAAATAAGACAAAATTTTATGAGGGAAATTAAGATTGTCCGTAAATACAACAAGTTTGCGTTAGGTTCGTGTTTATTCTGTATGGGGAATACACAAGTTTTATGTAACGCTACTATACAACAAGGTCAACCGCCTCACTTAAAAGGTACAACTTCCGGCTGGATCACTGCCGAATATTTTATGTTACCTCAGTCAACTGAACTACGTAACCCACGACAACAACAACTAACCAGTGGCCGTGCAAAAGAAATTTCACGTATTATTGGTAGGTCGTTACGTGCTGTGGTAGATTTGGATTCTATAGGTCCTTATACAGTAGTAGTGGATTGTGACGTGTTACAAGCTGACGGTGGTACTAGAACCGCTGCAATTAACGGTTCTTTTATTGCTATATATGATATGTTTTCTACTTTAGTAAAACAAAAAAAATTAGATAAAATGCCGATAAAAAAGTTTATTGGCAGTATATCTGTAGGTATCGTTGATGGAAAGAAAGTTGTCGACCTTTCTAAAGAGGAAGATAACAAAGCAGCAGTGGATATGACACTTGTGATAACTGAAGATAACGAGTTTGTTGAATTACAATACACTGCAGAAAAACAAACAGTATCTTTAAAAGTTATAGAAAGTTTGATTCATCTCGGAATAAAAGAAATACAAAAAATTATTTCGTTAGAAAAAAAGTTATTGAGTGGAAATAAAAAAGTTATTAAATATTAGAATATTTATGAAAAAATTAGTTCTTGCTACACGAAATAAAGATAAAATTAAAGAAATAAAAAAAATTTTGACTAATCTTAAATGCGAATTTGAAATTTTAAGTTTGACAGATTTTGACAATATTCCTGAAATAGAAGAAGATGCAGAAACTTTGAGACAAAATGCAATAAAAAAGGCAAAAGTCGTAGGAAATTTTACCGGATTACCTTGTATAAGTGACGATACAGGCCTCTTTGTAGATTATTTAAATGGTTTACCTGGAGTGCGCTCGTCAAGATACGCAGATGAAAGAGAAGATGTTCATACTGCAACTTATGAAGATAATTATAAAAAACTTTTAAAAGAACTTGAAGGTGTCCCGTGGGAGAAACGTACTGCAAAATTTGTCTGTGTAATTTGTTTTTATCTTCCACAAAAAAATAAGTGTTATACCAGAACTGGTGAAGTAAAAGGATATATAACCTTTACTCCTATAGGGAAAAACGGGTTTGGTTACGACCCTGTATTTTATTACCCACCAAAAGAAAAAACTTTTGCTGAACTTTCAACTGAAGAAAAGAATTTGGTAAGTCATAGGTATTTAGCAATTAAAAAAATTATGGCAGTGATAAAAAAGTTTCTATAATGGAGAGGTGTCCGAGTGGTTTAAGGAGCACGACTGGAAATCGTGTGTGGGGCCTAAAAAGTCCCACCGAGGGTTCAAATCCCTCCCTCTCCGTTAT
>CALJEJ010000074.1 GCA_938074745.1 uncultured Endomicrobiia bacterium
TCCCCTCTTGGTAGAGGGGAACACACCCCTTAGTCCCCTCTTGATAGAGGGGGACACACCCATTTGGTTCCCTCTTAATAGAGGGGGGAAATAGGGTTGGTTATTTGTTAACTAAAAATAAAAAATTGGTTAACAGAAGTCAACAATTAAAAAAAATTTTTTGTGGATAACTTATGAAATATCCAAAGGTTATCTTAAATGTATACAATCTCCGCAGAGAACTTCTTTTGTTCCTGATGGTGTCTCTACAATTAACGCTCCTGTTTGTGGTGAGACATTTATTGCTTTACCCTTGATAATATTATTTTGGGTTAATATTTTAACTTTTTGTCCTATAGTGGAAGAGAAACTATACCATTTTTGTATAATCATATCAAATTTTTTTTGTTCAAACAATTCGTAATATTTCTCTACAGTTTGGAATAATGAAATTAAAAATTTTGTGATATCCACTTTTTGTTTTGTGATAGAAAGAACAGATGTTGCATTTAGTTTATGTTGAGTAAAAAATTTTTGTGGTATGTTGAGGTTTACTCCTACACCTACTATTACCCAGTTAACTTTGTCAATTTCTGTATCTGTTTCAACAAGTATTCCACAAATTTTTTTATCTTTGAATACTACATCGTTAGGCCATTTTGTAGTCACTTGGATGGAAAAATCTTTTCTTATTGTTTCAGTTACACAAGAAGAAAATATATAGTTAATAAAAAAAATTTCCTGTGGTGAAACCTGTGGTTTTAGAATTAAAGAAAAGTACAGTCCTCCTTTAGGTGAGAACCATTTTCGTTGTATTCGTCCTCTACCATGAGTTTGTTGTTCTGCTAAGATAAGAATTTTGTCTTCATTAGGATTTTTTATAACAATTTCTTTTGCGATATCCATTGTAGAAGAGACTTTTCTGTAATAATAAATTTTTTTTATTACTGATATTTTTGTGTTCAATAATTCTTCAGGAGAAATTAAAGATGAGGAAATAAACTTATACCCGCGGGTTTTGCTACAAAAAATTTTATATCCTTCAGAAATTAAGTTATGAACAATTTTATGAACACTGACACGGGATATACCTAATTGTGTAGATATTTTTTCTCCTGAGATAAATTTATTTTTATTTTTCTTTAAAATTTCTAAAACTTGTATAACATTATTTTTTTTCATTTTTCTTCATGTTCGTGATGATGTTCATAGTCAGTTCCTGGTCCTGCAACCATTCGTGTACCTGTTTTTAAAAAGTGAGAATATAGTGGTGAGTAACTTCGCAATCTTTCAATTATTGGTGGTAGGTTAGTTAATAAATAATCTATTTCTTCTTCTGTCGTGTATTTTGACAAAGTAAAAACTACGGACCCTTGTCCTACAGCAGGGTCTATACCAATTGCTTCTAACACGTGAGAAAGTTTCAACGCTTTTGAACTACATGCAGAACCGCTTGTTACATAAATTCCTTTTAGGTTTAATAAAAGTACTATACTTTCTCCTTCAACAAATTCAAAAGAAAAATTTACATTATTAGGCAGACGTTGAGTTGGGTGTCCATTTAGGTAAACATACTCAATTTTTTTAGGTAGTTCAGAAATAATTTTGTCTCTTTTAGAGACAAGTTTTTTATAATTTTGTTCCATTTGAAGTTTTGCGATTTCTGCTGCTTTACCTAAACCTACTATACAAGGGACATTTTCTGTACCTGCTCGACGACCGTTTTCTTGTATTCCTCCGTCAATTTGAGGAACAACACGAACTCCTTTTTTTACATACAACGCAGCGGCACCTAACGGCCCGTGAAACTGTGCTGCAGATAACGACAGAGTATCAACCTCTAATTCTTTTACATCTACTGGTATAATTCCGCAGCCTGACACTGCATCACAATGTAGGAAAGTTTTTCCATTTTTCTTTTGAGCATTAAATTCTTTTATTACCTGTGCAATTTCTTTTATAGGCTGTATTGTTCCAATTTCAGGGTTTGCAAGTTGCACACAAACAAGAGTTGTATCTTCTCGTAACAAATTTTTTAATTGGTCAATTTTTACAATACCATAATTGTCCACTGGTAAAAAACTTATTTCAAACCCGAACAGTTGTTTTAATCTACGGGCAGAATATAAAACTGACAAATGTTCAATTGAAGAAACAATGATATGTTTACCATAATCTTTGTATGCCATAGCAACACCTTTTATTGCAAGATTATTTGCTTCCGATCCTGAAGAGGTAAAAATTATCTCTTCAGCAGAACAGTTAATAAGTTCACTTACTTGTTTTCTTGCAGTATCAATTCCTTGTTTAGATTTTATTCCCAACTCATGGAGACTTTGTGGGTTACCATACAAGTCTTTAAAATATGGCAACATTGTTTCTATTACTTCAGGGTCTAATTTTGTAGATGAATGGTTATCTAAATATACACAGGGCATACAATCCCCTCCTTTTTTTTAGGTACAAAAAGATTGTTTCAATTTTGCTTCTCTTATTCCGATTATAGCGTTTGTGATAAAAATTTTTTCTGCTGAAAGAATGTCAGTAATAAACAAAGGTTTTTGGATAATTTTTTCTTTATTCATATTAATTAAATATTGTCTGACTACTCCGTTTAACAAACCAGAGTTTATTGGCGCAGTGTAGTATTTGCCTTTGGAATAAATAAAGATATTACTTTTAGAACATTCTGTAATTTCGTTATTTTGGTTCTTAAAAATTATATCAAAACATCCTGAAAGAATACATTTTTTATATTCGTTGTTATAAATTCTGCGGTTTGTAGTTTTATGATATAAAAAAACATCTTCTTTATCAACAGTTTTAGATGATACTCCCAACAGAACAATTTCTGAAGAACAAAAAATTTCTTGCTGGATTTTGTAAAACTCTAATTTTATCTTACCTTCGTAAGATAAAAGTAATCTTATTTTGTAAAATTTATTAGGTTCAAGTAACGATTTTAATTTTATAAGTTTTGAAATCACTTTTTGTTCGTCAAATTTAAAACCGAAATATAATGCAGAATTTTTTATTCGTTCAATATGGTAGTCAAGCAAAAAATATCCATGCTGGAAATTATTTTTTGTTATGTTTAAATTTAACTTATGGAAATTTTTTATTTCTTTATCAAAATTTGAAGTGTACAAAATTGTTTCAATTAACCTGAACTTAGGGATATTTTTAAATAGGAACATACTTTTTAAGTTACATTCTGCGAATTCTTTGTGTGTTTGAGAATCTACGACAATACCACTGCCAATACCCATCTCTGCAGAACCGTCTCGGTTAATTAAAACTGTTCTTATAGCGACATTAAACACAGCATCTTTTTTTGGTGTGAAAAATCCGATTGCGCCTGTATAAACTTTTCTTGGTTCTTTTTCAATTTCTTTTATTATCTGCATAGTTCTTATTTTAGGTGCGCCGGTTACCGACCCTGAAGGAAAAATTGATTTAAAAATTTTATACAAAGATATTTTAGGATTAACATTTGTTTGTATAGTTGAAGTCATTTGGAACAAAGTTTCATACTTTTCTATTTCAAAAAGTTTCAAAGTGTTAACTTTTCCGTAGGGCGAGATTTTTCCAAGGTCGTTACGTAAAAGGTCTACAATCATGAGATTTTCTGCTTTATCTTTTATGCTGTGGTAAAGTTTATTTTGTTGTATAGTATCTTCGTAAATATTTTTCCCACGAGAGATTGTGCCTTTCATAGGTTTTACAGTGATGAGATCATTCTGTTTTCTAAAAAACAGTTCTGGAGAAAAAGAAAGAATAATAAATTCTTCAGTTTTTATTACTGCTGCGTAGGAAACTTTTTGTGTTTGTCTAAGTTTAGTGTATAGACCGGAAATTGAACCTTTGAAATTAAATTTTGTTTTTATGGTATAATTTACTTGATAAGTTTCACCATAAGAAATATAATGTTTTAGTTTGTTTACTGCGAGGATATATTCTTGTTGTGAAATGTTTAATTTAGAATTTGTTATACTAAACTTATTGTTGTTTTTACTTAAAGGATATTTTGTAAAAACAGCAGATAACTTTTCTTTATCTTCGGTTAAGAACTTACCTGTTTTGTGGTCAAAAATTATAGGTTTTTGAAAGACATAAAAAAATGCTAATGGGAAATCTAAATTTTGTGGTTTTTGTCCTTTATAATCTAAAAAATATCCAAGTTCGTAAGAAAAAAAACCTGCTAAGTAATATCCTTTATTCAGCAACGTCTCTAATTTCACAAAAAAATCTTTTATAGAACCGTTTTCGTTCAAGACTAATTTTCCCTTAGGTGACAAAAAAATATATGAACGGAAATTTTGTTCGTCAAATTTCAATGTTTCAAAAATAACAATTTCTTTTTCTTGTGACAAAAGTTTTTGTAAAATTTTTGTTGATAACAAATGGTAAGAGAAACCAGAAGAGTTCATTATGATATTTATATTCTATAAATTCTTTTTTCTTACATATCCTTTAAAAACATTTCCTTCTTTAATCAGATCTACAAATTCTTCGCCTGAAATTTTACACCAAGAAGGGAAATCTTTTTCAAACCCTGGGTCGTCAGATATCACTTCCAACAGTTCGCCGATTTTCATTGATTCTAATTCTATTTTTGTTTTCACAACAGGCATTGGACAAAATAAACCTCTACAGTCTATTGTTCTGTCAGGGACGATATTTTTATCCATTTTTGTCATAGTAATTTTTTATATAAACTTGTAGTATAAAAAATCAAGTGTTAGTATAATCATATTGAATTCATTAGTTTGTTTTTATATATTATACGGAAATTTACTCGGTTAAAGGATTAATTAAATGTTAAACAAAACTGTTATAGGTTTATTGCAACAAGAATTATTAGAGTTGTTTAATAGTTATGGTTTGGTATTGAAACCTTACCAGATAAAACAGATACTTCACGGAGTGTATCAGCGAAAAGTAGATAAGTTTTCTAAACTAACTGATTTACCTTTAAAATTACGGTATCGATTAGAAGAAAGTTTTACTCTTAGTCCACTTAAGCTAGCTACTCAACAAACTTCACAACTTGACGGAACAATAAGGTTTAATTTTGTAACTGAAGAGGGATATTTTGTACCAACAGTATTTATCCCGAAAGAAAACCGTAAAGTTATTTGTGTTTCAACCCAAGTAGGTTGTCCTATTAGATGTATTTTTTGCAACTCAGGTAAAGAAAGGTTTATAAGGAACTTAACTTCGCAAGAAATTGTAACACAAATTTTACAGCTGGAACGCGAAGTTGGTAAAATAAACGGTGTATTATTTATGGGTATGGGCGAACCGTTACTTAATTTTGAAAATTTAACAAAGGCAATAAAGGTTTTGTTAAACCCGGATATGTTTAACATAAGTAAAAGGCATATAACTGTTTCAACAATAGGTATGGTACCACAGATTTATCGTTTATGTGAAGAAAAGTTTAATATAAAACTAGCTATATCCTTACATTCGTATAACGATGAAAAAAGAAATAAGTTAGTAAAAAATTGTTCCTACAGGGTGAAAGAAATTTTAGAATCCGGAATTTTTTATGCTATAAAGACAAATACAAAACTTACAATAGAATATGTTTTAATAAAAGGTTTTAATGACACACTTGAAGATGCCAAAGGTCTAGTTAAACTGTTAAAAATGGCAACAAATAATAAACCAAAATTAGTTAAAATAAATCTCATACCCTACAATGTAGTAGACAAAGTTAAGAATTTGTTTCCTTCGGAAAAAGAAAATATTGAAAATTTTAAAAATTTTCTTTTGAATTATGGTTTTTTGACTTTTGTAAGGAAATCTTACGGAACAGATATAAACGCTGCTTGTGGCCAGTTAGGATTTTAAGTTTATTATAATTTGTTGTTCTATTGCATTTTATTGTTTTTTTTAGTAAAAATTTTAAAATATATTAAATTCAGATTTTTTTAAAATTTTTGTGAAAAGAAAAATTCTGTCTAACAGAACTATTACGAGGTTGTCTTTGTATTATCAATATTTATCTCGTATAACAGACAAAAAATTTATTTCTTCTAAAGATTTAGCAGGTTTGTTAGGGATTAACGATGCGAAAATTCGTAAAGACCTTGCTTCAGCAGGACAGTTTGGTATTCGTGGTAAAGGATACGAAATTTCACAATTACATTCTTCGCTTGAGAAAGTGTTAGGAATAAATAGAACTTGGAATGTTGTAATAATAGGCTGTGGTAACTTAGGTTCAGCATTGTTAAAATATCAAGGTTTTAGTAAACATAAGTTTAACATTGTAGCAGGGTTTGATATTGATAAAACAAAAGTTAATAAAGAAATTAATGGTATAAAAATCTACCATTTTGACCTTTTTGGCAAGTTTGTTAAATCCAACAAAATTGATATTGCTGTAGTAACAGTTCCACAAGAGGCTGCTAGTGAAGTGATTGATAAAGTTGTAAGTTATGGAATTAAGGGGATACTGAACTTTACCCCATTACAAGTTTATAAAAAAGATTGTATTATTTTAAAAACTGATATAACAATAGAATTTATTCGGTTAGCATGTTTGTTAGCAAATAAAAAATAGATACGAGGTGATGCAATTATGATAATTTCTAAAAGTAGAGTAAAACTTAAATCTCCGATAATGATATGTTCTTGGCCAGGGTTAGGTATGGTAGGAAATTATGTAGTGAACTATTTAATCTCCACATTGAAACCTTCAATATTTGCACATATTGAGATGGAAAAATATTATGTTCAACACAATGTTATTGTTTCTGACGGAATAATTTTTTCTCCTATACCTTTAGACGACAAATTTTACCTTTACAGGACACAGCAGAAAGATATAATTTTTTTTGTAAGTGATGTTCAACCTTTCCCACATTTAATGTTTTCTTTAAGTAAAGAAATTGTTGATTTTGCTGTAACACTAAAGACGAGTATGTTGATAACTTTTGCAGGTATTCCTTCAAACGTTTTACATACAGATATTCCTCATGTATACATTGCCAAAACTGACCCTGAGATAGTTATCTCTACTGACGAAAACTATAAGGAACATATTTTAAAAGGTGGAAGTATTGAAGGAATGAACGGTGTTATATTAGGAGTAGCGAAAGAAGCTGGTATTGCTGGTGTTTGTTTTCTTACAGAGATACCGGTGTATGCGCTTGATACTGAGAATCCGCAAGCAGGTTTAAAAGTTCTTTCTATCTTAACGAAATTTTTATCTTTAGAGATTAATTTTGACAAGGTTTATAAAGATATTACAAAATTTGACAATATGATGAAAAAATTATTTGCTGATTTGAACCAAAAAGCACAAAAGTTAATTTTACAGTTTGAATCGTCTAATTTTGGTAGTGGATACGGGAAAAAACTTGATTTTAATTTTGGAGGTATTTCGTTGTCAGAGTTAGAAAAAAAACTGAAATTTTCGTTACCTGAATCTGCTAAAAATAAAATAGAAGAACTGTTCAACTCTGCAGCAAAAGATATAAAGTATGCTAAAGAACTAAAACAAGAACTTGACAAATGGGGTGTGTATAAAGATTACGAAGACAGGTTTTTATCGTTGTTTTTGAAAGACACTGAAAATAAAGAAGAAAAAAAAGATAATTCGTCATGAGCAAAATAATTACTGTAGCCAACCAGAAAGGTGGTGTAGGTAAAACTACTACTGTCATAAACCTTGCAGCAAGTTTGGCATATTATGCTAAAAATGTTCTTGTGATAGATATTGACCCACAAGCAAACGCTACCAGCGGGCTTGGAGTAAAAAATAGTTCATTGAACGAAAAAAATATCTATCATGTAATTATAGGTGAGTTAGACATTAAAGAAGTGATAATTTCTACCTCAGTAGACTGGTTAGACATTGTACCGTCGCATATTGACCTGACAGGTGCTGAGGTTGAACTTGTGAGTATGTTGAACCGCGAGTATAGGTTAAAAAATGCTGTTGAAAATATTAGAGATCTTTATGATTATATCCTTATAGATTGTCCGCCGTCGTTAGGCCTTCTTACGATTAATGCGTTATCAAGTTGTGACAGTGTTCTAGTACCGATACAATGTGAATATTTTGCGTTGGAAGGGTTAGCACAGTTGTTAAAAACTATAAATCTTGTACAAACACATCTTAATAAGAAACTTAATATTGAAGGTGTGGTTTTGACAATGTACGATAATAGAACTTCTTTAAGTGCAGAAATTGCAGAAAATGTAAAAAAGTATTTTCAACATAAAGTTTATAACACAATAATTCCTCGTGGTATTCGTGCAGCAGAAGCGCCAAGTTATGGTAAATCGTTGCTTGATTATGACAAAAATTCAAAAATTACCCAGGCGTATATTAAACTTGCAGAAGAAATTTTAGCTACTAACAACAAACTTTAATGTTATGGCTAAGAAACAACATTTAGGTAGAGGGTTGGAAGCGTTAATTTCGGTATTACCTAAAGATATTGGTATACTGTCTACAGCTTCTTCTGCAGTTAGTGTTGAAACACAAGAAGTTAAACTGTTACCAATTTCAATGTTGACACCGCCAAAATGGCAACCAAGAAAAAATTTCTCTCAAGAAAAACTTGAACAATTAGCAGAATCTATAAAATCTTCTGGTGTGATAGAACCGTTAATTGTTTCACCGTTGGATGACACACATTATGAAATTGTCTGTGGTGAACGTAGGTATCGTGCAGCGAAGATTGCTGGTATTGATAAACTTCCTGTTATAATAAAACCACTTTCAGAACAACAAAAAATGTTAATTTCGTTAATAGAAAATATCCAGAGGGAAGATTTAAATCCTGTAGAAGAAGCCTACGCGTATAAAAAAATTATAGAAGAATACAACATCACACAAGAAGAACTTGCAAAAATTGTAGGTAAAACACGAAGTGTTATCACAAATACATTACGGATTTTATCTTTACCAGAAGATGTGTTGAAACAGATTGAAGATGGGACAATTTCTGCAGGTCATGCAAGGTCGTTAGCAAGTATAACAGATACACGGCTGATTTACGAAATTGCAGAAAAAATTGTCCAAGACAAACTTACAGTTCGTGATGTTGAAGAAATAGTTCGTCATCTAAAATCTGCTCGCAAGAGAGTGTCTGGTATAAAACAACAGTTGCCAGAAATACGACAGTTAGAATCTGATCTTGGCAGGTTGCTTGGAACAAAAGTAAGAATTGTGAACACAAAAAATGCTAAAGGAAAAATTGTAATTTATTATTATTCTTTAGCTGATTTTGATAAGATAATAAAAAAACTGAAAGGCTAATGTATTTTTTTAGAGAAAATAAACTTCCGGTTTGAAAAACTTTAATCTTATATTTACAATAATTTTCTTTTCATTTTTGAACACACAGTTAATCTCGCAAGATGTAAGTGTAGGGTTTGGTATAAGTTTTACTCCGGGAAGTTTTGAATCTTCCACACAAACTTATAAAATTTCCGAGGACAAAATGGTGGAAAAAATAATAAACTATTTTTTACAACAACAAAAGGCACTGGTAAGTTCTACCACATCAGTTAACAATGTTCATTTTGAAAGTTTACAAGAAGACGCAACGGTATACATGGTAAATTCAAGTTCTGTAGAATACGAAGGATTTGTAAGTTCTTGCTGTGTTTCCAGTTTAAATTTTGATGTGGTAAAAAAATGGTTTTCTGGGTATGGAAGGAAGGAAATTATTCAGGTAATGTTGATTTATACCAAACTGTTAGCTACTGACCCGCAACAGGATAAAGATAAATTGTTACAACATATCATTGAACTACGAAATAAAGGACAAAAACTAAAACAAATTGCTGAAAAATATAAAATAGATTATATCAACGAGGTATGGTTACCAAGTAAAAGTATTTATGACAAAATTTTAAAAGACCAAGATTAAACTAATTTGTTGTTAAAACAGGTGTTCAACAGCAGAATGAAAAATTTTTTATTTAGCAAAGTTGGAAATTTAGAATTAGCTAACCCTGTAATGATAGCCAGTGGAGTCTGCGGGTTTGCTGAGGAAAATTTGTCTGTTTTAAACCGATTAGGTGCTGTGGTGTTTAAAACTGTTACTTTACAACCAACAAAAGGTAACCCAACACCACGAGTTACTGATTTTTCCTATGGGATGTTGAATTCAATAGGTTTAGAAAATCCTGGTGTTGACGGGATAAAATCTAAATTAGGACATATTAAAAAGTTAAAATGTAAAAAAATTGCCAGTTTTTTAGGTAATAATGAACAGGAGTTTGTCACAATTGTAGAAAAGTTGCAAGAATATAAAGTGTTTGACGGGTATGAATTAAACCTTTCTTGTCCTAACGTAGCAAAAGGTGAATGGTTCTACGATATTTATAAACTTAAAAAACTTCTTGTTCGTATACGTAAAATTGTTTCAAAACCGTTAATTGCAAAACTTTCGCCTGAGACAGATGTAGTAAAAATTTCATCTTTGTGTAAAACACTTGGTTATGATGGTGTAACTTTAACAAACACTTATACAGGTATTGCTGTGGATTACAAAAATTTAACTTTTAAGTTAGGCAACATTTATGGTGGTTTTTCAGGTCCTGCAATAAAACCTCTGGTTCAACGCTGGGTTTACGAAGTTGCTAAAAAAGTTAAAATAGACATTATAGGTTGTGGTGGGATAATTTCTGGCGAAGATGCAATAGAATATTTTCTTTTAGGAGCGAAAGCTGTGCAAATAGGTAGTGGATATTTTAGGAACCCGCAGTTGCCTGTGGAATGTGTAGAGTTTATCAGAAAATACTTACAAGAAAAAAAAGTTAACTTGCAACAAATTGTAGGATTGTTAACAAAATGATAAGAAGAGTTGGTATTATAAACTACGGTGCTGGGAATTTAAAAAGTATTTCAAAAGCAATAAAAGTTTTAGGTTTAACCCCAGTAATAGTTGAAATCAATGATATAGAAAAGTTTGACTTACTTATTTTACCTGGTGTGGGGAATTTTGGTTCTGCAATGAAAATTATACGAAAAAATGGTTTATCAGAAAAAATTGTGAAATATGTTTCTTCAGGTAAACCGTTGTTAGGGATATGTTTAGGGTTACAGTTGTTGTTTAAAAAAAGTGAAGAGGATAAAAATGTTTCAGGTCTTGGTTTGATAAAAGGTGAAGTTGTAAAGTTTCGTGTAAAAAAATTTCCTGTGCCACATATGTGTTGGAACATTGTCCAGTTTGAACAAAAAAATTCTGTGTTACTTAACGGTTTGTCTAAAGAAGAATATTTTTATTTTGTTCATTCATACTATCCTGTTGTAGAAGAAAAAAATGTTGTTTTTGGGACAACAGTTTATGAAAAAACAAAGTTTTGTTCAATGCTGCTGAAAAACAATATTGTAGCGACACAGTTCCATATTGAAAAGAGTGGTTCAAAAGGGTTGAAATTGTTAAACAACATCATAACATATTTTAAAAAAATTTAACTTCGTATGACAAAACGTGCTTGGTTATTTTTAGTGTTATCTTTTGGTTTAAATTTGGTAGTAACGACGGTGTTCTTATTAATTGGCGGGAGATGGAACACTCCGTCAGCAATGGTTGTAGCAGTAGGTTATATGTTTTGTCCGATGGTAGCAGTTTTAGTACTGGAAAAAATTGTGTATCATAACGATATAAAAAAAACTTGCGGGATACGTTTTAAATTTAATTTTTGGTTTTTAGTAGCGTGGTTTTTACCTCTTATAGTTTCGTTTGCATCTTTAGCTGTAAGCGACATTTTCCCAGGGACAAAAGTTTCGTTTACTATAGATGGATTATTAGAGAGGTTCAAGGATACAATGACACAACAACAGGTTCAACAACTGCAACAACAGTTTGAAACAATACCGTTTAACCCTGTTTGGTTTGCTATTACGCAAGCGTTAATTGCAGGAATTACTATAAATGCATTGGTATCGTTTGGTGAAGAAATTGGTTGGCGCGGATTTTTGTTTAACGAACTAATTCCTAGAATGGGTTTTTGGAAAACTTCTGGTCTGACAGGGTTTATTTGGGGTTTATGGCATTTACCGTTGGTCCTTCAAGGACATAACTATCCACACTACCGTGGTTTAGGTGTATTATGGATGACAATTTTTTGTATTCTTTGGTCACCGATATTTAATTTTATAAGAATAAAATCTGGTTCAGTTATAGCAACATCTATTCTTCACGGTAGTTTGAACGCTACTGCAGGGTTCTCTTTTGTATTTATCAAAGGTGGTAATGAACTTATCACAGGGATTTTAGGTGTTTCAGGATTTATTGTAGTAGCAATTGTGGATATTATAATATGGTTAAGGATTTTGGGAGAAAAAAATGTTTACAGTACGGATAATTCCTTGTCTTGATGTAAAAAATGGTAAAGTAGTAAAAGGTGTACAGTTTAAAAACCTGAAGTATGCAGGCGACCCTGTAAAACTTGCAAAATGGTATTCTCAGCAAGGAGCAGACGAAATTGTGTTCTTAGACATAACTGCAACTGTTGAAAAAAGAAAAACAATTTTAGATGTTGTGAAACGTACAGCTGAAAATGTTTTTGTTCCGTTGACTGTAGGCGGTGGAGTGAAAAGTATTGAAGATATTCGTGATTTGTTAAACTCCGGTGCGGATAAAGTTGCTATAAACACCGCTGCAGTAAGAAATCCACAACTTGTAAAACTTGCTGCTAAAATGTTTGGTTCACAATGTATTGTTATAGCGATAGATGCGAAAAAAGTTGACAAAAACAAATGGGAAGTGTATATTAATGCAGGGACAACACCTACAGGGATTGATGTTGTAAAATGGGCGAAGAAAGTTGACCAACTTGGTGCAGGCGAAATTTTGCTTACAAGTATTGACGCTGACGGAACAAAACAAGGTTACGATATTGAACTTACAAAAACTGTAGTAGAAGCTGTTTCTATTCCGGTGATAGCTTCAGGCGGTGCAGGAAAAATTGAACATTTAATAGAAGTAGTAAAAAAAACTGGTGTTTCTGCAGTTCTTGCTGCGTCAATATTTCATTATAAAGAGTTTTCTATTCGCAAAGTAAAACAGAAGATGTTAACCTGCGGAATTTTGGTTAGAAAATAAAACTATGGACAAAATTGTTATTACAGGAGCAAAGGTACATAATCTTAAAAATATCAACCTTGAACTGCCAAAAAATAAGTTAATAGTTATTACAGGTATTTCAGGTTCTGGCAAATCTTCGTTAGCATTTGATACAATATATGCTGAAGGACAAAGGCGGTATGTAGAAAGTTTATCTGCATATGCAAGACAGTTTCTGCCTTTAATGGACAAACCTGACGTGGAAAAAATTGAAGGTTTGTCACCGTCAATTGCAATTCAACAACGAACACCATCACACAACCCAAGATCTACTGTAGGAACTGTCACTGAAATTTATGATTATTTACGACTTTTATTTGCCCGAGTGGGTAAAGTGTATTGTCCGAACTGTGATGACCATCCGGAAATAAAATCTTCTTCTTCACAACAAATTGTTGCTGAACTGTTACGTAGTTACGAGGGGGAAAAAATTACCATAGCAGCACCTATTGTTCGAGGAAGGATAGGAACTTATACAGAGTTGTTAACGAAAATTTTGCATAAAGGATTTGTTTATGTTCGTGTAGATAAAAAAATTTATGATTTAGAAAAAGTTAATCCCAAACATATAAAATTAGACAGGTACAAAAAACATAATATAGAAATCATAGTTGACACAGTTACAGTAAACCAACAAAATAAATCCCGTATTGCTGATTCTGTAGAGATATCATTACGAGAATCTCAAGGGTTAGTGTTAATTATACACAAAGATAATGAACGTATATTTTCTGAACATTTTGCTTGTATAAATTGTGGTTATAGTTTGCCTTTGTTAGAACCGAGGATGTTTTCGTTTAATTCGCCGTACGGTGCATGTCCTGAATGTGACGGGTTAGGAAGTAAAATAGAAATTGACCCAGATTTAGTTGTACCTGATAAATCATTGTCTATAGCTGAGGGTGCTATAAAACCTTGGAGTAATCCTATTACTACAAGAACACACAGGTGGAAATCTTCCTGGCGAGAATATTATGAAGAAATTTTATACGATGTGTGTGAGAAATATAATATTGACAGATACAAACCTTTTAAAGATTTATCTAAAGAAAAACAAAAAATTATATTATATGGTGACATAGACCAAGCTGGAAATTTTGAAGGAGTAATACCTAACCTCACACGTAGATATAAAGAAACAGAATCAGATTATGTTCGTGAGGAAATATATAATTTATATATGCGCAGAGTTAAATGTCCGGTATGTAATGGTACCCGACTTAAAAAAGAAAGTTTGTTTGTTAAAATTCCGACGTTGTTAGGTGAAAAAAATATTGCCGAGGTTTCACAACTTACAATTTCAGAGTTAAAAAAAATATTTTCTACGTTTAAGTTCCAAGGAGAATATTCTGAACAACTTAACAAAATTGCCCAACCTATACTTAAAGAGATAAATCATAGAATAGAGTTTTTATTATCTGTGGGTATGGATTATATTACTTTAGATAGAGAAACTTCCACGTTAGCTGGTGGTGAAGCTCAAAGAATCCATCTTGCTACTCAGATAGGTAGCGGGTTAACTGGTGTATTATATGTTTTAGACGAACCTACTGTAGGATTACATCCACGTGATACTCAACGGTTAATCAATGCGTTGTTAACTTTACGTGATATGGGCAACACATTGATAGTTGTAGAACATGATGAATCAGTGATACGCAGTTCTGACTGGATTGTAGATTTAGGTCCTGCTGCAGGAGTAAACGGTGGATATGTTGTTCTTTCAGCAGATACCAAAGAAATTCTTGCAAAAGCAACAAATTGTAGTGGTGATACAGGTTTTGCAAAATCGGTAACTTTGAAATATCTTACAAAACAGTTAAGTATTCCGTTGAGACCTCAACGTAGAAAACCTACAGGTAAATTTATAAAAATTTATTCTGCACAACAGTTTAATCTAAAAAATATTGATGTAGAAATACCGTTAGGTTTGTTTGTATGTGTTACAGGCGTTTCTGGTTCAGGGAAGTCAACTTTAGTTAACGAAATTTTGTACAAAGCGTTAATGAAAAAGTTGTACAATGCTAAAGAAGAACCTGGCAAACATAAAAAAATTGAAGGTGTTGAAAATATTGACAAAGTAATAATTGTAGACCAGTCGCCAATAGGTAGAACACCAAGGTCTAACCCAGCAACTTATACTGGAGTGTTCAGTTATATCAGAGAACTTTTTGCACAGACACCAGAAGCACGTCGTCGTGGATATACTCCGGGACGGTTTTCGTTCAACGTTCCGTCAGCAGGTGGTAAAGGTGGTAGATGTGAAAATTGTGAAGGTGACGGTGTGTTGAAAATAGAGATGCAGTTTCTTTCGGACGTGTATGTTAAATGTGATGTTTGCAATGGTAAACGGTTTAACGAAGAAACTTTGGAAATTAAATATAAGGACAAAAATATCTATGAAGTTCTTGAAATGACAATAGAAGAAGCGTTAGAATTTTTTGGGCATATTAAAAAAATTAAAAATATCCTTTCAGTAATAAATGATGTTGGTTTAGGATATATTAAATTAGGTCAGCCAGCAACTACACTTTCCGGCGGTGAGGCACAACGAATTAAACTTGCAGCAGAGTTATGTCGGAAATCTACCGGTAGGACACTTTATATTCTTGACGAACCTACTACAGGATTACATTTTGCAGATGTAGAAAAGTTGTTATCTGTATTACACAAACTTGTAGATTTAGGTAATACGGTGCTGGTAATAGAACATAATTTGGAGGTGATCAAAACAGCGGATTGGATAATAGACCTTGGTCCTGAAGGTGGAGACAAAGGTGGATATTTAGTTGCCAGTGGTCCACCAGAAGAAATTGTTAAACATCCACAATCTTACACAGGAAAATTTTTAGCTCAATATTTGAAATAGTCTGAAGAAAGGTGATAGGTGATAAGCAGGTAGGTGGATAGTGGGAGTGAACAAGAAAATGTAGCAGCAAAGCGATAGCTTTGCTCTGCGGTAGGAACAAGGTATCCAGTGAAATTCTTGGAGTAGAGGCTTTAGCCTCGTGGAGAAAAAATTGTAATATAACGAGCCTAAAGGCTCTACTCCGAAAATTGTCGGGAAATTATAGGTGGTAGCAGGTAGGTGGTGGTGGGTGTTTGGTTGATGGTCAACGGTCCATGGTCCATGGTCCACAGAGACGGTAATTAATTGCCGTCTAAAAAACAGGTTTTGTTTGTTGTTTACAGTTCAAGACACTGGTATATAGAGGATAAATATGAAAATTTTTGGTATATTAAATATTACTATAGACTCGTTTTACGACGGTGGGAAATATTTTGATTTTAACAATGCAGTAAAACAAGCAGAGAAACTTATAAAAGATGGTGCAGATATAATTGATATAGGTGGTGAATCAACACGTCCTGGTAGCGAACCTATTAGTGTAGAAGAAGAACTGTCTCGTGTTATCCCTGTAATAAAAGAAGTTAAAAAACAATTCCCTAATATACAGATTTCTATTGACAGTTATAAATACGAAGTTGTACGTCAAGCGTTAGATTCTGGTGCGGAAATTGTCAACGACATTTATGCGTTAAGATACTCACCACAAATTGTTAATTTGTTAAAAACCTACCCGAACACAAAAATTGTTCTTATGCATATGCAAGGAACACCAAAAGATATGCAGTTAAATCCACAATATCCTAACGGTGTAGTTAATGAAATCAAAAATTTTTTTAAAGAAAGAATAAATTTTTTGGTAGACAACGGAATTGAGGTAGAAAGAATTATTCTTGACCCTGGGATAGGGTTCGGAAAAACTACTCAACATAATGTTGAAATATTAAAAAATATTAAAGAGTTTAAGTGTTTGAGTATAAACAATAACAATATGAATTTTCCTATTCTTATTGGTCTTTCAATGAAAAGTTTTATTGGAAGAATCTTGGGTTCAGAAGAAAATCCACTACCACCACAAGAACGCTACGAAGGAACTATAATATTGAACACATACTGTATTTTACAAAAAGTAGATTATCTACGGGTTCACGAAGTTAAACCAGTAAGACAAGCACTGAAACTTTTAGAAAGGTTAAATGAGGTATAGTTTTTATCCAACAATACCCAAGTCAAATTGTTTTGAATACATCTGTTGTATCTTCTTGTACAATTCTGTTAAATTAACATTTTTAAACTCTTCAGTGAATACAACTTTTTTTGCCCACTCGTGCGCTTTTGACAAAATCTCAGGATATTTTATAACTTCAGTAAAATCAAACTTTGTTTTTCCATGTTGTTTAACACCGAAAATTTCGCCAGGTCCTCGAAGTAATAAATCTGTTTGAGCAATTTTGAACCCGTCATTTGTTTCAGTCATAATCTGGATTCTTTTTTTTGCTTCTTCTGTAGAAGGCTCACATATTAAAATACAATATGATTGTTTATCACTTCTACCGACCCTGCCACGTAACTGGTGTAACTGTGCTAACCCGTAGCGTTCCGCATGGTTTATAACAATTACAGTAGCGTCCGGAACATCTATACCAACTTCTATTACAGTTGTAGTAAACAGTATTTTATATTCTCCAGCTTTAAACTTCAACATAGTTTCTTCTTTTTGTTTTGGTTTCATTTTTCCGTGCAGGATACCGCAAGGATATTCTTTAAACATTGTGCTAGAAAGTTTAGCATATTCTTCAACTAAAGTTTTTAATTCAAGTTTTGTTTCTTCAATTATTGGATATACGATATAAATTTTTTCGTTTTGTTGTAGGCGTTGAAGCAAAAATTGATATACTTCATCAATGGATTTATAAACTTTGGTTATTATAGGTTTTCTACCCGGAGGTAACTCGGTTAAAGTAGAGATGTCAAGTTCGCCGTAGACAGTCATTGCTAAACTTCGTGGTATTGGTGTTGCTGTCATAATCAAAACATCGGGTAAAAAAGATTTTTGGTACAACTTTTTTCTTTGAATTACACCGAACCTGTGTTGTTCATCTATAACTACAAGGGATAAGTTTTTAAATTTTACTTTAGGTTCAATCAACGAGTGTGTCCCTACAACAATATCAATCTCGCCGTTTTTAAGTCCGGATAAAATTTTTTCTTTTTCTTTCTTTGGTGTTTTACCGAGATACAACGATATTTTTACTTCTCTTTTAGTAATCGGGTTAAACAAATTTTTTAAATACAAAGATAAATTATGATAATGTTGTTCTGCTAAAATTTCTGTTGGTGCCATAAATGCTACTTGGTAGTTGTTCTCCACGGCTAACAACATACAACATATTGCGACAATAGTTTTCCCACTGCCTACATCTCCTATTAAAATACGGTTCATCGGATAAACTGAAAGTAAATCTTTGAACAGTTCGTTAATAACTTTTACTTGCGATTTTGTAAATTCAAAACTTTTATTTCCTTCAGAAGTAGAAATTAAAGTTTTTAACCGTTCTTTGAACGGGGTTAACAATGTCCGTCGTAAAATATATTTTGCGACTTTTTGTTTACTATGCAGTTGTTTTTTTGTTTTCAATACTGCTATCTGTAAAAGGAAGAATTTCTCAAATAGGAAGCGTTTTTGTGCTTCAGTATATAACTGCCAACTGTCAGGGAAATGAATATTTTGTAATGCTATGTTTATAGGAAGAAGATTTTCTAAAGACAAAATTTTTTGTGGTAAATATTCTTGAAGTTGAATTTGTTGTAGCGTGTTAAACATAAGTTCACGGAACCATTGTTGTGAAAGATTTTCTGTAAGTGAATAAACAGGAACAAGACGGTTTGTGTGAATGGTTATTTCATTAATATCCTCAATAAGTTCGTAATCTTCCACGGAAACTTCAGGGATATAAAAACCTGTTTCATTAATTTTCCCGTAAGCTACAACATATTTACCTCTTGTTTCAAAAGAAAATTTTCGTTTCAATGTAGAAAATACGTCGTATCTACGATTGAGTTTTTTATACCACACAAGACAAACTAAAGGTGTCTTAGCAAGAGATGTTTCTATTAATAATTTAAAAATTCCGAGGTTGTTTTTCGTAGAAACTTCTTGCGAAGCAACAATTTTACCTACAATAGTAATTTTTTTCCCCGGCTGAATTTCTTGAGCTAAGAACTGAAGGTTTCTTCTATCCTGTATTTCTCTTGGGAAATAAAAAATTAGTTCTTCTACTGTATGAATACCGAGTTGGGAAAGATAATATGCACGACGGTTCCCTACAGTTTTTAAATATTTTACCGAAGAGTTAAGCTGTAACATAGAAGTATATTTTACCAAATTAGAAAAAGTTTTACAATATTTAAAGTAGGGGGGTGAGAAGTTGAAAAAAATTTTTTTATTTTTGTGTTTATTTAAAACAAAATTTTTATGACGGAAATAAATCCAGTTAATGTAAACGTATTGTAAAAAAACAAAATTTTTACTTGACAAATTGCAATTTTGGAGTATAATATATAATTAGAAAAACTCAAAACTGGCTGGTTAGATTTGACAATCTTGAGTAATGAGGTTGTTTTGCGTAGTTAGCTAATATTTGATTTTTTCTGCTTAAAGATGGCAAAAAAATAAAAATATTGGGTAAATGACGGAACTTTTTCTAACCAGCTGGTGGAAATAACTAAAATGAAAAAGATTTGGTGTGTTTTTGCACTTCTATTTTTATGTATAAGATTTGTAAACCTTAATAAGGGATATTATAACACTCCGTTAGAGAAATTACATAATCACACACTTGTTTCAATATGTTTATCCGACCTTAATTCAAGAGATTCTATAAACCATACTACACATTCAGAAATATTGACACAGTTGTTTATAAAAACAATTTATACAGAATTTGTAGACAATGAATTACGCAGTTTTGTTGCAGTAAATAGAATATTGTCAAAACCGTTTGTGAACGTGTGGTTAGTAACAAAATTTGTGGTTTGGTTACTACCTAAAGTTGTATCTGTAATAATAGAAGTAAAATCAGGATTTAAGTTTGTAGTTAAGTTTACAACATTTGTTACTCTTCATATTTTACTTTTCTATGTTTTTACCCACCTTAGAACTTTTCGGTTAGCCCCGATGGTTTTAAGGTGTTGATTTTCCCCCTTAAATAAGAATACCCAAAATAATCCCGACAGAGAAATTCTTTTTTTCTCTTGGAGTGTAAATGTCGGGATGCTCTTGGGTATTCTTGGGGGGAAATGAAAGTTCCTAAATTTTTAAAGAATTAGGAACAAACAAAATCAACATCTTAAAAACCATACAACTAGTCATAGAAAATCTTATGATTTTGATTTGTTCGTTCCACAGGAATTTAATGTTGAAGGGAATAAATGGACTTAAATTTTGGATACATTTTGTAGTTGTGATTGCAGCATTATAGAAGTCAAAAATTAAATGGGAGGATTATACATGAAATACCGTATAATTATTGAGCAAGACGAAGATGGTATGTATGTAGCAGAATGTCCAAGTTTACCCGGCTGTATTTCTCAAGGTAAGACACGTGAGGAAGTATTAAAGAATATCAAAGAAGCGATTGAAGGGTATTTAGAGAGTTT
>CALJEJ010000075.1 GCA_938074745.1 uncultured Endomicrobiia bacterium
AAAACAATATTTTTAAAAA
This sequence comes from uncultured Endomicrobiia bacterium, assembly GCA_938074745.1. GTDB lineage: Bacteria > Elusimicrobiota > Endomicrobiia > DTEH01 > DTEH01 > CALJEJ01. The sequence goes on from CALJEJ010000075.1 coordinate 20, forward strand.
ACTATGAGTGATACGGAAAAAAAACCGAAAAGAGATTATAAAGTTGGTAGAGGGAAATTGCCACCCGAATATATTGGTAGGCCGGGACCCGGTAGACCTAAAGGGTTGAAAAATTTCAAAACGTATTTTGAAGAAGCGTGGAAAGAAATTGCAGAAAGTATAAAAGCGAACAAAGACCCTGACGTTGCGAAAATAAAAATTATTCTTGTGGGTCTGAAAAAAGCGTTAACTGGTGATTATTCGTTTTGGCGGGATATTGTTGAACGTTTGTTCGGTAAAGTAGAAAATGTTGTAAAAATTGAAGATGAGAAAATTGACGAAGTGTTAGACAAACTTGAACAGATTTTGAAAAAGTATGAAAATACCTGAATTATTAGAACTTACAAAACTTTTTGTTGACGAATATAAAAATCCAATCATATTAACACCTACACAACAAGAAATTTTTATGTCTATACTCACCAAAAAACATTCTCGTGTTGGAGTTATCACACCTACACAATACGGGAAAAGTTTAACTACTGCATTAGCCCTTATTTTACGTGTTATAACATTACCTGAAAAATGGATTATAGTTGGCGGGACTGAAGCAAAAGCAGAGATAATTATGGGATATTTTATAGACCATTTGTTTGACAGTAAAATTTTTCTTTCTCAATTAGAAGTAGAAGGTGGGAAATTAGAACAGTTGAGACGAGAACGTAGAAGAGACCATTTGACTTTTAAACGTGGTGGCGAAGTTTTAATTTTGTCTGCAGAATATAGAAATAGAAAAAGGTTAGGTGAAGCGTTAATAGGTTTTGGAGCACAAAATTTAGTTATAGACGATAGTTGTTTATGTGATGATGACCAATATGCTTTTATTAAAAGAATGGTAGGTGGTCGTAAAAATACTTTTATTTTAGAACTATCCAACCCTTTGCGGAGAAATCATTTTTACAAAACAATGGTTGAAGATAAAAAATATTACAAAATATGGATTGATTATAAAATTGCTTTACAAGAAGGAAGATATTCAGAAGATTTTATTGAAGAGATGCGATCTTTACCTTATTTTAAACAGTTATATGAATGTAAATTTCCAGAAGAAACAGAAATTGATGAAAAAGGATATTTGAGACTATTAACTGACGAGCAAATAGAAAAATCAATTGCTGTATTTAGTTTTGACGATTATTCACCTAAAATTCTTGGTGTTGATATTGCACGAGGTGGAAATTACAATGTTTTTTGTGTAAGACAAAAAGATAAAGCAAAAATTGTTTACAAAGATAGAAATCCTGATTTAATGTCAACTGCGGGGAAAATTATACAGATAATGAGAGAGTTTGAAATTTTGCCGAAAAATGTTTTTATAGACGATACAGGGATAGGCGGTGGTGTTGTTGCAAGATTAAAAGAACAAAATTTCTATGTCAACGGTGTGTTGTTTGGTGAAAGTTCGGAAAATGAATATGCAAAAAATAAAAGAGCAGAAATGTATTTTAGATTAAGAAATTGGATATTACAAGGTGGGAAAATAGAATATGATGAAAGATTAATACAGCAGTTAAAAATTATCAAATATAGAACTGACAGTTCTGGAAAATTACAAATTCAGCCTAAACAAGAATTAATTTCGTTAGGTTATGAAAGCCCTGACGAAGTTGATGCATTGGCATTAACTTTTGCAGAAGAAGAAATTGAAGAAAAAAATTATGAAATATTTTCTTACTCATTTTTAGAAACTGACAGGAGGTAAAAAAGAATGAAAGCGTTAGTAATAGATTTTGGATTATGTATAGAACATTCACGTAGTTTGTTAAATTTTTATGACGAGGTATATTATTATGTTCCGTGGCAGGATGCTTTCCCGAGATATTTAAATGCGTTGATAGGTTCTGGGTTTGAAGATGAGGGTTTGATTAGGATTTTAAATATGTATGATTATATTGACAAAGTTGACACTATAGTAGTTTTTGACACATTTTTAGGTGATTTTGTGGAAAACTTAAGAACGAAAGGATACAATGTTTTTGGTGCAGGTAAAGAAGAAAAATTTGAGAATGACCGATGGTATGCAAGGAAAATGCAGGAAAAGTTAGGGTTGCCTACACAAGAAACAGTTTTAATTTCTGGTTTAGATAATTTGAAAAAATATTTAAAACAGAATGAACGTAAAGTAGTGAAATTAAACACATTTCGTGGTAGTTTAGAGACTTTTATACATTTGGATTACAAATCTTCCGAACCTTTGTTAAGTTATTTAGAACAAGAATTGTCAGTAGTAAAAAATGATATAAAATTTGTTGTTGAAGAGTTATTAACAGGGATAGAACCGGGTAGTGATTTATATATAGTGAATGGACAATTACCGAACAAATTTTTATGGGGTTTTGAAGTTAAAGGTGCGGGTTATTGTGGCAAAGTTGTAAATATTGACGAACATCCTCAAGAATTACATAGAGTTGTGAAAAGTTTTGTTAGTGTGATGCCTGAAGCAAAAACTTTTTATTCTACTGAAGTGATTATTAACGAAGAAGATGGGAAAACATATTTGATTGACAATTGTATTAGAGTTCCGATGCCTTGCCCTTCAGCGTGTGAAATGGTGATTTTTAAAAATTGGGGTGAAATAATTTATAACGGTGCTCAAGGAAAATTAGTAAATCCACAAATTGACGAAAATATAAAATATGTTGCTTCAGTTTCACTTGAAACATCGTGGGTGAAAAACAATTTTGTAGAAATATATTTTCCACAAGAATATAGAGAATTTATAAAATTTAGAAAAGTTCTGAAGAAAAAAGACAGAATTTATGCATTACCAGACCCGAACCTTTTTTCCGTATGTGCAGCAGTAGGTTATGGGAAAACTTTAGAAGAAGCAATAGAAATGTGTAAAAAAATTGCTGATGAAGTAAAAGGTTATCAGTTAGAACATAATTACACTGGATTTGAAAAAATTTATAAAGAGATTGAAGAAGCACAAAAATTTAACCTTAAATTTTAACAAAAAGGAGTAAACATATGAGCTTAATAACAAAAATAAGACAAAGAATAGAAAAATTGTTACCTACAAAACCATACATAGATGTTGAATTTGCGATAGACGAATCTGCTGTTTATAAACGTTTGAAATTAGTTCCTTATTTACCTGACGAATTGTTAAAACGAAAAGGTATAAAAATATACGAAGAAATGATGCGTGATGAAGAAATTGCAGGTAGTATAGAAGCGTTAAAAATTTTGAGATTAAGTTCAGGTTGGGAAATTATACCTGCTTCTGATACAGAAAGAGATAAAGAAATAGCAGATTTTGTAAAATGGAATTTAGACAATATTGAAGGTTCGTTTGAAGACGATTTGAGAGAAATTATGGGTGCGTTAGAATATGGTATAAGTATTTCCGAAATTATCTGGTATGTGATAGATAGAGGTAAATATAAAGGCAAAATAGGAGTAAAAGCAATAAAATCAAAAAATCCAAAATATTTTAATATCTACACTGATGATTTTGATAACATTTTGAAAAACGGTATTGTCAACATTTCAACAATAGATTATGGTAGACAATATCCTACGGAAAAATTTATTATTTATTCGTTTAACAAACAGTTTGAAAATGTTTTTGGTAAAAGCAGAATTCGTGAATTATATGATATCTGGTATTTTAAACAACTTTGGCTTCGTGCTTGGAGTATTTTTCTGGAAAAGTTTGGACATCCTATATCTATAGTGAAATATCCGAGAGATGTAAGTAATGAAGTAAAAAACAGATTGTGGGAAGTTATAAGAAATATAAAATTAGAAACAGCATTAATGTTACCACAAGATTTTGAAATAGAACTTAAAGAAGCAACTTCTAAAGGTGCGGATATATTTTTAACAGCAATAAATTATTGCAATACACAAATTAGAAAAGTGATTTTAGGCCAAACTTTAACTACAGAACAAGGTAAAGTCGGAAGTTATAGTTTAGGAAAAGTTCATTTTGACATTTTGTTATTTTATATAGAACAGTTAGGGAAAGATGTAGCAAGAAAAGCAGTGAATCCTCAACTGATACAAAGATTAGTGGACTATAACTATTCAGATGTTAAAGAATATCCACGATTTGAATTTTTACCTTTAGTTCGTGAAGATATTGAAGAGATAATAAACAAATATTATGTTGGTGTGGAAAAAGGTATAATAAAACCTATACCTGAAGATGAAGATAAAATACGTGAATGGTTACATTTACCTCGTCGTAGAGAAGAAATAACTCCAGCACCTATAATTGAAGAACAGAAAAAAGAAAGTGATGAACAGTATATTGAATTTCAAGATAACGATAAAATTTTTACAGGGACAAAAAGAAGAAAATTTACAAAAGCTGAACTTATTGTAGATTTTGCCGAGATAAAACATAACATTGAAAATGCAACTCAAGAAATTACTAAAGAAATAAGCGAATATATACAAGAAGCAGTTCAGGATTTAATTAAACAAGTTGATAAACTGAAAATTTTGGAAACAAAAAATTTAGCTGATATGGAAAAAATAAAATTTGAAAATCTTGGAGATATAAAATCTGCATTTACAAAAATGTTAAAAAAACAATTTGAAGATGGTATAAAATCTGGACGTAAAGAAATAAATTTAGCAAAAGTAGCAAAAAAGAAAAACAAATTTTCTGAGATTGTGAAATTTCAATGGGAAATAGATTTGAGAAAAATAAAACCTCAAGAAGCGTTGGATTGGTTAGATAAACAGGCATATGATTTAACTGGTGATATACGAGATTATTTGATGTCTGAATTTCGTGATGTTTTAAAAAATGCAATTTTACGTGGAGATGATTTGAAATCAGTAGTAAATTCTATGGATAAAATTGTGCAAGATTTCGTTGCTGAAGGATTATTAGACGAACCTATACCCGGATATAGATTAGAAGCGATTGCAAGAACAAATATAAATCAAGCGTTTAATATGGGTAGAAAAATATTTTTTGAAGATCCACAGTTAGAAGGTTATGTTATAGGTTATCAGTATTCTGCAATTATAGACGCAAGAACTACACCTATATGTGAATGGTTAGATAATAGAACTTTCTCAATTTTATACAAAGATTTAGAAATTATAACTCCACCAAACCATTGGAACTGTCGTTCTTTGTTAGTACCTTTAACTTTAGACGATGAAATTGAAGATTTTGATAATAAATTGCCACCTAAAAATTTACTTGAGCAGATTTATAGATTTAAAAAAATATGATAGTTTATAGAAAACAATATTGGTATAAAAGGAATAAAGAAATACAAAAAATCTGGAATGATTTAGTAAAAAAAGGAAAATCTGCAAAAGAGATTATATACATAATACATAACAAATTTTTGTTATCACGGAGACAAATTTATAACATTTTGAAACAAAAAAATGTGTAAAATTGTGCAATATGATTGACAAAATGCATATTTTAAGGTATAATATAAAATAGAATTCCATTTTTTGGAGTAAAAAAAATGCCTGAACCTACAGTAAGTGATGTACATATACCTGCACCAGAGAAAAAGATTTCAGTAAAAATGAAACCAACCTATTTATTAGAAGCTGTCCCTATTTTTAAAGCTGGTGAATGGAAAGGAACAAAATATACTATTCAAGATTTAGACGAAATCGTGAGAAATACTAACGCTTTGATAAAATCCAAATTACACGAACCACCAGTAAAATTAGGACACGATGAACATCAAGAAATTTTGTTGAACAAATCTGGTTTACCTTCGTTTGGATGGGTAAAAAAATTGTATAGAATAGGGGACGAAATTTTTGCCGATATAGAAGTTCCTGAAGAATTAAAAGAATGGGTTGAAAAAAGATTTTATGATAAAATCAGTGCAGAGATATATTTAGAATATCAACATCCAGAGACAAAAGAAAACATTGGTAAAGTTTTACGGGCAGTAGCATTTTTAGGTGCAGATTTGCCAGCAGTAAAAGGATTAGGTTCTATAGCTTTCCATAGTGAAGATAAAAAAAGTAAAAAACAAGCAATAATTATAGAAGACAAAAATTTAATGGAGGTAAAAAGTATGAATAAATGGACAATAGAAGAAATTAAAAGGGTGTTACCTTGTTGTGAAGAAAAAATTAAAAAATATATGGAGAGCAAAAATAAATCAAGTTTAACTGGTGATGAACTTGCTGAATTGTTGGCTGTTATAAGATATGAAGAAATAAAAAATGAAGATGAAAATACAAATACTATTGAATGTCCTGAAGGTTATAAATGGGATGAAAAATTACAACGTTGTGTTAGATTAGACGAAAAACAAGAAGATAGAATTGTATGTCCAAAAGGATATAAAGTTCAAGATGGTAAATGTGTCCCAGTAGAAACTGAAGAAAAAACAGAAAATGAAGGAGTTGAAGAAATATCAGACGATTTAGAAGGTATTTCTGAAGATGTTTTATTTGATAAACTTGAAAAAATAGTTGAAACTTTGGCGGAAAAATTTCAACTACCCGGTGGTTCACCACGTGGCTGGACTAAAGAAAGTTTTAAAAGTGCGTTTGAAAGTTTAGGTGGAACTTTTAGAAGTTGTGTTGAAAATATCAGTGATGAAATAGATGACCCGGAAAGTTTTTGTGCTTGGTTGAAATATAGAGCAACAGGAAAATGGCCGGGAACTAAAGAATGGAGAGCAAGCGAAAAAACTGAAAAATTGTCCGAACTGGAACAAAAAATTGAAGAGTTGAAAGAAAAAATTAAAGAAAAAGAAATACAAAAGTTTGATGAAGAATTAAACAAAATAAAAGAACAAAACCGTAATGTGATTTTGCCAGTGTTAGATGAATATATTGACAAACTTTCAAAATTTATAAAAGAACAAGCAGTGAATTTTGACGAAAAAGACGATAATTTACGGAATGTGTTTTTGAAATTCTTAAAAGAGATTGTGAAAATTAAAACAGTTCAGTTTAATGAAATAGCAAAAACACCACAGGATTATAAAGAAAAAATTGAAATTGACGATAACGATAGACAAAAAATAATAGAAAAGTTTAATGAAATAAAATCTAATGAAAAAGTTGAAAATGTAGATTTAGCAATTTTAGCAGAAAAAATTTCTGCTTTAGAAAATATCCCTTATAGGGATGCTTTAATAAAAGCAATGAAATTATTAAAACAGGAGGGTTAAAAATATGTCACAACAAATAAATTTTGGTAAGTTAGCTTTTAAAGCAGGAGAAGATTTAACTACTAAGATGTATCATTTAGTAAAATTGAATAATGACGGTACTATTGTTTTATGTGGAGCTGATGAACGAGCAATAGGTGTGTTAGATGGTAAACCTCGTGTTGGTGAAAGTGTAGCTGTGAATGTTTTAGGGACGAGTAAAGTAGTTGTAGGTGGTGCAGTAAATATAGGTGATTATTTAGTTTCTAATGCAAATGGACAAGTAATAACAAGAACTAATGAAACAAATGTTATAGGTATAGCTTTAGAAAATGCCAGCAATGCTGGCGAAATAATTGAAATGTTAATAATACCATTATCACTATAAAATTTAATACAGGAGGTAATTAGATTATGAATCCTACAGTAAGAGACGTCCATATAGATACAGCATTAACAAACATTTCAGTAAAATATTCAAATGCAGATTTAATCGGTGAAAAAATATTTCCCGTAATTCCAGTAAAAAAGGAAAGTAATAAATATTTTATCTACGGTAAACAAGATTTTGAAATTGACAATGATATCAGAGCACCGGGGACAAGAGCAAAACAAGTAGAATGGAAAATAGAAGGTGTGGGACAATATTTAGTGAGTGAACACGCATATGAAGCACAAATACCTGACGAACTTCGTAATAATGCTGACGAACCGATAAATGTAGATGTTGATACTACAGAATTTTTGACGAATAAGATTAAACTAAATTTAGAGAAAAATATTGCTGATGTGGTACAAAATCCGAACAATTATGCAAGTGGGCATAGTTCAACACCTTCAGTGAAATGGGATAATTATGCAAATTCTGACCCGTTACAAGATATAAATGAAGCAAGAAGAGTAGTAAGAAATGCGATATTTAGAAAACCTAATACTTTGGTAATGAGTGAAGATGTATTTTTAGTTTTGAGAAGACATCCGAAATTGCTTGAAATGTATAAATATACTGTTGGTGGACAATTAACTGTTGATATTTTGAAAGAATTGTTTGAAGTTGAAAATCTTTATATTGGTGCTTCAGGATATAAAACAGAAAATGTGTTGAATTTATCTCCAGTTTGGTCAAATAATGTAGCATATCTATATGTGACACCAACACCCGGAATAAAACAAATTTCGTTCGGTTACGTGTTCAGATTAACAGGTTTCCCGTTAGTAGAAAAATGGCGTGATGATACTACAAGAAGCGATTGGATACGTGTAAGTGACAAATATGATATAAGGATTATTGCTCCAGTAGCAGGATTTTTGTTAACTAATGTATTAAGTGTATAATTAAGATAACATAGAGGGGGGATTAAAATCCCCCCTCTTCTTTTTCAGTATGATATACATAACTCTACAAGATATAAGACAAAAACCACTTGTTGATAAAATTTTACAAGCCGAATGGACTGACGATGATATAGAAAGGTCTATTAATGAAGCCGAAGCATATATAGAAGCCAACCTTATAAAAGTTGGATATTCCAGAGAACAATTAATAAGGTCTTTGTTAGTAAAAAATCTTGTAATAAAATACACTTGGTATGTGATATTACGGGATATCTACACTATGCAATCACCTTCTGTAGGTTCTGGTCAGGAATATAACAAATGGCGGGATGATGTTGATAAGATTTTGGAAAATATAAAAAATTTTTCTATTGCGTTGATAGACGAAAATGGTAATGTGATGATACCGCAAAAAAGTATATACGATATACGAACTACTACAAAAGATGTTAAACGTGCAGTGCATATGGGTAAAGATTGGGAATGGGCAATTGATGATAAATACAGTAAAGAAGAAATAACTAATATTGAAAGATTATGAGAGTAGAATACAATAAAACTGATTTGTTGAATTTACAAAAACGAATAAAAAAATTTAATGATAAGTTTGACAAAACTGAAACTTTATTACGAAGTGTAGCAACGATAATGTATCAATCGGTGATGCAAAATTTTCGTGAAGAAGGGACAGATGTTGTAAAATGGAAACCTTTAGCACCTCTTACAATAGCGTTGAGAAGAAAAGGTAGAAAAAAAGCATCACCAAAAATTTTACAAGATACTGGATATTTGAAAAATAGTATTTATCCTATTTTCACAAAAGATATGGCAAGTGTAGGGACTAATGTTGAATATGCGAAATTACATCAATTTGGCGGGACTTCTAAAGTTCCTGCGATGTTTATAGAACCTGTGAGGAAAAAAGCTTTACGATTTGTTATAGGTGGTAAAGTGATATTTAGTAAATATGCGAACATACCTGAACGAATTGCGAAAGTTCCTGCAAGACCATTTTTATGGTTGAGGAAAGAATATAAAGAACGAATATTAAATTTGGTAAGACGATATTTTATGTATGAGTAAGAATAAAGAAATATGGACAGAATTATACAATATTTTAGAAAATGCAAGAATTAGTGGTAAATTAGGTTATTTGAAAAAAATATTTCAAGGAACGAGAGATGATATAGCGAATTTTCCTGTGATAATTTTAGAACCTGATAGTGAACGTGAAGAACAACATACTGTGCCGTATCATAAAAAAATTGTTTTCACAATTTTGTTAACTTGTTGGTTAGAAGTTATAAATAAAGATATTCAGATTACAGGTAGTAATGTTAACGAAAAAGGTATTTTAGATATTGTGAGTGATATCAAAGAAGAATTGTTTAAATATCCGAATTTGAATGGTAAATGTGTAAAATTTGATATTGCATCAACGAGATATATTTTTGAAACATATCCTTATAGAGGTGCAGAATTGACAATTAATATAGAATACATAACTGAAGCAACACAAAGATAAATAAAGGAGGGGAAAATTATGGCTTATTATCCGACAGAACTTAAAATTTTAGGTTTAGGTAAAGAAACAACACGTGGTTCACCTGTAAATCCTACATTTTATATTCCTGTAACAGCAGATAGTGAATTTGAATATAAAGTTAACTTATTAGAAGATGATTTAGTTCGTGGAATTTTTGAAAGATTTCCACCTGTAGCAGGAACTAAAGAATGTACAGGAACAATAGGGTTTGAAGTAGATGACAAGAATTGTGGTTATTTTTTATTATCTTTGTTAGGTAAAGTTACTACTCAAGATGTTGGCGGTTCTGGAAATGCTTATTTACATACATTTGTTAGAGATACTAATCTTATAGAATTACCATCTTTGACTATATATTTAGACAGAAAATTGAGTAAAAAGAGATATCCTTTGTCTGTAGTAAAATCTATATCTTTTACTGGAACGGGTGATGGTAAAATTACAGCGACAGCAAATATTTTATCAAAAACAGAAGAAGATACGAATGTTCCATTATCTCCAGTTTGGACTGAATATAAACCTTTTGTTTTTCATCAAGCAGTTGTAACAATAGATGGTTCTACAGTAACTAATGTAAAAGATTGGAGTTTGACTATAGATAACGGAGCAGTAGGAATTCGTGCGTTGATTGGTTCACAAGATGTTCAAAACATATTGGCTTTTTCAAAAATGATGGTAAGTGGGACAATGACTATCTATTTTGAAAATGAAACACAGAGACAAAAATTTTTGTCAAACACTTCAGCAACAATAGTAATAGGTTATGAAGCAGAATTACTTGAACCCGGGTATAAAAGATCTTTTATTATAGAAATACCAAAAGCACATTATACTGCTTATCCATTTCAAAATGTAGACGGTTTGTTAGGTTCTGCAGTTGCGTTTAATTGTTATTATTCACTAAATACAGAATATGCTTTAAAAGTTACATTAATAAACGACCGTAATTCTTATTAAGGAGTAAACAGATGAAAAAATTACATTTTTTTATCCTGATATTTTTAAGTTCAATTTTAATTGCACAACAATATTACACATCTGACCAAATTGCAAATTTAACTTTTGATAGAGTATTGAAAGCAAAAAGAGTTAGTGAAGTTCAACCAGAAAATATGGAAATTTATAATTTTAATGTATCATCTACTACAGTTGTAAAAATTGTTGATAAAGATAAAAATTACAAAAATTTTTTAATCTTCAATTATAATCCAGATTATTCTTTATACATTTCTACTTCTACAACATTTAACACTTATTTTGAAATCTTGCCTTTAACAGGTTATACTTCAACAGCTTTAATAAATCTTTATGGCAAAATGGCAGAAAATTCAACAACTACAAAAATAACGGTGGTGATTGAAAAATGAAAAAGTATATCATTTTTTTGTCAATTTTTATAAGTTCTACAATTTATGCTGGTAATATTTTTCAGTATTTTAATACGAGAATGATAGAGAAATCTACTTTTACAAGAATAAATGTTTCAACGATAACTTTTTCTGACGGTTCAATTCTTACTTCAACTTCTACAATAGTAAATAAATCTGGTGATATAATGTATGGTAATTTAATCATTACCTCTCCTTACGGTATACAAACTACTTCAATAACTTTTGCTGACGGGACAGTGATGACCTCAACTTCGGGTTTCGGCGGTGGCGGAGTAACTGAACATAGCCAATTATCAGGTTTGTTAAACGATGACCATCCACAGTATGTTTCTACAGCAAGTTATAGGGGATTACAGAAAATAGAAAGTGATATAAGAATTGAAAATGGGAAAAATTTAGAAATTACTGGTGAATTAAGAACGTATAAAATAAATGTTTTAAGTGGTAATACTTTATCAAGTAATTTTCGTTCTTTACATTTTGGATTTAATTCTCATAGTAATGATTGGTATGAAGGGTATGGTATAGGAATAGGAAGTGGTAATTATTACAATTGGAATTATGGTATAGGAATAGGAGCGAATAGTTATCATAATTATAATACAGGTATAGGGATAGGACGAGATGCTTATGATAATTATAATCGTGGAATAGGAATAGGTGTTAGAGCTTGTTCTAATTATGAAGATGGTATTGGAATAGGTTACTATGCTTCTGAAAATTATAACCATGGTATAGGAATAGGGA
>CALJEJ010000076.1 GCA_938074745.1 uncultured Endomicrobiia bacterium
GGTGGTAGGGAGTGTTTGGTTGATAGTCAACGGTCCACAGTCCACGGTAAATAGAGTAAAAAAGTGAGATAGTGAAAAAGAAAATGTAGCGGCAAAGCGTAAGCTTTGCTCTGTAGTGCAATAACCGTGTCGTTGGATAAATTTTATATGCTAATTACTAATTACTGGGTACTAAAATTACTTAAAGCTTAAAAAAGGGGGGTTTTATGTCAAAAGAAGAAAAACTTAAAGCTTTGAATTTAGCAATATCACAGATTCAAAAAGAATACGGCAAAGAAGCGATAATTCGTCTTGGCGAGAAAAAACAAACTCCAGTAGAAGTTATCCCGACAAGGATTTTACCTTTAGATATAGCTTTAGGTGTAGGAGGTATTCCTCGGGGAAGAATTGTAGAAATTTTTGGTCCGGAAGCTTCCGGAAAAACTACATTAGCGTTAATAATAGCTGCTGAAGCACAAGCACAAGATGGTATTGCTGCAATGATAGATGCTGAACATGCGTTTGACCCTAATTTTGCTAAGAAGTTAGGTGTAAATATTGAAGATTTGTATGTTTCACAACCTGACTGGGGAGAACAAGCATTAGAAATTGCTGAAACTTTGGTTCGCAGTGGTGCTGCAGATGTGATTATAATTGATTCAGTAGCTGCACTTGTACCTAAAGCAGAAATTGAAGGAGAAATGGGTGAAGCACAAATTGGTCTTCAAGCACGACTTATGTCGCAAGCGTTAAGAAAACTTACTGCTGCAGTGAACAAGTCAAAATCGGTTATAATTTTTATAAATCAAATAAGGCATAAAATAGGTGTTATGTTTGGTTCGCCAGAGACTACTACTGGCGGGTTAGCGTTAAAATTTTATGCTTCGTTACGGTTAGAAGTGCGTAGGGGAGACCCTATAAAATCTGGTGATGAAATGGTAGGTTCATGGGTAAAAGTAAAAGTGGCGAAAAACAAAGTTGCACCACCGTTTAAAGAGGCAAAGTACGAATTTTATTTTGACAGTGGGATTGACAGAACAGGATGTTTGTTAGATGTAGGGATTGAGGAAGGAATTATTGAAAAATCTGGTAGTTGGTACACTTATAAAAACGAAAAATTAGGTCAAGGACGTGACCAAGTTAAAAGTTATCTTAAATCCAACCCACAAATTGCTGAAGAAATAGAAACCTTAATAAGAAAAAAATATTTTGAACCGTCTGTAGAACAATCTGAACCTGTAAAAGTGGATAAAACTAAAAAATAGCGATTTTTTGGGTTATTATGAAGAATTTATTTCATGAAAATTTTATTTCTTTCGCACACTTTCCCTTACCCGCCTAATGAAGGTATAAAACGTCCCGCGTACCATCTTATTAAAGAATTTTCAAAGAATAACGAAGTTACCTTACTAAGTTTTATCTTACCAAACGAAAAAAAATATGTAGATGAATTAAAAAAGTATTGTAAACATATAGAAACTATTACATGGCAACCGTCAAAAAATGTAATTAAAAGATTCTTGTTAACATTGTTCAGTTCTTTACCGTATAATATTCACCAGTTTTTTTCAAAAGAATTTTGTTATACTTTAGAAAAATTGTTACAGAGTGAGAAATACGATATAATCTTTTTTGATTTTTTAACTACTGCAATTTATAGCAGAAAAATTACTATCTCAATACCTAAAATTCTACATTATTACGATGCGATGAGTATGCTGTTTTATAGAAATTTTTTAGTAGACAAAAATGTGATAAAAAAAATTTATTGGTATATACAATATAAAAAAATTATAAATTTTGAACACCAGTTCAGTTCTATGTTTGACAAAGTTACTGTTGTTGCTACTAAAGATAAATCTTGGTTAACAGAAAAATCTGGTCTTAATAACTCTAAAGTTGAAGTTATCCCGAATGGAGTAGATATTGAATATTTTGTCCCGTATGGAAAACAAGAGGTTGAAAATATAAGAAAAAAATATAATATTTCTACTCCTTCACTACTTTTTCGCGGAATTATGAATTTTCAACCTAACATAGACGCTTGTTTATGGTTTTTGAACAATGTTTATCCAATTGTAAAAAAACATATCCCTGAAATAAAATTTTATATAGTAGGTCCCGGAACACCTAAAAAAATCAAAAAATATGTCAATAAAGATATTATTGTCACAGGTTATGTAGAAGATTTACGAGTGTATATTGCAGCAACTTCAATAAATATTTGTCCAATGATAAGTGGTTCAGGGATAAAAAACAAAATTTTAGAATCGCTTGCAATGGGTAAACCTTCAGTAATAACTTCTATTGCTTGCGAAGGTATCCCTGAACTTAAAGATGGTGAAAATGTGTTGATTGCAGACACACCACAAGAGTTCGCTGATAAGATTATACTTCTTTTTAAAAACAATGATTTGTACCAGAAAATTGCATATAACGGTAGAAAGTTAGTAGAAAAAAATTATACATGGGAAAAAGCAGTAAAGAAGTTTTACAAATTATTTGAAGAATTGTGTAGAGGAGATTCTACTTTATGAAACTTTCTATACTAATTCCTGTTTATAATGAAGAAAAAACTGTTTCAGATGTTATAAAAAAACTGTTGAGTATAAATTTTGGTATTGATAAAGAAATAGTTGTGATAGACGACGGTTCAACTGATAATACTGTGAATATTTTAAAAAAATTGCAGAGTGAAAATTTTGAGTTTAAAATAATTTCTCATGAAAAAAACCAAGGTAAAGGTGCAGCAATAAAAACAGGAATAAAAAATTCTTCCGGAGATATTATAGCAATACAAGATGCTGATTTGGAATATAACCCAGAAGAGTTAAAAAATCTAATTAAACCGATACTGAACAATGAAAGTTTAATAGTTTATGGTTCACGGTTTTTAAAAGAAAATCCTGTGATATATAAAAAATATTATTTAGGAAACAAAATTATAAGTTGGATTATAAGTTTTCTTTTTAGATATAGAGTAACAGATTCTTACACTTGTTATAAAGTTTTTCATAGGAAAGTTTTAGAAAATATAAATTTAGAAAGTAAACGGTTTGAAATAGAAGCAGAACTTACCTGTAAGTTTCTTAAATACGGGTATAAAATTTTAGAAATGCCAATAAGTTATGCTCCACGAAGTTTACAACAAGGTAAAAAAATTAAGTTCAAAGATGCTGTAATAGGATTAATAACTATACTTAAAATAAGGTGTTTTTAATTATGTGTGGTATTGCTGGAATATACAGTTTTTCAGATAAATTAGTAGCTGAAGATGTTATTAAAAAAATGTGTAATGTGATAATTCATCGTGGTCCTGATGAAGAAGGTATTTTTGTTGATAAAAAAATAGCTTTAGGCATAAAACGTCTTGCAATAATAGATCTTGAAACAGGCCACCAGCCAATTTTTAATGAAAACAAATCAATTTGTATAGTTCTTAATGGTGAAATATATAATTTCCAGGAACTCCGTAGTGACCTTGAAAAAATTGGACATAAGTTTTATACAAAAACAGATGTGGAAGCACTAGTACATTTGTACGAGTCTTACGGTGTTGAATGTTTAAAATATCTTCGTGGGATGTTTGCGTTTGCTTTGTGGGATAAAAATAACCAACGGCTGTTTTTAGCAAGAGACAGAGTGGGGAAAAAACCGTTGTATTATACTATCAATAATGGCAGGTTAGTTTTTGCTTCCGAGATAAAATCTATTCTTGAATATTTAAATTTTGTTCCTGAAATAAACTACCAAGCGATAGATCTTTTCCTTACTTACCAGTATATTCCTCAACCTATGACTATTTATAAAAATATTTTCAAACTACCACCTGCAAGTTATATGTTGTGTGATAAACAAGGAAACATCAAAATAACACGATACTGGGATTTGGATTTTACAAAAAAACAAAAAATATCTTTCTATGACGCTTGTAGTAAAATAAAAGAAATTTTAACACAGGCAACAAAGTTGCGTCTTATAAGCGATGTACCGCTGGGCGCGTTTTTATCCGGTGGTCATGATTCAAGTATTATAGTAGGACTTATGGCTGAAAATTCTTCCACTAAAGTAAAAACTTTTTCTGTAGGATTTAAAGACCAAGATTTTTCTGAACTAAAATATGCAAAAATTGTAGCAAAACATTTCTCTACTGAACATACGGAAATTATTGTAGAACCTAAAATGGTAGAAATTTTGCCCAAACTTGTCTGGTATTATGACCAACCCTTTGCAGATACTTCTATGATACCGTCATATTATGTTGCAAATGTAACACGGAAATATGTAAAAGTAGCGCTTAATGGCGACGGCGGTGATGAAAACTTCTGTGGATATTTAAGATACCAAGCATTAAAACTCTCGTCGTTGTTTCCGCTTGAACTTTTAGGTTCTAAATTTTATCACACTTTAGGTAATTTCATACCGTTGATAGAAACAACTTCAGCAAAAAATAAATTCAGATATTTTAAACGATTTTTTACTGCATTAGGTAACCCTTTGCCTGTAAGAAATGTTTTATGGCATTGTTTTTTCTCTAACGAATTTAAAAATTTTGTATATTCAGAATTTATGAAAAACAAAATAAAAAATAATGCTTATGATTATCTTGTTGAAACTTTTTATTCAGCAAAAGCATATGATTTAATTGACAAAATCTCTTATACAGATATAAACACTTATTTACCTGAAGATTTGCTTGTAAAGATGGATATAGCATCAATGGCGAACTCGCTTGAAGCACGTTCACCATTTTTAGACCACAAACTTTTAGAATTTACTGCTTCCATACCGTCTAATTGGAAACTAAAATATGGGTTTAAAACAAAATATATACTTAAGAAAACTTTTGAAAAATTTTTACCACAACAAATTATTCGCCGACATAAACAAGGGTTTGGTTTACCTATAGGCAGGTGGTTAAAAGAAGATTTAAAATGGTATGTTAGAGAAATTATTTTTTCTGAAAAATTTCAAAAAAGAAAAATTTTTAATTTTTCTAATGTAAAATTTTTAGTTGAACGACATTTTTCAGGTAAAGAAGATCACGGATATAGAATTTTTGCACTTTTGGTTTTAGAATTATGGTTTCGCATTTTCGTTGACAAAGAAATTAAAATTTTATAGAAGAAAAATCTTACACTTGAAATTTATAACTTAAAATAAGGAGTTTTTTTATTATGAACTTTCTTGTCAGTGGAGGTGCAGGATTCATAGGTTCATTTTTAGTTGACGAATTGTTAAAAAGGAAACATAAAGTTGTAATATATGATGTTCTTGACAAACAGGTACATCTTGGTAAAATTCCATATTATTTAAATAAAAAAGCAAAATTTATCCAAGCAGATGTTAGAGATTATAATAAATTAAAAAAAACAATTGTAGAAGAAAAAATAGATATAATTTACCATTTTGCTGCCAAAGTAGGTGTTGGCCAGTCACAGTATCAAATTAAAGAATATATGGATGTAAATGTTGGTGGAACAAGCAATCTTTTAGATATTATCGTAAATAACAAAACAAGTGTAAAAAAACTAATAGTAGCATCCTCAATGTCAACTTATGGCGAAGGTGTTTATTATTGTAAAAAATGTAAAATAGAGTTTCAACCGGAGTTAAGAACTAAACAACAACTTGATAAATGTATATGGGAAATTTTATGTCCCAAATGTAAAAATGTTGTAGAACCTAAACTTACGCCGGAAACTGCAAAACAGGTTTGTCATTCAATATATGCATTGTCTAAAAAAGTTCAGGAAGAGATGTGTTTAATAATTGGCAAAACTTACAACATACCAACAGTAGCACTACGGTTTTTTAATGTTTTTGGTCCAAGACAGTCGCTTTCAAACCCTTACACTGGTGTAGCAGCAATTTTTATGTCAAGAATAAAAAATAACAAACCGCCAATAATTTTTGAAGATGGGTTACAAACAAGAGATTTTGTGTATGTAGAAGATGTAGTTCAAGCATGTATACTTGCACTAAAACCACAGGCAGATTACAATGTCTACAATGTTGGCTGTGCCAAACCTGTAAAAATTTTAGATGTAGCAACAACAATCGCTAAATTTTATAATTCAAATATTAAACCTGAGATAAGAAATAAATATCGCAAAGGAGATATAAGACATTGTATTGCAGATATCACAAAAATTAAAAAAGATTTAGGGTATAAACCAAAATTTAGTTTTGAAGAAGGGATTAAAAAACTTATCAACTGGGCAAAAACAGCACAAGCAAAAGATTTCTATGAACAAGCAGAGAAAGAATTAAAAGAAAAAGGACTTATATAAAAAATGTCGTTGTTGTATTGAAAAATGAAGAAATGGTTGATAACAAAAACTTTCTTTCCTGAATATAATATAAAGAATTTAGACTTAGCAAGAGATAAGTTTATAATTATAAACAGGATTCTTGAATACGGAACTTTGAAACAGATTAAACAACTTTTTAAAGTTTATAAACCTCAAGAAATAAAAGAATTTGTCTTGCAATACGGGGCGAAAAAACTTTCGTTAAAAAGTTTAAATTTCTGGTGCAATTTTTTTGATATAAAAGAAAAAGACAAAATTTTGAATATAAAACTTAAAAACAAACTTTGGAATTTTTAAAATTTATTTATGTATCTAAAAAACTTGAAAGTTTTAACTAAAAAAGGAGAAAAATTTTTACAGATTTTTATTTCCTCACCGTTTGTAGAAGATTTTTATCTTGCTGGTGGGACAGGATTAGCGTTACAGTTGTTCCATAGAAGATCTATAGATTTTGACTTTTTTTCTAAAAAAAATATGTTGTTAAAATCGCAAAGAGAAAAAATAAAAAATTTTTTAAGTAGCAAAGGCAAAGTTAAACTTATTCAAGATAAAGACAATACTATTGAACTAATCTTTGATAATGTCCTAATTAGTTTTTTTTATTATAACTATGAACTTGTTAAACCAACAAAAATAATTAATAGATTAAAAGTTGCTTCAATAGAAGATATCGGGTTAATGAAACTTTCTTCAATTATATCTCGTGGTAGTAAAAAAGATTTTGTTGATTTATACTTTGTGTGTCAAAAGATTCCGTTAAAAAAATTAATCTCTTACGGCAAAATTAAATATCCAGAATTTTATGATTTCCAAACAATTGCGATAAAATCTTTAGTATACTTTTTTGATGCTGAAAAAGAAAAGATGCCTGTGATGATAAAAAAAGTTAGTTGGGAGAAAATAAAAAGTTTTTTTATTAACGAAACTAAAAAATTTTTGTAGAAGATAAATTTTAGATAAAAGTCAATAAATATTTGACTAAAGAGAAAAGACTTGTTTAATATATGAAAGTTTTAGTTACAGGTGGTTGTGGGTTTATAGGGACAAATGTTTGTTTGTTCCATTTAAAACGTAAAGATGAAGTTGTATGTATTGATAATTTATATCGTAAAGGTGTAGAGTTTAATTTAAAATTGTTAAAAAACTTTTCTAACTTTGAGTTTTATAAAATTGACATTAGAGATAAAAAAAAGATTGAAAATGTTTTTAAACAATACAAGTTTGATATAATTTATCATCTTGCAGCACAGGTCGCTGTAACACTTTCAGTAGAAAATCCAGTTGAAGATTTTGAAATAAATGTTTTAGGAACATTAAATTTGCTTGAAGCTACAAGGAAGTATCAACCAGAAAGTTTCTTTATTTTTTCATCTACTAACAAAGTTTATGGCGGGATGGAAAATTTAAAAATTAAAGAAAAAAATGAAAAGTACTACTTAGTTGACTATCCTAACGGAATTGACGAAAATTTTAACCTTGATTTTCACTCACCATATGGATGTTCAAAAGGTGCAGCAGAACAGTATGTTCGCGATTATGCAAGAATTTATAATTTAAAAACAGTAGTTTTTCGTCAGAGTTGTATTTATGGACCATATCAGTTTGGTATGGTAGACCAAGGATGGATAGCTTATTTTTGTATTCAAGCGTTGTTAGATAAAGAAATAACGATTTATGGCGACGGGAAACAAGTCCGTGATGTGCTTTATATAGACGATTTAATAAAAGCATATTGGCTTGCATATAAAAATAATAAAAAAGTTAAAGGCGAGATTTTTAACATTGGCGGAGGAAAAAACAATACAGTTGGTATTTTAGAATTTATAAAATATCTTGAAAAAAAACTTGACAAAAAAATAAACTACAGGTTTGCCCCGTGGCGTCCCGGCGACCAAAAATATTTCGTCTCTGATAATAAAAAATTAAGAAAAATTTTGAACTGGTATCCAAGAATAGATTTAAATTCAGGATTTGAAAAATTGTTAAGTTGGTTAAAAACACACATAAAATATTTTATTTGATGAATAATAATAAAATAGATAAAAAAAATTTGTTTTTGTTATTTCTGTTTTTAATAGTAGGATTTTTCTTGAGGGTAATATATTTATATAAATTTGCTCCAAAAGACATCAACATTCCTAGTGGCGATGCTTCAGGATATCATATTTTAGCTTTAAATCTTCTTGAGTATAACCAACTTGCTTATGAAAAAGATAAACCAACTGCTCATAGGGAACCTTTATACCCTTTATTTTTATATTTTGTATATAAATTTATCGGAAAAAATTTAAATTCAGTTAGATTAATACAAGTTTTAATAAATGTTTTAAGTATCTCTCTAATTTATTTCATAGCAAAAAATTTGTTTGATAAAATCACGGGATTAATTTCAACTGCTATTGCTTCTTTTTGGCCAAATTTTATTTATTATACCGCTGCGGTTTTAAGAGAAACAGTGTTCACTTTTCTGTTACTTCTGTCAATTTTTTTATTAATAAAAAATATAAGAAATAAAACTCAATTTTTTATAAAACAGATCATTTTAGGTATTTTGTGTGCTTTGACAGCATTAACTAATAGTATAGGAATATTTATATTTTTAGTTATACTTATCTATCTTTTGGCGATTGGATTTTCTTTTAAAAAAATATTTTTTATTTTAATATCTTTTTTGTTTTTATATTCATTTTGGGTTTATCGCAATTATAAAATTTTTGGTAGTTTAGTTTTAGGTTCTACAAATGGTGGAAAAACATTTTGGGATGGAACAGATATAATACCTTTTGAAATTCGTGGATTGCCTGAAGAAAGAGATTTTTTTGAAAGAACAGATGATTATATAATAGGAGTTAGTATTAAAAATGAAGTTGAAAGAGACAAGTTTTTCTACAAGAAAGCTATTAATTATTACATTACACATCCAGAAAAATTTTTTATTTTAGCAATTAAGAAATTTTTAAAATTTTGGCGGTTTTTGCCTCATAAAGGTAGAATATATGGAGTTAATGAAAAATTTATGTTTATTGTAGGATTAATTTATGTGCCAATTTTTGTTTTATTTATTATAGGGTTGTATATGTTCTTCAGAAAAACTTTTTCCCATGAGTCATTTATAATTCTTTTGCCAATAATATGTTTTTGTTTAATATATAGTATTTTTTGGTCACAAATAAGATACAGAATTCCGATTGAACCTTATATAATAATTTTGGCTTCATATAGTTTAAAAAGTTTATTTATAACCCAACAACAATTTAAATAAAGTAGAAAAGAGGTTTAAAAATATGAATATACAACTCGTAGATTTAGAAAAAGAATACAAAACTATTAAAAAAGAATTAAATCTAATGTTAGATAATCTTTTTAAAAGGTGCGATTTTATATTTGGTAAAGATCTTACATTGTTTGAAGAAGAGTTTGCAAAATATTGTGGAGTAAAATATGCTTTAGGAGTTGACTCTGGGACTGGTGCTTTAGAACTTGCCCTTCGTGCAGTGGGAATTAAAGAAGGAGATAAAGTTATAGTTCCTGTGTTTACTTTTTATGCAACTGCGGCAAGTGTTTGTTATTTAGGAGCAAAACCAGTTTTTGTAGATGTGGAAGAAAATACTGGGAATATTGATGTTAACCAGATTGAATCTGTAGTGAAAAAAAATAAAAATGTGAAAGCAATAATTCCGGTACATCTTTTTGGTCAGCCAGTGGATATGAAGTCAATTTTAAAAATTGCAGAAAAGTATAATTTGATAATAATAGAAGATGCAGCACAGGCACACGGTGCAAAATTTAAACTTTCAGATGGAAAATGGTATAGAACTGGCAGTGTAGGAATTTGTGGATGTTTTAGTTTTTATCCAGCAAAAAATTTAGGTTGTTATGGCGATGGTGGAATAATTACAACAAATGATAAAAACATAGCAGATAAAATTAAACTTATGCGCGATTATGGTAGAACTGGGAAATATGAACATCAATCAATAGGATACAACAAACGGCTTGATACTTTACAAGCAGCAATTTTAAGAGTAAAACTTAAATATTTAGATGAACGGAACAAAAAAAGAAGAGAGGTTGCAAAACAATATATAAAACTTCTTGAAGAGTTACCTGTTAAACCGCTTGATATTAAAAATGATGTTGAACCTGTCTACCATATGTTTGTTGTAAAAGTTGAAAAAAGAGACAAACTTAGAGAATATCTTGCAAAAAAAGGTATTTCAACAGGGATACATTATCCAATACCGTTGCATTTACAAAAAGCGTTCAGTTTTTTAGGATATAAAAAAGGTGATTTTCCTGTTAGTGAAAAACTTGCAAAAGAAGTTATTTCCTTACCAATGTATCCCGAATTAAAAAAAGATGAGATTGAATATATAGTAAACGAAATAAAAAATTTTTATAAAAACAAGAAATGAAACTGTCTATAGTTATTCCAGTGTATAATGAAGAAGATTGTATAGAAAGAACCTTAAAAAAAACAGAAGAATTTTTAAAATCAAAAAATATAGAATATGAAATTATAGTAGCAGATGATGGAAGTACAGATAATACAAAACAAATAGTAGAAAATTTCATTAATGATGCTGGAAGGGATAACATAAAATTTGTCACAGAAAACAAACATTTAGGTAAAGGTTACGCTGTAAACTTAGGTATGAAAAATGCAACAGGTGATTATACACTTTTTATGGATGCTGATTTTTCTACTGACATTACTGAATTAGAAAAGTTTCTTCCATATATGGAAGAAGGGATAGATGTTATTATAGGTTCAAGAAGAATTCCTGGTTCAAAAATTGTTGTTCATCAACCATTTTATAGAGAATTTATGGGTCAAGTATTTACGTGGATAGCAAATTTAATCTTGAGAACAAATTTTTCAGATTTTACCTGTGGGTTTAAATGTTTTTCTTTCAAAGCAAAGAATGAAATATTTAGTCAACAGAAAATTATGGATTGGAGTTTTGATGCTGAAATACTTTTTCTGGCAAAAAAGTTAGGCTACAAAATAAAAGAAGTTCCTATATCTTGGAAGAACGATCCTTCAACAAAAGTTAATTTATTTAGAGATACCATTTCTTCGTTTATAGGATTAATTAAAATTCGCATAATTCATATAAACCTTAAAAATTTTTAATGATGAGGACTAGTCTGTATTACCAAATATATAAAAAAATCATTCCTTGTTTTATTGGAGCCCATTTTTGCAATTGTTAAAAAATTATGAAAAGAAAATGTTTGGTTTTATTTACCATTTTAATTTTTGCTTTTATAATTAGATTATCATTAATAAATTTTGGGCTTCCATCAAAAAATTTAGCTTTAACAACTTACAACCCTGATGAAGCAATTACTTTTTACTCTATAGAAAAATGGCAACCTAAAAAATTATATTTTCATCCTTATGACGGTTTTTTTTGGGGTGGGTTTCATTTATATCCTGTTGCTTTAAGTTTAGGTATTGCAAAAGTTTTAGGATGTATAAAAGTAGGCAATCGTGAATTTTATATTAATAATCTTACTGAATCTGATAAATTATATCTTGTAGCACGGATATTGATGGTTTTATTAGGTGTAAGTTCAACATTAGTATTGTTTTTGATTCTAAGATTATCTTATAATGAATTTACAGGTATTATTGCTGCTGGGTTATTAGCAATTACTCCGGCACATGTTTTTAATTCAATATATGTTCGGCCTGATATAATGATGTTATTTTTTGGATTGTTAGCAATGTATTTTTCAGTAAAAATAATGAAGACAAAAAAGACAAAATACTATATTTTAGCCTGTATCTGTGTAGGATTTGCTACCGGGACAAAATTAAGTGGTGCAGTTTATGGGATAGCTGTAATTTTAGCACATTTTTTGAGCAATGACGATAAAAAATTGCAAATTAAAGAAAAACTGTTTGATTTTCGGTTATACTCAATACCATTTTTTTGTTTGTTAGGTTTTATTATAAGTTCTCCTTATGTGGTGATAGACTTTAACTTTAGTTCTGAAAGTTTTTTGTCATATCTATTAAAAAACTTTGGTTTAGCGAAACAACCTATGGATTTGGGACAATTTGTGTTGTTTGGTAGTGGTCCACTAAGCTATTTTAGATATTATCTTCCCTACGGATTAGGGAAAGTAATGGTTTATACTTCAATATTAGGAATTATTTTAATAATTTATAATGTAGTGAAAGAAAAAAATAAATTTGACATATTTTTTTTAATCTCAGGATTGATTGTACTTTTTGTAATTTCTTCTACAAAAAATCAGGCAGTATGGTATACTTTTCCCGTGATGCCGTTCGTAGTAATTTATGTAGTTAGAGGTATTGAACTTCTTTTTGACATCCCTTTATTTTCTTCTTTTAGTAAATGGGGATTAAAAGGTATTTTGTCTACTGGGTTATTTATGGTTATTTTTGGGTACACTTTTGTTTATACAATTTCTTACTGGAAGTTATATACCGGCAAGAATGTTCGTGAAGAATGTTCAGAATGGATTTTGAAAAATATACCGAAAGGTTCAAAAGTTGCCATTGCAAGAAGTTATTTTTGGACACCGCCTGTTTTACGTCAATATAACCCACCGTATAAAATTTTGATGGGTTCAGAGCCGGTTCATTCTTCAGTTCAGGACGGTGTTTTAGGATTAAAAAATTTGTTAAAAGAGACAGAGTATGTTGTTTTAACAGAGTACGAATATAGATGGGCTTTACATCCTAAGTTACAAAAGTTTTTCCCTGAACATAAAAAAGTTTTAGACGAAATTTTTTTTAGTGGAAAATTTAAAAAACTTGCAGAGTTTGATAAACAAGCAAAATTTCTGTGGTTTAGATTTGACAAAAATTATCCCCCGGGCGACTGGTTAATCCCAAACCCCAAAATTGTTGTATACCAAAAAGTTTATAATCTGTAGTTTAAAGATGTATTGAGGAGAAAAAAATAGGCGTACGATAATTTATCTTCTTTGAAACGGTTCCTTCTTTCAAAATAAATTTAAACATCCTTTTGTTAGTTATATTATAGGATAGAGCGGATTTATTATTTGGTGGAAAAAAATTTGACTGGCACTTTGTGTTTTATAAATAATGAACTCCAAAAATCTTTCAATTATAATTGTTAAATTTGCATGGCATGATAAATAAGTAAAATTTTTGTTTGTAATAAAAATACTCTTAAGTATGTGTTGTTTCTATAACTAAAAATTGTTATGTTTTAAAAATCTAATTCCAAATGAAAAAGTTTTTGAAAGAATATTTTTTTCTTATTTTAATTGTTTTATTAGGATTTTTTTTAAGAATTTATGCTATAAATTGGCAGTTGCCTTATCTTTATCAAACCGAAGAGTATAAAACTGTAAACTATGCATTAAAAATGGCTGCACAAAAAAGTTTAAATCCTAAATTTTTTGAATACCCAAGTTTGTATTTATATTTAATGTTACTTGTTTTTAGTATGTTATTTTTATTTGGTAAAATTTTTGGGTTTTATACTTCGGCTGAAAATTTTGCTTTAAAATTTTTTATTGATCCTACTGTTGTGTATGTTGTCGGTAGGACTTTTTCTGCTATATGGGGAACATTTTTAATTATTTTAACCTATGTTTTAGGTAAACTTTTGTATAACAAACGTGTAGGTATTTTTTCTGCGTTAATAGTTAGTGTTTTACCAATATGGGTGATGTATTCTCACTTTATTAAACCTGAAATGTTTTCAAACCTGTTGGTGTGTATATATTGTGTTTTTCTTTATAAATATTATCTAACACAAAACATAAAATTTTTTTATATCTCGTGCGGGATTTTAGGTTTAGCAACTTCTTGTAAATATTTAAGTTTACCTTCGGGAGTTTTGCTGCCGTTAGTTTATTTTTCAGGGAATAAAAAGAAATTTGTAAATTTTATTTTAGGTTTGGCACTAATTGTTTTATTTTTTATTCTAGGCACTCCTTATAGTGTTTTAGATTACAAGACTTTTTTTGTTGAAATGAAAGGTATATTTTTAGGTCCACAAGAAGGGTTAAAAAGAGATATTTTTTATGGTGTTTACAAAACTTTTCTTGATTGGATATTTATGGGCAATTCTACAGCTTTTGTTGGAATTTTATGTTTTTTAGGAGTTGTTTATTGTGGTATAAAACGAAAACTTCAAGATTTGATAGTAGTATGTATATTTTTAATTTATTCTTTAGTAAATATAACACATTATTTTCCTGCATGGGGATTTTTGTTTACAGCGTTCCCGTTTTATGCAATTGCTGGTGGACAAGTAGTGGATAAATTTTTTGATAAAAGTTTAATAACAAAAATTTTTTTTGGTTTAGTTATTGTAATATCCTTAATAGAATCAATTTTTGTTGATATTAAATTTTCTTTAAAAGATACGAGGACTGTTGCACTTGAATGGATTGAAAAAAATATACCACAAGGAGAAAAAATTTTAATAGACAGGTACCCGAACTCGCCACCACTTAAGATGACAAAACAACAAATTGAAAGGTTGTATAAAAAAGCAGTTGAACTTAATCATTATAAAAAAGAATATTTTTACTGGCAACTGAAAGCACATCCTGGCGAAAATTATGGATATGAGATATACGAAGTGTACCATCCAGTACACGAAATTAGTACTATTAAACACCAAGTTGAAGAAGCACAGAAAGTTCGTGAATTGGTTGATGTATCAAAAGGAATAGAATATCTAAAACAATTAGGGATAAAATATATTGTCCTTAACAGTTTTTCTTATACAGAATCAACAAAAAATTTTTACCAAGAAGTTGCAAAAACTTCTAAACTCGTAAAAGAATTTTTACCGAAAACCAAGCTTCATCCCGGACCTATAATAAGAATATATGAACATTAATAAAGTATGACCCTATCTATAGTAATTCCGGCATATAATGAAGCGCATAGAATTACAGATACTTTGAAAAAAATTATAGAATATTTTAGAAAAACAAAAATTGAATATGAAATTATCGTAATAAATGATGGAAGTATAGATAATACTAAAATAAAATTGCAGCAGATAAAAGAGAAGTATTCAGGTAATGTGAGAATAACTATAATAAATAACGATAAAAACAAAGGGAAAGGTTTTGCAGTAAAGCAAGGGATAATGGTTAGTAATGGTGAATATATATATTTTACCGATGCTGATTTATCTACTCCAATAGAAGAAATTGAAAAGTTTTTAAAATATATAAAAGAATACGACATAGTGATAGGTTCTCGTGCTGTTAAAAATAGCAAGATTTTACTCCATCAACCTTTTTATAGAGAATTAGCAGGGAAATTGTTTAACAAATTTTTAAAATTAATCTTAGGTTTGCCTTATAATGATACTCAATGTGGAGCGAAATTGTTCAAATCAGATGTAGCAAAGTTTGTTTTTAGTAAAACTACTATATATGGATTTTCTTTTGATGTTGAGGTTTTGTTTATAGCCAAGAAATACAGATATAAAATTTTAGAGTTACCTGTAGTATGGAGCCATTGTAAAGATTCAAAAATAAACCTTCTTGTGGATGGATTTAGAATGTTATGTGATGTTATAAAAATAAAGATGAATGATTTAAAATATGAGATATAGCAGGCTCGGAATTAGAATGGAAAATTTTAATGTAAGATTGATTTTGTTTGTGTTGATATTTAAACTCTTTAACAAAGGAACTTCTAATATTTAATTCTAACTGGAAATATAATTTCTTAGCCATAAAAGATAAAGAATAGTCACCAATACTAAAATGTTGATACTTGGGATTTCGTGTTATTATCATGATTCTGCTGCGGTTCTAATTGATAACGGTAACCTTATTGCTGCAGCAGAAGAAGAAAGATTTACAAGGAAAAAACACGATTTCGGTTTTCCGGAAAATGCAATAAATTTTTGTCTAAAATATAGAAAAATAAAATCTAAAGATATTGACTGTGTTGCTGTAAATGGGCTTCACAATAAATCTTTAATTACAAACCATATAAAAACAACTCTAAAAATTGATGAAAAAAAAATATTTTTTTTAGAACATCATATTTCACACGCTGCAAGTTCATACTATTCTTCACCATTTAATGAATCAACTATTATTACTATAGATGGAATTGGTGATGGTATAACTACTTCTATTGGTATTGGTAAAAACAACGAAATAAAAATTTTGAAAGAGATTTATTTTCCACATTCGCTTGGTTTGTTATATTCTGCATTTACAGCCTTTCTTGGGTTTGAAATTAACGATGGTGAATATAAAGTTATGGGTATGGCTCCGTATGGAAAACCAAAATATGTGGAAAAAGTGAAAAAACTTATAAAATTGTATTCTGACGGAAGTTTTGAATTGAATATGGATTATTTTGAGTTTCATTATTCAACAACGAGAACTTATAATAAAAAATTTGAAGAACTTTTTGGCAAACCGAGGGAACCCAACTCTAAATTTTTTACTTCTTCAACACCGTATCCTTCATATTTTGGGAAAAAACCATCTAACTATGAACAACTATGTAAAGAAAATGAGTATTATGCTGATATAGCAGCTTCGGTTCAGGCAGTTCTTGAAGAAGCTATGATAAATCTTGCAAATGCTGCTTATAAAGAGACAGGGATAGACCGACTTTGTTTAGCCGGTGGAGTTGCATTAAACAGTGTTGCAAATTATAAAATTTTCAAGAATACACCTTTTAAGGAAATATATATCCAACCAGCGGCGACTGATGCTGGCGGTGCACTCGGGTGTGCTTTTTATGTTTATAATAAACTTTCCAACAATCCGAGAAGGTTTGTTATGGAGCATGTATATTGGGGTGAACAATATAATGAATCTGAGATAAAAAAATATCTTGAAGAAAATAACATAAAATATACATATGAAAAAGATGAAAAACTAACTGATATTGTGGTTGATGAAATTTCAAAAGGTGAAGTTGTAGGTTGGTTTCAAGGAAGGTTTGAATGGGGACCGAGAGCGCTGGGTAACAGAAGTATTCTTGCAGACCCAAGACGGCAAGATATGAAAGATATTGTAAATACAAAAATAAAATTTAGAGAACCGTATAGACCTTTTGCACCTTCGGTACTTTTAGAAAAAACAGAAGAGTATTTTGATATTAAACAGCCACAAAAACATTATCCTTTAAGATTTATGCTTTATGTTGTTGATGTAAAAGAAAATAAAAGGGAGATAATCCCTGCTGTAACACATGTTGATGGAACAGGCAGAATTCAAACTGTGTCAAAAGATACAAATCCAAAATATTATAATTTAATAAAAAAATTTGAAGAAGCGACAGGTGTACCTGTAATTTTGAATACTTCATTTAACTTAAAAGGAGAACCAATAGTAAATTCTCCAGAAGATGCAATCAAAACATTTTATAAAAGTGAAATGGATACTTTGATTTTAGAAAATTTTATCGTTAAAAAAATGGGGTCTAATTCATAAAATAATCCTTCTAAGTTACAGAAGTTTTTTCTTATCATTATAAAAAAAGAATATTTTTACTGACAACTGAAAGCATACCCGGGCGAAAATTATGGATATGACACATACGAAGTATACCATTCACTACACGAAATTTGAACTATTAAAGTTGAAAAAGTATAGAAAGTTCGTGAA
>CALJEJ010000077.1 GCA_938074745.1 uncultured Endomicrobiia bacterium
GGAGTGTTCAGTTGATAGTCAACGGTCCACGGTCCACAGAAAAAGAAGTGAGAGAGTAGTAGTAATAAACACCTCCCTTAATCCCTCCTTGATAGGAGGGAAATTAGGAGTAGTTTTGAAATTCTTGGAGTAGAGGCTTTAGCCTCGTGGAGAAAAAATTATAATTTAACGAGCCTAAAGGCTCTATTCCTAACGAGCCTAAAAGGCTCTATTCCAAACGAGCCTGAAGGCTCTATTCCAACGAGCCTGAAGGCTCTACTCCGGAGATCGAAGAGGAAAAATGGTGACAGTCACCTTTTACTGATTACCAATTACTGGTTACAAAATTTTATACAGAACTTCACAAAAGGGGAGGGTAAAAGAATGAAAAAAGTGATAAAAAGTATCATAATGTTATTAACAATTGCAGGGATAAACAGTTTTATTATCCTGCCTGTGATAGGTGAAACAATTTCAGGGACAATCTCGTATACAGGTGTTACTTCTACAGGAACTTTCTGGGTATGGGCATCTACCGCACCCTTGGGACAAGAAGGGTCTGACCCTGTAGCATTGTCGTCTTATACTGCAAAAGGTAACTCAATATCGTTTCAATACACATTGGTTATCAATCCAATGTTACTGCCACGACAGTTTTATATTTACGCAGTACGAGATTTTAACCCGCCGTATGTTGAAGAATACCTGCAGAACCCACAAGCCGGGATAAACCCTATATATGGCGATCCGTTGGGCGAACTTGTAGATGGAGTTTATCTTTATCCAGGACAAAATCCTACAGGTAAAAACTTCCAAGTTTACGACCTGCCTCAAGGGAAAATTTCAGGTACAATTTATTACACTGGCACAATGCCACAAAATCCTATATTACACATAGCAGTTGGACGTAAAGAAGGTGACTGGATTGGCACGCCGATTGATTACAAAGGGATACAAAATCCTACTTTCCCAGTTGCCTACGAACTTAATTTTTTACCTGATGCAACTGATTATTATGTTGTTGCAGTTTTAGATGATGGTGACCCGGACACCCATGACCCGTTCGCTATTAATGGACCCATAACTATTTCAGGAGGTAACTGGGTTCGAAATTTTGATTTTACATTAGCTCGTGCTGGGATATCCGGCACAATACAGTATGATGGGGCATTATCAGGTATTGTCTGGGTGAAAATATTAGATTCCGCAGGCAATCCTGTAGCAGGGACACAGGTGTACTTTACACCGCCAAGTGCATATTATACTATTTTAGACATTCCTCAAGGAATTTACTATATTCTTGCATTTATGGACTTAAATAATAATAATATTGCAGACACTCAAGAACCCTCTTCAGGGTTAATCCCAGTATTCTTAGGTGGCAGGGTAATTAAAGATATCACCCTCAACGATGTTCTTCAAGTATCTACAATAACAATCACACTCCGTGGTAAAGTTGTAGACTCAACTGGTAGTCCCCTTGGTGGTGCTACGGTGGAGTTAATAGATACCGGCGGGTTTAATGATTACAATATATATAATGATAGAGTTATTGCTACAACTACTTCTTCTTCCACTTTCTCAGGTTCCGGGTATGAGTTGTATAATTTTGAATTTCCTAATGTTAATGTAGCAATCTCAGACCAAGCACGATACGCATACCGTATAGTTGCAAGAACACAAGGGTATAGGAAAAATGAGATTGAAACAACATTTTATGGTTACCAAGCTAATCAAACGGTTTACATTTATCCCGACTTATATTTATATGAAAGACCGAATGTTACAATTGAAAACTTTACTATAACACCGTCAACCATTACTCCTAATAACGATGGTATAGATGACCAAGCAGAGGTAAAGTTTACGTATAAAGTACTTACTCCAACACCGTCTTTGGAAATATCTGCAGTAGTAAAATTTGTTGTTGATTCAAACAAAAACGGTATTTTTGACCCGCAAGACACAAGCATTTTTGTCTGGGATAATCAAAATAGAATCTGGAAGAAAAAAGATCCAAACTACTATGTTGACTGGAGAAACCCTGATTATTCAAAACTTGAAGGACCGTTAACATACGAGGATTACAAAAGAATAGTTTCTTCTTCTGACACAGTTGTTTCCTGGTATATATCTGGAACGGATTTAAATTCAGGCAATGGTTATGTATATAAAGAAGTATCTTTCCTATTTAATGGTAGGAACGAAGTAGGACAACTTTGTAAAAACGGTACGTTTGATGTCCAACTACAAGTTTATGATATAACCGGTGAATTTATTACTTCTGTTGAAGGACAGATTAGTGTAAGAACACCTTCCATTACAGGAGTTGTAAAAGACAATAAGGGTAATCCTATTGAAGGTGCGAAAGTTTCCGTAACCAGTATCTCTGGCTGGTCAGAAGGTTATACAGACAAAGACGGTAATTTTGAAGTTCCCGGGTTGATAGAAGGAACTAATTATCATATGGAAATAGTAAAAGATGGATATGTTCAGAAAACTTTGGATAATGTTCAGGTAGGACAACAATTAAATATTGTGTTGGAGAAAGGAGTAGAAATTACGGGAAACATAATATTACCCGACCCGCCAAAAAGAGGGGATGTCCGCGATTCGTACGGGAATATAATTTACGATTTATACTGCACAATTGAAGCACAGAATTTAACCGGTCCCGGATGGAGTATGAAGAATGTTATAATACATTTACCTGAAGCAACCCAAAGTGTTTCAATCACTTCGGCAGCTTATACTTTATACCTTTCTCCCAACTCTAAATACAGGTTGGTTGCAAAAGCACCAAGATATGTTGCAAAAGAAGTTATAGTAGATATATCAACACAACCTAAAAATGTTAATCTTGAATTAACAAAAGCAGTAGAAATAAAAGGTGTAGTGAAACTGCCCAGCACAATTGACGAAAATCTATATTCCTTGATACAGTATGGTTTCGGTATAAATGTATGGGCTAATTCTAAAGATGGGAAATATCATTCAGGCACTTTTGTTTCGTTTAGTGGGTATGAAGTAACCCCAGGTTCGTCAAAGACATTTATTATAGACAGTATTGTTCCAAACACCTCTTATTATGTAGGTATAGATGTCCCGAACCTTGTAAGGAAACAGGTAGAAGTTTGGGTTGGCGGAGTAACCAAGGTTTTGGATGTACCGTTTGTATTAGAACCCGGGGCAAGAATTGTAGGAAAGATAAAAGGCAGTGGAGAAGTGTATGCCAGAGTTAAAGATGAGTTACGTCAAGATGTTAGTGGAAGGTTAGGTATGGGTGTAGGGATAGAACTCACTTCATTACGCAATTTTACAAAAACATACCACCATATATTTATTTCTTCTGATGTGATATCAGGTTCGCAAGAAGCAGAATTTAACATTTTAGGGTTAGACCAAGGGGTAACTTACAGGATACATATTTATCCGCAGATAGACGTTGCTCTTGAAGTTACCCCGCAAGATTTTGAAGTAAAAACTTCTACTGTTGACAAAATAACACAACTTCCAGAAGTGATAAACATAGTTCTTCCTACAGGCGTGGTTAAAGGAAAACTTAAAGATACTACAGGCAAGGTTGATTTCAGCAAAGTACAATTACAATTGGTTATGTTTGGTAAATCGGGCGGTGGTATTGCTGTAGTGAATCCATCAGGCGAGTTTATGTTTACAGGTTTACCTTCAGGGATGGGTTTGATATGGGGTTGCGAGTATTCAACAAAACCGTTTACTTTATCACCTAATGACTATTTTGGCATAGGGACAGGTAATGTAGGTATGTTCGGTAAAACATTTTATTCAGTCCACGGTTCTACTGTAGATTTAGGTGAAATAGAACTCAAACCTGCAGGAGAAATAAGAGTAGAAGTTAAAGCAACACCTGAGTTGATAGACACTATTTATGCAGGGGTTACCACATATCTGGACTGGATAAAAACAGGCCAGGTTGATCCTGAAGGTCCTTACGGGTTTATCCGTGTTCAACCAAAATGGTTAGGTTCACTTTATGATTATATCAAACAAGATGACCCACATTTTGATATGTTACCTGAAGAACTTTCTATAGGTATTGATGAGACGATAATAAAACAGGATTCTACTACTGTAGTGTTCAAGTTCAATTCTGCGGAAGAAGGATTGGTTAACATATTCCCAATGGTAGGCAGCCGTCCTTTCCTGAGATGGAGTCCAAAAGACGAGTATGAACTTCATAGAGAATATGTTTCAGATATTGCAGTTTACCCGTATCAGGCAACTGTTATAGTGCTACCGAACAGAGTGTCAACTGTGACATTTATAGTTTCCGAAGGTGTAGAGATATTAGGCAGTGTTACTCGTGACCCATCTTCCATAGGGAAAGAAGAAATTATAAAGGCATACTTAAAAGATTTGAATTCACAAAAAACATATGCTGAATACGACATATTGTTTGATTCTACTACGAAATATCAAACTACTCAATTGTTTAAATTCAGCAGAGTGCCACCGGGGAGATACTTACTTGTTATCTGGTCAACAAATTATAAAGTTTATTCAAAAGAGATAAATGTAGCAGGTGAATCCATTACACTTTCTCCTATACAACTTCAGAAAGGAGCGAATATTGTTTTCAGAATTGTTGACGAGACAGGTTCTGGCGTAGTTTCCGGTATAGTAGCAGAATGTGTAGCGGTACCGTTTGTTGAAGGTTCGTATAGAAGTACTGAAATGGAAGGAATAAGAATTTCTACTGATGTGTTTAATTCCGGACGGGTTAGATTTACCAACCTGCCTAAAGGAAATTATGTAATCAAGATATCAAACAGAAAAGATAGTAATACCAACTATGTAACTACGATAAAAGCAGGTATTTCAGTACCTGATGCACAAGTAGATATTGATTTGGGTAATATAGTATTGAAACAAGGTGTAGAAGTCACAGGTCAAGTGTTATCACCACAAGGAACTCCGTTGAAAGGTGTCACTGTAGGAATATATCCTCAGGATATTCAATTACGTTCCGGTATGGAGATTTATACTGTGACAGACCAAGAGGGTAAGTTTAGGTTCCGTGGAGTAAATCCTTCCA
This sequence comes from uncultured Endomicrobiia bacterium, assembly GCA_938074745.1. Taxonomy (GTDB): domain Bacteria; phylum Elusimicrobiota; class Endomicrobiia; order DTEH01; family DTEH01; genus CALJEJ01. The sequence continues at coordinate 5,054 of CALJEJ010000077.1, forward strand.
TAAAATACTGGGAGATAATTGCAAATCCTTATAGTGAAGAAGCGGCTAGGGTTAGTCCGGAACTGGCAAAAAAAGTGAAAAGATATGAGGAATATGCAGAAGGTATTAAAAGTTATATCAATGTCCAACAGGAACAGTATAGAAGAAATATTGTTATCCAGCTTGTGATAGCAGATGCTGAACTTACAGGACAGGTTAAAACACAAGATGGTGGTGTACTTATGCTACCGTTTGAAGTTCCAGGGATAGATATAAAAGACCTACAAAGCGCAGTAGTTTTGTTACAGTCAGAAAAAGATGTTACAAGTGGTGACCCGTTGAAAGGAGCGAAAGTTCTAACCCGCCCTGACGGAAGGTTTGAGATAAAAGGAATAACTTCAGGAAAGTATAAACTTAAAGTTTTCAGTCGTGGGTATAGACCTGCAGTTGTTGATGTAGAAGTAAAATCTGGGCAGAACGATGTTGGTGTTGTTACTCTTGAAAAAGGAGTAAGAATTTCAGGGACAATACGTACACCGAAAGGCGAAAAAATACCGAGGAACCTTGCAATAGCAGTAGTCGCTTCTGATAAAAAATTCGCTGATATGATAATAGGATATGTGGAATACAACCCTGTCACACTTGAAGTTGAACGATATGTAATTGACGGGTTAAAACAAGGCGGAACATACTATTTAACAATAGTTCCTGAAGGTGGTGTGTATATAGTTACAGACCCTCAGCCTGTAGTGATAGTTTCTACAGATACTGTTAGAGACATTGTCTATCGTAGACCGAGACCGTATTTTGAAGTTAAATCTTACAAGTTTAAGGATATTATAAAGGAGTACATCTCAAACTGGCTCACTTTCTTTGAGAGCCAAGATTTGACTATATTAACAACCATGCCACAAGATACCTGGGCTAAACATCTTATGATTGCTCAACTGATAAAGCGTAAAAATGTAGACCTTGCAGAACTTCCGGATACATTTGACATTTATATTATATTAGGATTTATCAGCCAGCCTGTGAAAGCAGAAGTTGTAGAAGAGATAGTTTCAACTGTTACAGCTTTGGGTAAATTTATACCATTAGGTATAACCGATGCAAAGAATCAATTTGTAGTAGGGTATATACCGGCATTAATTGAAAGTACTACAGGATATTTTGAACTAAAATTTTCCGCAGTGAACTATTATGATGTGAAAGGTGAAGAAACATACAGGTTCTATCTCGGTGAAGACGCTAAAGCAGAAAAAGTCATAACACCGTTAGTAGGTGGTTATGTTACTGTAGGTGAGAACGACGATTCTGCTCTTGAAGTACTTCCGGGGACCGAGTTTGAAGGTATAGATGTATCCTCGGAAACAAAAATTGTGATAACAAAATATACAACAGAAACTATCCAGGCAGCACCTAAAATGTCACCGAAGATGTTTTCTACCCCGTTACCTTCACCATCGTCATATCCCGGTGAACCAATTAGCGCTATATACGATATGGAGATAAAACTTATCAATGGTCCTTTGGCTACTTTGGCTAAAGGCAACAAAGTTAAACTTACGATTGCAATTTCTTCTTCTGCAGTCAAACCTCAAGAAGTTGACCTTTATAAACTCTGTTACTATAACGAGTCTACTAAGAAATGGGAAATTGAAGATGTTCCTTTGGTAATTGATTTTGATAAATACTTAGCTATTGCTGAAGTGAATCATCTGTCAAAGTTCGCTATATTTAAAGTGGTAGTTTCAACTTTACAACCTTACAGTGGCGAGTTTAACGCGTACGTTTATCCCAACCCGATAAAAAATGTGGATAAGTTCAATGTCAGAGTAAACCTACCTGGTAGTGGTAAAGTTAAAGCTGAAATTAAATTCTACAACATTGCAGGCGAACTTGTCCGCAGTATTGAACAACAACTTGATGCTGGGTATATAAACGATATTAAAGACATAGAACTTACAAACGATAAAGGTGAGAAACTTGCTTCTGGCGTGTATATATTGTATATTAAAGTAGGTGAATACAAAAAATTGCGAAAGTTTGCCGTGATTAGATAAACCAAAAAAATCTCCACCCCCGGAAGAGATTAAGAAGAAATTAAATTTTTTACCTCTTCCGGGGAGGTTTATAAAATGGAGGTTTTAAAAGAACTTATGAAAAAAGGAGTAATCGTGATAATACTTTTACTTTTTAACACAATATCTTTTTGTGCGACCGCTGTTGTTGTAGAATCCGTAGGTAAAGTTTTTGCAAAACAACAAGAGATGTCTGTTTGGGAGAAATGTTATCCTGGGATGGTTTTAGACGAATCTTGGTGGATAAAAACGTACCAAAAATCTAAGGTTGTAATTCTTCTATACGACGGTAGTAAAATAATTATATCTGAGAATACAGAAATTGTGTTATCTAAACTTACAGATACACAAAAAGTAATCCAACAAAAATCTGGTAAAGCAAGGTTTAAAGTTAGCAAACTTCAGCTTGGCGCTAAGTTTGAAACTGTAACACCTACAGCTGTAGTATCTGTTCGTGGGACAGATTTTTCAGTATTAGTAAAAGAAGACCTGTCTTCAGAAGTAAAAGTTTATACCGGTGTGGTAAATATAAGGACAGTTTTAGGCGAAACTGTAGATTTAACCGCACAACAAAAAATTGAAATTTTGCCTGACCTGCCTCTGAAAGAAATTAAAAAGTTTGACAAACAAGATCTTAATGAGACGAAAAATATTATAAAAGAGGAAACTAAAGAAGTCTTAATTGCTGAAGTGCGTATGGATATGACAAAAGAAGAAGTACAACGTGCTGCTGCTGTAGAACAAAAGATTGCAGAATACCAGCAAGGTAAATCTTTAATAGATGTATGGGGTAACAGGGTAAGAGTGGAAGAATATATCGTACGCAAAAATATGCAACCTGACCAGTTCAAACTTGTAGTGTTAAACGAACGAGAAAACAGATTTGATTATTTAACCTGGGTGGCTACTTTTAATAAAGAATTACCTCAAGATTTATCTTTAGCAACGAGATGGTTGTCTTGGAAAGAAGGTAAATCTCAACCAGAATATTATCTTACAAAAAGTGAAACAGGGATGAGCAATACTGTGGACAAAGTTGAATGGGAATTAAAAGGAGATATAACGGAAAATAACGGTGTTTGGAGATATAACCAACAACTTACATCGTTTAAAATTAATAATACCGAGATGATAGATAAGTTACCTGAGAGAATACAAATACAAATATCCTATCCTTTAGGGAAAAATTTTGCTGCAGAACAGTATAGTGTGGTGTTTAAAGATAACTCTGTTGCTAAAGAAACTTATTATTGGATTGATGATAATGGCAAAGTTCCTTCTTGGAAAGAGTATTATTCAAACGGAATTTTAAGTTATAACCAAGAACTTGTGTTTGAATATTCAGGTTTTGAACATCCGAGTAAAAAAATTGATTTAGTAGTAGAACCTAAAATTTTCCTTGATTCAGGAATAATACAACAAAAATAAGAAAAATGTTGTTTTGATTCATAATTTGAATTTTGTAGAGTTGTTGAATTTCGTTATTTTAAAAATGTATAAAAACGGGTGTTATAAATTTGTTGAAATAAAGGGGCGGAAAAGTATGATTTATAAGAATTATTTTTTATATGGACTGATAATTATTTTAGCATTACCTACATTTTGTTCTGTTCATACGACGTTGTTGTTAACTTCAAACATTTCCGGTGGTAGTTATGTGTTTCAGAAAGAATCTACAGCGTTTGGTGGTAAACTTAACCTTAACGTTATCCCAGCAGTGAAGTTAGACGATAAAATTACGTTTATTCCGTTTTATTCGTTAGAATACAGTGGGGTAAAAGATGTTAAAGAACTTGTAGGTGGAGGAACGTTAGTCCAACAATATGTTACAAACACAGTATATTTCAAACCTGTAATAAAACTTTCTGGAAGGTTTAAACTGAAACCTAAACTTGGGTTCACTTCACAGTTGATAAAAGAAACGCAGGACGAAGAATGGACTAAAGGTTTGTTTGATTACACAAAAACGAGTCTCTCTTTGGAATTAGAGAACAAATTTAGCGAGTTTTCTCAGATAAACATTTTACCAGGAGTTTTTTTTGTAGATTTTTATAATTATAAAACTTTAGCTTCACAAAAGTACGGTGGTGAACTTTCTTCTGTTGGCAGTGATATCTTGAACTTTACCGCGACAGAATTTAGTATAGATTATAAGACAAAACTAAGAAATGTAACATTACAAACAGGAATTTATAATCTTTATAAACTTTTTTTAGACCAGTATGTTATAAACGAAATTGGGGAGTATACTGCAACAAAACGCAACGATTATATGGTTCAGTTAAACTTTAACAGTTCGGTTCCGATAATTCCCGTAGGAGCTACTACTGTATATAGTTCAGTAGGTTTAAATTTTGTATCAAACAATTCTAACCAGAATCATTACGATGTTGAAAGAACAAAATTTGTTTCTGATTATTATGATTACATTGAACTGAACGTTTCTCCACAGATAATGGTTGGGTTTAATACAGTGCCAATGAACCTAATGCTAAACTACAGTATTTCGTCTCGTTGGTATTCAGGTCGGATAGCACAAGAATCTACAGGTGAATATATTAATGACAAAATAAATTTGTTAACTCAGTATGTATCCTTGAATTTGAATTTTCCTATAGTAGAAAAACTTAGTTGTTTTATACAACAATCGTACCTTTCTACAACTTCTAACATGAAGTATGAACAAGTTTATAAATACAACTATACCGCGTACAACATTTTTGTAGGGCTAAGTTTTGAATATTAAAAACCTTAATTCAGAGGAGGAAAAACAAGTATGAAAAAAGTATGTTGGAGAATAATTGCAACAGTAATACTGACTTCTGTAACATTGTATTGTAGCAATAATAAAACAGGTACTACGGCTGCTGTGTTTACAAAAATAGATGTCTCTCCAAGAGTAGTATCGTTAGGTGGTGCATATACAAGTTTATCAGATGTGAACTCTGTATTGACGAACCCTGCTGGAATATCTAAACTTGAGAATAAAGAATTAACATTTTCATGGACACAATGGTTAGTAGAGACAAACTTAGGTTATTTTGCAATTGGCATTCCGGTATCTCGGATAGGCAATTTTGCTGTTGGGTTGAAAATGTTTAATGCAGGTGAAATGGAAGAAACGGATAACAGCGGGAATTTTACCGGAAGGAAATTTTCTGCTTCTGATATGTTGGTAACGATAGGATATGCACGAAATGTTACAGAGAAAATATCTGTTGGTACAGGGATAAAATATATAACTCAAACAATAGATAAAGATTCTGCAAACACATTATCTGTTGACCTTGGTGCTCAAGCAGGGTTGACAGAAAAGTTGAATTTAGGTGTAGCAGTACAACATTTGTTCGGCGAAATAAAGTTTGTTTCTGAATCTTACAAACTGCCACTCAACTTTAAATTTGGGGCAAGTTATCTTCCTTTAAATAATCTTTTGACATCGTTGGATATAACAGTTCCGTCGGATAACAATATTTTGGTAGGGTTAGGTGTAGAGTATCAGGTAAAATTTAACGAGTTTGTATTACCACTAAGGGCAGGGTATAAAACAGGGTTGGATATTGAAGGTTCTGGAATTTCCGCAGGTGTAGGGTTAGGATATAAAGAGTTCGTAAGGTTAGATATTACATGGTCACCATATGGGACAGATTTTGGTTCAGCGTTAAATGCAGGGTTAAGTTTTAAGTTTTAATCACAATTTTTTTTCTTCAATAATATGTAGTCGGCGCTTAAGCGCCGACTACATATTATTCGGAGTAGAGCCTTCAGGTTCGTTGGAATAGAGCCTTTAGGCTCGTTAAATAATTTTTTCTTCACGACGAGGCTAAAGCCTCTACTCCAAGAATTTCAACACTACTCCTAATTTCCCTCCTATCAAGGAGGGATCAAGGGAGGTGTTTATAAACACACCCCTTAGTCCCCTCTTGATAGAGGGGAACACACCCCTTAATCCCCTCTTGATAGAGGGGAAAGCAAAGCTGACGCTTTGCCGCTACAATATTTCTTTTTCACTTTCTCACTCTCTCACTTTCTCACTTCTTTTCTACCGTGGACTGTGGACTATTGACTATCAACTACACCATCACTACCACCCACCTGCTACCACCTATCACCTATCACCTCACATTTTTGTTGTTACACCGATGGATTAATAGTTCGTGGTTAGTGATTTGTAAATTTTGTCCCCAGTCCGACTTGAACGGACAACCTAGTGATTAAGAGTCACTTGCTCTACCAATTGAGCTATGGGGACATAATAAAGTTTGTTGTATAGTTTTATATAATAATTTTTTTAACAAAAATCAAGTGGTGAACAAGATAGAATTGATAATTTTTAAATACGATTTTTCTCACAATAAACAAATTTTTTAAATTTACTTGACAAAATGCAAATTTTGAAGTATATAATCATATAGATACAGATTTAGTTTATATTTGAAAAACCAAAAGCAGGGGTGAATTATTTTATATCCCCAATCTATGCTTTTGAAAGGAGGTGAAATAAGGAATGAGAAGAACTAAAGGTTTTACTTTAATAGAATTGATGGTAGTAGTAGTAATTCTTGGTATTCTTGCGGTAGTAGTTGCACCACGAATACCTGATTTAGTCAAAAAAGCGAACGAAGGTGCTACAAAAGGTTCTCTGTCAACAATGAGGTCTACTTTGAACATTTACTACAGCGATGTTGAAGGTTACTATCCAGCAACTGTGTGGACATTCCAAGATGACAACTCTCCTAACGGTACTGCAAGTACAGTGTTACATGATACTTTAGTACCACACTACATTAAAAAGATTCCTCATGTGAAATGTCCTACAGCACATAGTGGTTCTGGAGATACAGTATATGTATACGAAGATGTTCCAACTTCATCTACTACTCTTCCAAGCGCCACTGATGGTAATGCTTGGGGGTATGGTTCTGAGTATGGTTCACCGTCGTATGGGAATATAATAGTGAACTGTTACCACACAGATACTGGTGGTACAGTCTGGTGTACTTACTAAACTTTTTGTGAATTGTTGACATTTTTTCACCCGTGGAGAGCCGTAAATAATGGCTCTCCACGGGAAGTCTTTATTTTTTTATTAACCACGTAGTCCCTACAAAGAAACTTGCGTAGGTAAAGAATAAATATTGTAATATAAAACTGCCATTCTAGATTTTTGTCTCTCCAAGAGATTACTGTATGAATATAATATTATGGGTGCTAAAGATACTAATAGTCTTTATAATAGGTTTAATATTTGGCAGTTTTGCGAACGTTTTAATTTACAGGATACCGTTGAACCAATCTATAATTTTCCCTTTCTCATATTGTCCAAGATGTTTCTCGCCAATAAAATGGTATGACAATATCCCATTGATAAGTTATATTCTGTTAAAAGGAAGATGTAGAGTCTGTAACGAAAAAATTTCTATAACATATCCATTAGTAGAGCTTTTTTGTGGGTTGATTGCTGTAGGCGTATATTTAAAACATATATTTTCGTTTTGGCCATTAATACAACTTATAATTTTTTTTAACCTATTATTTGTATTACTGGTGATAAGTTTTATAGATATTAAGACCCAACAGATACCTGATGTGTTGTCATATTATACAATTTTTTTTGGTGTAGTATTTTCTTTAGATAACAGTTTGTTAGGGGAGAGAATTTTTATAAAGTTTTCCAACGCGTTAATAGGTGGTATAGTAGGTTTTTTGACAGGGTACACAATTGATTTTTTAGGTCGTAGAATATTTCGTAAACCTTCGCTTGGTGGTGGTGATATAAAACTTTTTTGTGGTATAGGGACTTATTTAGGTTATACTGGAGTGTTTAAAATAATTTTTTTATCTTCATTGATAGCCAGTGTATATGCTGTATTAAGTTCCGTAGTTCGTAAAGAACCAATTTTTGGTAAATATTTACCGTTTGCACCGTTTATTTGTATAGCAACAATTTTGTATGTTTTAACAAAATAGGTTATAAGAAACACAGTTGAAATGTGTAATAATGGTTATATTTTATTGGTTTAACAAATTTGTATTTTATATGATTTAGTCCAAACAAAAACATCCCTTGTTCTAAAGGAAGTAAATTACAACTGTGACATTTTGAAGTTTGGTAATTTTGTGAAAGTACGATACTGTCGTAAGCGGAAGAACCCCAGAAAACTGTTTGTTTTGTATCAAACTTTTCTAACTTTACAATGTTAGATATTTCTTCCCAATTTTCTTTTGCGTCAGATAAATATTTAATTTTTATTTCAGGACTAAACTTTTCTGTATAAATTTTATTCCACAGTTGCCAGTCTATTAGTGCAACTGCTGTTTGGAAATCTTGTAAGTTATAAGTAGATATAAATAGAGAAAAATTTTTTATCCATGGATATCCGTGGAAATAAAATAAAAAATATGGTTGTGTACATTCAGGATTGAACATAGCAGTAAAAACTATGGTTCTTTTTTCTTTGTCAACATCAAAACTGTTTATTTTTGTATAATTAATTTTTTTCTGGCAACAGAAAAAAAGTGTCAAACATAATAGTATAATTGAGAAGGTTTTCATAAAAATTTAGAGATTTTTTTCTTATGTTTATTCCCAGATACCAGGAATTTTTCTACCACAAAATTTGCATCTGTTTTTTACAATGTTATTTTGTAACACGTTATATCCTATTCTATGAATTAAAACTTTTTTACATTTAGGGCAGTAAGTACTTTCTGCAGGATGGCCGGGAACATTGCCAATATAGACAAATTTTAATCCTACTGAAGTGGCAATTTTATGTGCTTTTTCTAAAGTTTCAACAGGTGTTGGCGGTATTGAAGTAAGTTTGTACATAGGATAGAACCGCGAAAAAAACAATGGTGTTTCCTCACCTAAGTTTTCTTTTATCCACAGACACATTTTTTTTATTTCCTGAGGGTCATCGTTCATCGTAGGAATAACGAGGTTTACAACTTCAATAAAAGCACCATGTTGACGTAAGAATTTAAGTACTTCAAGTACTGGTTGTAATTTCCCTTTTGCAAGTTTTTTATAAAACTCTTCTGAGAAACCTTTTAAATCTACACGAAATACGTCTATATATGGTAGAAGTGCTTCTAATGGTTTTAGATTAATATATCCTGAGGTTACCATAACATTTCTAAGTTGGGCTTTTTTTGCTTCCTTAGCAATGTCTAACATATATTCGTAAAAAATTACTGGTTCTGTGTAAGTGTAAGATATACTTTGTGCTTTTTGTTCTTTTGCCATTTTAACAATTTCTTGTGGTGAGATGGTATAACATTTAATTTCTTTAGGGTTACGTTGTGATATTTCCCAGTTTTGGCAATGAATACATCTTAAATTACAACCTGCAGTTGCTAAAGAAAAACTTTTGCTACCCGGCAACATATGGAACACAGGTTTTTTTTCTATAGGGTCAACAGCTAAAGATACTGGATGGTTGTATGTTAAAGTATAAAGTTTTCCGTCAATATTTTGTCTTACAGTACAATAACCTATATCGTTAGGTTTCAAAATACACTCACGTGGACAAAGTTCACATTGGAGAATTTTTTTTTGTTCATCTAAAACATACCACCAAGAAGCTTCTTTAAGTAAACCAAATGACGAACTAATCGCAAACAATAAACTGCTCAATAACAGAAAAAATGGTTTATAGTACAAATGTACGAGAAATTTTTTCATTTAGGATATCCTACGGGCATTATATATAGTGGTACTTCATTTTGTGGTAGGGATAACAGTTTTGCAACTTCAGTATCGTCAAACGCGCCTACTGCAACAGTTCCTAAACCTAATGTTTCACACTGCAGGTATAGATTTTGTGCAGAATGTCCCAAGTCAATACAAATATAACGTTCTTTTCCTCGGGTACCATAACGTGCTGTTGTTTTTTCTACAACAGCTGTCCAAATAATACTTATTGGTGCTTCGGAAATAAAATTTTGATAATAACATACTTTTGCAAGTTGACTTCGTAAATCGCCCACAGTTATTAATGTTAAAGCATGATTTTTCCAATCATACTTATAAATTCCTTTAGGTAAATCTGCTACATCACCACATAAAAGATATATTTCTAACGGATAAATTCCGCCTGCGGAAGGATACACTCGTGTTGCTGAAGTGATTCCGTCAATATTTGTTCCACCGACGGACCATAACAGCTGGCTTATTTGCGATTTTGTAAGTTTTACATTTTTGAACCTGCGACAACTTTTCCTACGATAAATTGCTTGTTCTACTGAGGTTGTGCTTTTATATATTGGCTGAGGGAGTTTTATTACTTGTTGTTTGGCTAAACAATGGGTTAAAATTAGAAAAAATAAAGATAACTGGAAAACGAATTTTTTAAACATAATTTTTTTTGAATTGTAATTTATACTAAAAAATATAACTTTTGGTTAGCAAAATTCAAGTAGTTGATTAAAAATGAATAAATTTTGTAAAATAAATTTTTTATGAAACAGCATAATTCTTCACTACAAAATTTACCACGGAAACCTGACCTCGGAATAATTTTGTTGACTGTGATATACTCAATTTTTTTGTTAGTAGTACCGATGGTACCTGATGTACAAATTATACGGCCGAAATTGTTGATTATAGAGTTGTTAGTATATATTGTGACTTTAATTGTTTTGGTAAGAACTGTTATATTGAACAAATTTTATTATAGATCTGCTTACTTTAATATTCCGAGTTTGTTTTTTGTTTCATACATAATTTTGCAATACATTTTTTCTTTAGATAAAAGTCTTGCTTCAGTAGAACTTAAACGTTGGATGTTAAGTTTTACAGTAGCATATTCTGTTTCTATTATAGGCGAGGAATATGTAGAAAAATTATACCCTTGTTGGATAATAGGCAGTGGTTTAGCGGTGATTTACGGATTACTACAACATAGCGGTGGTATATGGCGTATACAAGTACCTAAAATGGACCGTGTGATGAGCATGTTTGGTAACCCAATATTTTTTGCTGTCCATATCATAAATTTTTTACCAGTGATGGTTGCAGTATGGATTTCTTATGTCAAAAAGAAAAACATAATAAAAATTTTTTTGTTGGTATTAATAATTCTTGCTTTGGTAACTTTGTATTATACTAAAACACGTGCTGCGTTTATCGGTTTTGGTATCTCAATGTTGGTGTTTATATATTTTACGATAAAATCAAAACGAAAATTGTTTTATCTTATAGGTGTTATTGTAGGATTTATACTTTTTGTAATTTTTAGTAAAAACATCTGGTTACGCCAACAAGCACATATTTTAATTTGGCGGGATACTTTGAAGATGTGGAGTACGAGACCGTTTACTGGAGTAGGTTTAGGGAAGTTTCATACCGAATTTGTGAACTTTGCTTCAGAACAATTACGTAAAATCTGGCCTCAGAAACAGTGTATCATAAACGACGCACATAACGAATATATCCAACTTGCTGCAGAAACAGGGTTAATAGGAATAGGATTGTTTATCTCTATGATAGGATTCTTTTTTTATGAAGTAATAAATAGGTTGTTAAAAACCAATAAAATAATTATTGTTGGGTTGCTTTGTGGCATAATTTCAGTATTGGTACAAAACTTTTTTAGTGTAGATATGCGGTTCATAATATCCAGCGTATATTTATTCTTTAGTATAGGCATGGTTTCAAATTATATGTTTGTTCTTAAAGAGAAAAAGTTAATATTTGCAAATAAATATATAAAATTTATTACAATAGTAGTCCTACTTTTTATTTTAGGCATATTTACTTTTGAACGTCAAGTAACACCACAGCAAAGTCCAGAAATAAAGTTTAGTATAATGAGTTTAATTCATATTTCTAAGAAAGGAATAGAAGTTGGTATAGAAGATTTTGGTAATGGATTGTTACAACACATTTTGAGACCATACCTTGCACAAAAAAAGTTAAGTCAAGAAAAAGATTTTTTTGACGAAAAAATAGTTGATGCTGCAAAATCTCTTCAAGAACTGGAAGAATTAAAAAATAAGTATCCTAACAAATCTATTATATACGAAAAAATTGCTTGGATTTATGCTAAAGAAAAAAATTTTAATAAAGCAATAGAAAATTATCTTATAGCAATAAAACTTAACCCGAACTCGTTTGCTGCGTATAACAATCTCGGGAATATTATGTTTTATATAAACCGCAACGAAGCAATAAAATTTTATCAACAGTCAATTAGAATTAACCCGAACCAAATAGATGCGAGGTTGAACCTCGGTATAGCATATTATTACGAAGGTAAACTTAACCTTGCAGCTGAACAATTTAACGAAGTATTGAAAATAGACCCTAAAAATGAAAAAGCGCTCGTAATGTTAAAAAAAATGAGGGAGTAAAAAAATGAATATTGAGTTTCAACACAACATATGTAAACATTTTGGCATTTGTGGTGGTTGTGATTTTCAAAATGTGGAGTATACTAACCAACTCCACAACAAGTATACATTGTTACAGTCCTGTTTCAAAGATTTTGAAATTCAGAATTTTAATTTTCCAGTTGCCTCACCAGATATATGGTTTTACAGGAACAAAATGGAATTTGCAGTTGGCGGAACAACACAAAACCCGTTAATCGGGTTAAGACAAAAAGGTAAGTTTTACAAAATTGTGGATTTGTCAGAATGTAAAATATTTTATCCTAATATAAAAGAAATATTTTTGATAATCAAACAATGGATAAAAGATAACAATATCCAACCGTATGACATTGTTCAGCATACAGGTAAGTTAAGATATATTGTAATACGACATAGTAAACATTATGACGAGCTAATGTTGAACCTTGTAATTACTGGAACAAAATATCAGTTTGAACATAATGAAAAACCAATTTTTGAATCTTTAGTTAAATCGTTGAAAGAAATAAAAAATGTTGTCTCTTTATATGTATGTATAAACAACAAGGTTTCAGACAACGCACTTACTGAAGAAATATTTCTGTTAGAAGGAGAGAAATTTATAAAAGAGAAAGTCAATGATATAATATACAAAATTTACCCAACAAATTTTATGCAAACAAACACTTCTTGTTGTAGTGTGTTATATCAGATTGTAAAATCTGAGGTTAACGAAGGTAATGTGTTAGACATTTACTGTGGTAGTGGTGGGGTAAGTTTACAAATATATTCTATAGCAGATAAAGTATTAGGCATAGATTCTTCTAAAGACAACATTATTGTAGCGTTAGAAAACCAACAAATAAACAATATCCAAAATGTAGAATTTATAGAATCTACAGCAGAGATGTTTTTGTCAAAACTTTGGAAATCAAAGTTTATTACCAACCTTTCAACGATAATAGTTGATCCGCCAAGAGCAGGATTGAGTAAAAAAGTAAAATCAGTGATTAGTGAAATGCCTGTCAACAAGATAATATATGTATCCTGTAATTACGAAAGTTTAAAAGAAGATTTGAAAACCTTCCTTAAATTTTATAAAATAACCAAAATTATCCCGATAGATATGTTCCCTCATACAAGACATATTGAAGTAGTGAGTGTATTAGAACACCGATGAGTATTTTATTTAATGACTTAAACGAACAACAACGTTGTGTAGTTGAATGTACTGAAGGTCCTGTGGTAGTATTTGCTGGTGCAGGGACAGGAAAAACAAGAGTTATAACTTACCGTATTGCATATTTGTTGACTAAAGGTGTAAAGCCTGAAAATATTCTCGCAGTTACGTTTACTAACAAAGCAGCAGACGAAATGAAATCTCGTGTTATAGACCTTATAACAAATAAGTTGAATTTAAAACCAAATATATCTACGAAAGAATTTTTATATTCTCGTATATGGATATCTACATTTCATTCTTTTTGTGCACATTTTTTAAGATGTGAAGCGGAAGTTATAGGTGTCAAAAAAAATTTTGTTATCTATGACGAAGATGACCAGAAGAAAGTTGTCAAAGAATGTATGAAAGAACTGTTAGTTTCGGAACGAGAACTAGATATAAATTTTGTTATTTCACAGATTAATAGAGCAAAAGATAATTTGATAGATAGCGAATCGTATAAAATTAACACGTTTGTGTTTAACGACCCATACAGAGAAATTGTTGGCGAAATATATTCAAAATATCAAAAAAAGTTGGAACAAAACTCAGCATTTGATTTTAGTGATTTGATAATGAAAACTGTGGTAAGTTTAAAAACCATCCCAGAACTTAAAGAAAAATATTCTGAAAGATATAAGTATATCCATGTTGACGAATATCAGGATATAAACTATGCTCAAGCAGTGTTGTTAAAACTTCTTGCTTCAAAATACAAAAATATTTGTGTAGTTGGTGATGATGACCAAGCGATATATTCCTGGCGTGGTGGAAATGTTAATTATCTTTTAAATTTTAAAAAAGAATTTCCTGAAGCAAAAGAGTTCAAGTTAGAACATAACTACCGTTCTACAAAAATCATTTTACAACTAAGCAATACACTGATTTCAAACAATAAATTTAGAGCAAAAAAAGTTTTGTGGACACAAAACGAGAATTGTTCTATTAACGATATAAAAATTTTACAGTTTAAAACAGAATATGAAGAAGCAAAATTTGTTGCAAAAGAAATAAAAAAGTATTACAAAGAATACAAAAAAGAAAACAAAAGTTTAAATGATATTGCAGTGTTTTACCGTAGTAATGCACAATCTCGTGTGTTTGAAGAGATATTTCAGTTGGAAGGTATCCCGTATAAAATTGTAGGTGCGGTAGGGTTTTATGAACGTGAGGAGATAAAAGATATATTAGCATATTTAAGAATCCTTGTAAATCCTTATGACACTGTTTCGTTAAAACGTGTAATAAACGTTCCAGCACGAGGTATAAGTGATACAACAGTTTTATATTTGGAAACTTTGGCAAAAGAAACTTCGTCAACTTTATGGGACCAATTGATAAAAATAGACAATCTTGACCTTTCATTGAGGACAAAAAATGCTGTATGGAAATTTTTGTCTTTATACGATATGCTTAAGAAATATAAAGATACGATGTTTCCTTCAGAATTTATTGAGTTTTTGATAGAAAAAACCGGGTATTTAAAAATGTTGCAGACAAGTTCTGACCCAAGAAGTTTAGATAGAATAGAAAATATTAAAGAACTAATTTCTGCAGCCAAAAATTATGAACTACAAGAAAGATATAATAATCCTGTTCCAGAAGAAACTGTTTCAATAGAAAATTTCTTATCCACAATATCTTTAACAACAAAGTTGGAGACTGAAATAACAAAGTCAGTATCAAAAGAAGATACAGGTTGTGTTTCAATTATGACCCTTCACTCTTCTAAAGGGTTAGAGTTTGATATTGTATTTATTACAGGGTTGGAAGAAAAAGTATTTCCTGTTTGGTGGGCAATAAAAGGATATAACAGAGATATGTTTTATGCTCAAGAATATAATTTGGAAGATTTTATTGAAGAGGAACGTCGGTTGTGTTATGTAGGCATAACTCGCGCTAAAAGAAAAGTATATCTTACATATTCACAAACGCGCAGGTTATGGGGTGTGGAAACACAGTTGTCTCCTTCACGGTTTATAGATGAAATAATGAGTTTTTATGAATCTTACGAAGTTGAAAAAGAAAATAGCGAAGATACAGATAAACCTATCAAAATAGAAAATTTAAAATTAGGTGAATATGTTTACCATAAAAAGTTTGGAATTGGTAAAGTAGTGGATATATTAAGAGATAGTCAAAATGGGGATAAAATTGTTGTAGTGTTTAACGACGGAGAAAAACGAAAGTTATATCTAAAATACGCACCGTTGAGGAAAATATAA
>CALJEJ010000078.1 GCA_938074745.1 uncultured Endomicrobiia bacterium
GAAACAAAAGAAAATATTTCTAAAACAATAAAAAAGTGTGGAATAAATTATGTACAACTTCACGGAGAAGAAGACAGTTCTTTTTGTAAAGAACTGAAATTGCTTTTGCCCGAAATAAAAATAATTAAAGTTATAAAAATAAAACCTGGGGTTATACAAAATGACGAAGAAAGACAGAAATATATATTTGATATATATTCTGCTATCCAGCAGTTTATCCCGTATATAGATTATATTTTGTTTGACACTTATGTTGAAAACCAACTTGGTGCTACAGGACAAAATTTTAACTGGGACTATGTAGTAGAACTTAAAAAAAAGTTTTTAGAAACGAACTTGCAGATACCGTTTTTTGTTGCCGGCGGGTTGACCGTAGAAAATGTTGTAGAAGTAGTCAAACTTTTAGACCCGTATGGTGTAGATGTTGCTTCAGGTGTAGAACGGTTGCCAAGAAGGAAAGATTATGATAAAATGAAAGATTTTATTCGCAAACTTAAAACTTAAAAAATGGTTATCTGAAAGGAAGGTTGAAAAAAATATGGAGCAGGAAATTAAAGAAAAAATAAAACAAAAAATTGACGAAATAAAACCTATGTTGCAACGTGACGGTGGCGATGTAGAAGTTGTAGAAATTACAGACGATGGAACAGTAAAAGTAAAACTTACAGGTGCTTGTGCACATTGTCCAATGTCTATTATGACATTAAAAATGGGGATTGAAAGTTACTTAAAAAAATTTTTCCCTGAGATAAAATCCGTAGAAAATGTATAGTTTGACTTTCCCTGTTGTAAGTTACGACAGTGAGATTTTCTATATAACAAGTAAATATTCTCTAAAATGGCAAATTCTGTCTTTACATAGAGATTATATCAACCTTTTTTGTGAAGATATAGATAAAAAGTACCAAAATATAATCACTATTCTAAAATCTGACCTTTCTAATTTACCTCAAGGACCGTATAGAATAATTACACCTTCCGATACAAAAAAATATAATTTTCAAAAATTGCTTAGTGAGAAATCAAAAATTTCAGTTTTTAAAAACAGTTTCTGTATATCTGACGGTAAAACTAACTTAACTTTCAAATTTTTAGATACTTCAGTAGGGTATAATACAAAATTCTCTTTTAGTTTTCCTGATTTATCCAGCCATAAAGAGATAAAAAATTGTTTTATCAGAATAAATATGTTGCTACAGCATATTTTGTCTCATAAAAAAACTTTAACACAAAAAGTTGTTAACCAAACAGAAGTGATGTTGAAAGAAATAAAAAAATTTTTTGTTACTCACAGTCCTGGCTGTGTTGTCAAAAATATCAATGAAAACATAGGGTTGGGTAGTGGTGCTACTCCTGAATATGACGATTTTTTTCGTGGAGTGCTGGTTTCAATAATGGTTTTTAATAAACTTGATGTTCTAAGAACTCTTTATTCAGCAATAAAAAAATTACTGCCACAAATAAAAACTAAAACTACTATGTTAAGTTATTTTTCTATCAAACATACTTGTGATAAAAGAGTTTCTTTACGAGTAAAAGAATTTATAAAACAATTGTTTATTTCCAGAAGTAATTTTTATAAATTGATTTCTGTTACAGACTTAATTCTTTCCGAGGGAGGGAATTCTGGCTGGTGGTTTTTGTACGGTATGTTGAAAAGTAGTAAGATATTTATTAAAAAATTAAACATATGAAAAACATAATCAAACCAAATTGTTTTTATGATTCTATTTTTCTGATGCAACTAAGTGAAAAACTTTCTAGTGAACTTTCCTGCAAGATTACTCTTATGATGGGTACGGAAGCAAATAAAATGTTGTTAAAAGAACAAGGGTTGTTAACTTCCTTAGGCCAGAATGCTAAAGTGAACGATTTAATAATTTGTTGTCCTGATAATGTGAATGAGGGCGAAATTTTAGAGTTAATCACAAAACATACTTTTGAACAACAACCAGTATCTGATGTTCCCACACTACAAGTTGATAAGGATATATACGCTGTAGCAAATCTTGTATCAGTTTCTATTCCTGGTGAGTTTGTGTATTACGAAGTAAAAAAAATTATACAAAAAGTTAAATCACAAAAAATTGAACCACAAAAACTGTTGTTGAACCATAAAATGTGTATTTTTATATTCAGCGATAATGTTCCAATTGAGGAAGAAGTGAAGTTAAAACAATTAGCGAAAAAGAACAATGTTTTAATAATGGGACCTGACTGTGGTACTGCGATAATTAACGGTATAGGGTTAGGTTTTGCTAACAAAGTAAGGACAGTTTATGACACGGCAGGGTATAAATCTGGAATAGGGATAATAAGTGCTGGTGGGACAGGGTTGCAAGCGATCACTTCTATGATTCACAATTGTGGAGGTGTGATTACTCAAGGTATTGGTACGGGAAGTCGGGATTTGTCAGACAAAGTTGGCGGGGTGACTACAATAGAAAGTATAAAATTTTTAGAATCAGACCCAACAACAAAATGTATAATAATATTTTCTAAACAACCGTCAAAAAAAGTAGTAAACAAATTGGTTAATTATATAACTGCCTACTGTAAAAAACAATATATTCTGTCCTTGATAGGGTTTGAAAGTAATGGCCAAAAGAAGATAAAAAATGTAGTTTTTGCTGAGACTACAGAAGCTGCAGTTGAATATGCACTGAAACATTTTGGTATAAAATTCAAACCTACTGTTGTTTCAAAAACTGAAGTTGAACAAGTTGTTAGAAAACTAAAGAAGACTAAAAGAAAGTATGTCCGAGGCCTTTATTCTGGCGGGTCGTTATGCGACGAAGCAATGTTAGTGTTGAAAAGATATATAGGCGATGTTTATTCAAACACGCCGTTGAACCCTAACTACAAAATACCTTCTGCTTGGGAAAGTTGTGAACATACGATAATAGATTTAGGTGATGACATATATACTCGTGGTAAACCTCATCCTATGATAGATTTTTCGTTTCGTAAAGAACGGTTGTTGAAAGAAGCCCAAGATAAATCTGTGGCAGTAATAATGTTTGATATAGTTTTAGGTTTTGGAGCCAACCCTGACCCTGTAAAAGAACTTCTTGCTGTAATAAAACATGCAAAAAAGTTGTGTAACAACGAGATACTTTTTTGTGCAGTAATTGTAGGTACAGAGCTTGACCCACAAAATGTTGGTTATATTACCAAATCATTTTCTAAATCAGGAGTGTTAACTTTTAATTCCAATGTTGCAATGGCAAAATTTGTTGGCGAGGTTGTTAAAAATTTATGAATACCGAAAATATAAAAATTGTAAATTTAGGTGCAAAATGGTTCTATGAAAGTTTTATCAATCAAGGGATAAAAAATGTTTTCCATTTAGCTTGGTCGCCACAAGGAAAGTCTAAAAAAACATATCAGTTAATAGAAAAGTTTAATAGTAACAAGACATTACAACATAAAGTTCATTGTGCAAATGTTTCAGTAGTAGAAAAATTGAACTCTGCAGAACCGTTTGTTGTAGACATTGAACAAGCATATAAAGTTATTCCTGGTATGAGGAAAGATTTAATTCTTCATGCAGGACCGCCAATTGAGTATGAACAGATGTGTGGTCCGATGAAAGGTGCAATACTCGGCGCTATAGTATATGAAGGTCTTGCTAACGATATTACTGAAGCAGAGAAAAAAGTTTTACAAAAAAAGATAAAATTTTCTCCGTGTCATCACCATAATACCGTAGGACCTATGGCTGGGATAGTTTCTGCTTCAATGCCTGTATGGGTTGTCAAAAACCTTAAATATGGCAATTACGCTTACGCTACAATAAACGAAGGGTTAGGTAAAGTTCTACGGTTCGGTGCGAACAGTCCTGAAGTACTTCGTCGGTTAAAATGGATTGAAAAAACATTGTTTCCCGTATTAAAAAAAGTTATACATTTAGCAGTAAAAAACTCCCACGGGATAAATGTAAAAACTTTAACTTCACAAGCGTTAACTATGGGCGATGAATGTCACAACAGGAATGTTGCAGCAACAAACTTGTTCTTAAAAGAAATTCTGCCTTATTTAATTGAACTACCAATATCTAAAAAAACATTTTTAGAAGTAGTAAAATTTATTTCTTCAAACCCACATTTTTTCTTAAACATTTCAATGGCAGCATGTAAATCTACTGCTGATGTTGTAGAGGGAACAAAATATTCTTCTATAATTTACACAATGGCACGAAATGGTGTAGAGATAGGTATTCGTGTTGCAGGTTTGCCAAAACAGTGGTTCACTACAACTGCTGGTATGCCAAAAGGATTATATTTTTCTGGGTATACTGAGAAAGATGCTAATCCTGACCTCGGAGATTCTACAATATCCGAAGTATGTGGTATAGGAGCGTTTGCTATGGCAGGTTCGCCTGCAATTGTAAAATTTGTTGGTGGGTCACCTGACGATGCAGTAAAGTATACGAATGAAATGTATAAAATTACTTATGGGACACATCAAACATATCTTATCCCACAGTTCAACTTTCGTGGAACACCGCTCGGAATAGATATAATTAAAATAATCCAAGAAGGAATTACACCTATTATTAACACTGGTATTGCACATAAACAACCCGGGATAGGACAAATAGGTGCAGGGATACTTTACGCTCCCGTGGACTGTTTTGTCCAAGCATTTGAAAAATTTGTAGAAACATATTTATAACTCCTATGACAAAACATATTGCAGTTTGTGGCAAAGGTGGTGTCGGAAAAACTACAGTTGTTTGTGGTATAACCAAGTATTTGATTGAAAACAATCAAACACCGATTTTAGTAGTAGACGCTGACCCTAACTCAAACCTTGCAGAAAATCTTGGTGTGAAATATGACATAACAATTGCTGATGTTCGTGAAGAGTTAAGAACTGAGAAAGTTCCTCAGTATATGTCCAAATCTGATTATATAAACATGCGGTTGCAAGAAACTATTGTTGAACATTCAGGTTTTGACCTTCTTGTAATGGGCCATCCTGAAGGACGAGAATGTTATTGTTTTGTTAACGAACTGTTACGAAATTTTTTATCCCAAGTGGCAAAAAATTATAAATATGTAGTGATAGATACAGAAGCAGGTATGGAACATTTTTCTCGTCGGACTGTTGACAATATTGACTGTTTGTTCATAATAACAATACCTACAAAAGTTGCGTTTGATACTGCAAAAAAAATTATTTCTCTTATACCAAAATTAAAACTAAAGATATTTGATACCAAGATCATAGTTAACATGGTTAACCAAGAGAAATATAAAATTGATTTTGAAGATTTACCCATAGCAGGTTTCCTACATGTAGATAAAGAAGTAGAATCTTTTTCACAAAACGCTGTCCCACTATTACCTAACCTACAAACAACAAAATTTTATTCTGAACTTACCTCTATATTAAAAAATTTTGTATAAATTTATAAAAAGAAATATCTCACCTTTGTATAGAAAAATCTAAAAGAGAATAAATTAAGTTAAGGAATCGTTTAATTCTTAATTATTTTTATAGATTGAGTAGGTGGTTTATGAATAAAAAAATTTGGTAGTGATTGTCCTTTCAAACCTACTGCAGACCGTTACCTATAATTTTACCAAATTTAATTCATCAGTCAAAAGAGAAAAATTTAAAGAAATGAGAACAAAGTCACAGACTTGGACATAATTTGCCTCCACGCTACTTTTTCCTTTTATTAAATTCTTCTTGATAACCATTGTATTTTTTTGTATATATAGGTCAGATTTTAAAAATAGAGTTATGGAAAGAAAAATTGCTGGGTCAGTAGCGGTTTAAGAAAGATGTAATTGATAAATGGATAAGTGAGGAATCTTTAGAAAGGGTAACAGGAGAATATAAATTCTTCCCCAAAGAAAAAAAGCAAAAGAAAAATAATTTATGGGCAGAGAAAAGAAATATCCTAAAGCAATTTATAATTGGCCTGAAGATGAGAGACCGCGAGAACGACTTTTAAAATTTGGTGCTGATAAACTTTCTGACACGGAACTTTTGGCGATTCTTTTACGGGTTGGTTCAAGTGGGAAAAAGTGCTGTAGATATGGCAAGGGAGTTGATAAACGAGTTTGGAACTTTTAGAAACATTGACTCAAAAAGTTTGCTGAACTTAAAAGAAAAGGGTTAGGTATTGCAAAAATTGCTCAAATTAAAGCAGCAATAGAAATTGGCAAAAGATTCCTGAAAGAAAAAAGTTTAAAATTAAAGTTAAAACTAGCAAGGATATAGTAGATTACTTTATCCCCTATTTGAGAGATTTGAAAAAAGAAGTTTTTAAGGTGGTTCTGCTTGATGGAAAAAATAAAATTATTAAAGATGTAACCATATCAGAAGGCACACTTACAAAAAGCATTGTCCATCCAAGAGAGGTTGTAAAAGAGGCGATAACAGAATCTTCAGCGGCGATAATCCTTATTCACAACCATCCAAGCGGTGAACCACAGCCAAGTCAGGATGATATAGAAATAACTAATCGCATAATCTCTACTTGTGAACTTGTAGGAATCAGAGTTTTAGACCACATAATTATTGGCGATAACAACTATTTTAGTCTTTTTAATGAAGGGTTGATTAAGGAGGAATAAACCATGCATTCAAAATATCTTGAATCACTAAAGAAAGAAGATAAGGAAACTTTGGAAAAAAAATTATTGGAAGCGCAAAATAATAAGTGTTATATTTGTGGAGAAACTATTGATTTAATTTTACATAAGAATAATTTGGCAATAGACCATATTGAACCTCTCTCTCTTGGTGGTAAAGACGAACCAAGTAATTTTGCAATAACTCATTCTTATTGTAATAGTACTAAACAAGCATCGGACCTTCGAGTGGCACGTGTGCTTGCAAAATTTGAGAAAATAAAAGAGAAATATAGCAATGTTGGACCTAATCATCCAAATCTTGGTGATATTCTAATCGAATTCAATGGAGCAAAATATGAACTTGCTATTGAGATAGAAGATAATCTTGTAAAATATAGTTTTCCTGAAATAGGTAAAAATCAAATATACACCACTCCTTTATTCTATGATGAATTAAGTAATTTGCACTCTTTCTTTATTGAACTTCCAATAGAATATATTTTTCACGATGATCGAATAAATCCTCGGGCAATTGGTGGAAGTCTGCGTGGGTTAGTTGAAGAATTTTTTAAAGGACGTCCACAGTTACATATTT
>CALJEJ010000079.1 GCA_938074745.1 uncultured Endomicrobiia bacterium
TACCTAAAAGTAAAACACCTGTTGTACCGTCATTACCGGGAGCACTCCAGGTAAGATTAATTTCTCCCCCAAGCGAACCCGGAAGTGCAGAAAGGTTTGTAACAGCAGCAGGCGGTGTGGATTCTTTAACAAAAGAAATGTTATCAAAATATCCAGTTGCATATCGTGTCAGATCGCCTTGGATAAAATCTATTCTTACTCCTAAGTTAACCGTCATTTGAGTATATCCTGGGGTAACTGTGGTGGACATTTTTAGTTCATGCCAAGAAGAACTGCTTATACGAGTGATAGTTGCACGACTTACATCTGTCCAATTTGATTCACCATAACCCAAAGCAGAAGTCCCAAGATTAACTCCTAAACCTATCCATTGAATATAATCAGTGGTTTCTGAATTTAGAACCCATCCTGAAAGTATATAAGTTGCATACGGTTCCACATTTACTACTTGATAAACTATTTTTGTGTCTGCTGTTGTACTACACGAAGATTGAGCAAGAGCATAGCTACCTTCTTGAACTGGATTGGTGACAACTGTACGAAGAGCAGTTCTGAAAGTAGTCCAACCGGTTAAATTTCCTGTTTCAAAACCTGGGTTCTGCAACAAATTACCAAAAGATACCGAAGTTGAAAAAAGAAGTACTATCCAAAAAATTATTCCAGTTTTTGTTTTCATCTTTTTATTTTTTTCTTTTTTATTTTTTCTTTTATCTCTTTCAAAATTTCTAAGTCAAGTTTATCTTGTGGCCTGTTTGTAGATTTTTTATTTTTTATGAGTTCGTTTAATCCAATAAAGTATGTATTTGTATTACCATACTTTGCTTTAACTTTTTTCTTAAATACGGTCTTTAAATCTACACCATCCAGAGTAGTTATTATATGAATCATTACAGGAGCAACTCCAATCTGATAAAAATTCCCACTAACAGAAAAATATTCATCTTCAACTTTTGAAACATCTACGCCAAATTCAGCCATTGCTAATTTTGTCTTTCTACTGTTATCTAAATCTGGATAAACCAAAATATCCATATCGTCTGTATACCGTGGTTTACTGTGATACGAAACTGCAAACCCGCCAACTATACAGTATTTGACTCTATACTTATTCAAGCATTCTAAAAACTCTTCAAAATCTTTTTCTGTTCTCATTTTTTTCTAAAATTTCCTGCAACACAAATTTTTTTGTTCAACCTATGCGGTTTTATCCCTTTTATTTTATAGAACTGCTCTCTTAAATACTGAAGGATGTCAAGCCGTTGTTGTGGTGTCAAAGAGATAAAGTGTAGTGTAGAAAGGATATTCATTTCTTTAAAAGAACGACATTTTAAAACATTTCTAATTTTCATATTATCTATCTTAAGAAATGTTATACAAAATTTTAACCAAATAAAAAAAAGGCCAGAGAACAATTTTTTAGAAACCCTACCGGGTTTATGGGTGAATTAGATTTGTTCTCTGGCCGAAACCACCTACGAACCAGAAAAAAAGAATTTCGTATTGTTAGATAGGTCTTACCCGACCTCAGGGTACTTCTTTTTTCTAGTCCGTAGGTTTCATCCAATTCAATACTTTTCATTAATTATATATACCTTAAAAAATACAATCTGTCAACTAAATTTTTCAAAAATTTTTATCTCTCATTCCAACAAAGATAATTCTTTTAAATATTTTTCGTACCCTTTCCGTCCTAAAAGTGCGTAAGTATAGTTTTTACCCAACACAACACCAGGTTGGTTAAACGCGTCAATATTGAAAAGTTCGCCTGCGTAAGCTGTTGCAAGTTCTAACATATAAATTAGTTCTCCTACAGATTCTTCATCAATTTTAGGCAAAGTTATAGTAAGGTTAGGACGGTTCGCTTGTGTAAGTGAAACAACAGTTGCTTTCTCTTCCGATTTGAAAAGTTCGTTAAGTGTATGGCCACAAAGATAATGTTCTTCAGGAAATTTTGGAATTTTAATCGTAGAAGAAAATTTTTCAACTGACAAAATTACAATAATTTTGTCATAAGGACCTTCACGGTAAAGTTGTAGTTGTGAATGTTGGTCTGTAACACCTAAAGATTTTACAGGCGTAGGACCAAAGTTTACAATGTTACCATCGTTATCTTTTTCTTTCCCTAAACTTTCTGCCCAGAGTTGACGAAACCAATCTGCTATACCGTATAAACGGTCAGAATAAGGCATCATTACACAAATATGTTTTCCTTTTTGGTACAACAAATAGTTTATTAACGCGAACATAAACGCAGGGTTCTCGTACATTTGTACGAGTGTCAATTTTTCAGTATTTACCTTACAATATTCAGCCATATTTTTTGCTCCAGCAAGAAGTGATTTAATATTTATCCCGCTCAACGCTGCAGAGACAAGTCCTACCGGAGACAAAACTGAGAACCTACCACCTACATTTTCAGGTATTGTAAAATCGTACTGTGAGTAACCTTTGTTGACAAGGTCACGAAGGAAACCTGTTTTTGGCCCAGTTGTAATTATTATATGTTTTTTAGCATTGGTTTTACCAACTTTTTTTACAAGATGGCTGTAGAATATAAAAAATGTAGACAAAGTTTCTGCAGTATCGCCTGCTTTAGAGATTACGTTAATTAATGTTTTTTTAATGTCAATATGCTGTAACAAACTTTTTGCAGTGTCAGGGTCTATATTGTCAAACACATAAAGTTTTAAAAACCCTTTCCTTTGCTGTTTTGATAACGAATTCCAAAATTTGTCCCTTAACGCTGTTTGTAAAGCAATATTACCTAACGCAGAACCGCCTATGCCTAAAACTAAAAGTGTGTCAAACTTAGGTTTTACTTGATGAACCATTTTAAGAATTTTTTCAACTTCAGGATTTTCATACGGTAATTTTACCCAGCCAAGCATAAGACTTTCGTTCTGCGATTTTTGGACAATTTTTCTGTGGATATCAACAAATTTTTTTTCCCAAGTTGTAAGTTCTTGTTTTGTAACACCGTGATGTTGTACTTTTTCAGATAGACAGTTAGTATAGTTTAACGTTATCATATTTTTCTCCACTGTAAAAAAAATTATTTTTCTAAAAAAACTTTTATTGTATTAAAATGTATTTCAGCAGTATCACGAACATCTTCCGCGTACCCACCGCCTAAAGTAACAACTACAGGAACATCGTTAAAATATTTTTTTACCAACCTATCTCTTTCAATGATACCTTGTTTTGTAATTTTTAACTGAGCAAGTCTATCATTTTCATAAACATCAGCACCTGCTTGGTAAAAAACCATCTGCGGAGAAAATTTTTTTACTTCTTTTAACCCTTCTTCTAACAATTGTAAATATTCTTTATCTTTAGAATATGCAGGTAATTCTATATCTAACGAACTTTTTTCTTTTGGGAACGGATAAATTTCTCTTTGATGGATTGAAAATGTGAACACATCTGTGTCTTTTTCAAAAATTTTTGCAGTACCGTTACCTTGGTGAACATCACAATCTATAACAGCAAACTTTTTTAACTGTGTAGTTTCTTGTAAATATCTCACTCCGACGGCAAGGTCGTTAAACACGCAGAACCCTTCCCCATGGTCAGGATACGCATGGTGCCACCCACCACCAATATGAACACCAATTTTTTGTTCTAATGCTAACTTCGCAGCTAAAACAGTACCACTTACCGCTATAACTGCTGACTCAGAAACTTGTTTTGTCAACGGTATTTCAAGCCGTAAAATTTCAAAATATGAAAGTTTTAAGTTTAAAACTTTTTCAACATACTCTTTTGTATGAACCTTAAGTAACCATTTAATATCTATATCGGGTGGTTCAACAAATTCTATGTTTTTAAATTCCTGTTGTAACAGTTCTTTTATCAACCTATATTTTGTAGTATTAAACGGGTGCTCACCTAAGTCAACTTCATATTTTGATGAATAAACAATTTTCATTTTCTTTTCTCCTGTAGCATATACTGTGATGTAAAAATATCTTAACGGATATTGATTTATCTTTCTAACTTTTGTAGACGCCAATTAATTGCCGTTTATACGAGGCTAAAGCCTCTATTCCCACGAGGCTAAAGCCTCTACTCCAAAGCAAAGCTGACGCTTTGCCGCTACACTGTTTCTTTTTCACTTTCTCAATCTTCACTTTCATGTTCCCAAAACTTTCAAAATCCGTAGTTTTTCTTTACCTTCAATCTGTGCTTTGTCAATTATGCTTTTAAACAACGATAAGGTTTTATCATAATTTTTTTTATCCACAGGATACGGATGACCATCTTTACCACCAAACGCAAACGAAAACCGTGCAGGGTCACGTGTAGAAACAGGATAACCATACACAACTTCAGAAATCAAACCTAACGCACGAAGTGTTTTTGCACCCACACCTTCAGTAAGTAGAATATCTTTAAATGAATTTAATTGTTGTTCTTGTTTTATCTTACACAATATTTTGTATAATCTTTGTGTATCATAATCTTCTTGAGTAATATAATGTCTATAAGGCAATGAAAACGTTGTAGTATTATCAAGAATTTTCTGAAATTCTTTTACAATTTTTTCCGGCTGCTGTAATTTTAAATATTCAATAATATTGTTTTGCAACTTTTGTGCTTCTGTATCAACAAAATTTAATACATTATTTTCGTTTTGTTGAGTAATAATACCTGTATGTGGTGAAATAATAAATTTTTTATCTTCACTTTTTGTTATTGTATTAAACCAGTGATACCTACGTGCAGTCTTAGTAGAAATATTCATGCCTTGTTGTACTACACACCAGTTGTTGTCTTTATCAACAAATAGTGTATGATGATATATTTGGTAGCCGTCTTGAATACAACTGTTATCTACTTTAGCAGTAAGTTTTGATATAGTAACATAATCTTGCTGTGTATTAATATACGGGCAGTTTAAAATTTCTTTTGGAGTATTTACTGCAGTTTTCCCTTTACCACCAAAAACAAATATCCCCCATTCAGGATGGTTTCTAAAAGATTCTTTTATTGCAGCCGTAACTGTAGTGGTAACACCTGACGAATGCCAGTCAAAACCTGATACACAACCAAGTATTTGAAACCATACTGGGTCAGATAGACGAAAAAGTAACTCTTTAGTTCCAAACTCTATAATTACCAAACGACAAATCTCGTACAAAATTTTTTTCTGTCGTTCAAAAAGCCATCTTGGTGCTGAACCGTAATGTAATGGTAAATTAGCAATTTTCCGTGTCATTAAAAATTTTTTACCAACCGTTGATAATTTTTATAGTTTTGTTTCAGTTCTTTAATAGAATCTCCGCCAAACTTGTGTTTTATTTCGTTTGCTAAACATATTGCCAACATTGCTTCGCCAATAACACTACAAGCAGCTACTGCTAAAATATCACTTCGAATTATTTCTGCTTTAGCAGTTTGTTTTGTTTTTATGTTCACACTTTTTAACGGTTTAGCTAAAGTAGGGATTGGTTTCATACTACATCGCACTATAATAGGTTCACCATTAGAAATGCCACCTTCAATACCGCCAGCATTGTTGGTTTTACGATAAAATTTTTTGTTGGAATAAAAAATTTCGTCGTGAACTTCCGAACCATAAAGTTGGCTTGAAACACTACCAAGACCTATTTCTACAGATTTTATTGCTGGTATTGACATAAGATAATACGCAATTTTTGCGTTTAACCGTTGATACCATTGAGAATAACTTCCCAACCCTATCGGATTGTTTATTGAAAATACCACAAACTCTCCACCTAAAGTATCACCTTTAGCTTTTGCTGTATCAACAATTTTTATAATTTTTTGTTCTTTAGTTTTATCAGGAAACCTTAAAGAAGATTCCTCAGCCATACGGTGTAACTTTAATAACACATCTTTATGTAAGTTAGATACCAAATAATTTGTTGATAAAATTATGTTATAAATCCGTGTAACAAAAGAACCTACAAAAATGTCAAGTTCTGAAAGAACCTGTTTACAAATACTACCAGCAACTACACGAGCAACAGTCTCTCTTGCTGAAGAACGTTCTGAAACATCCTTGAGGTCAGAACGTAAAAATTTTATTGCTCCGGAAAGGTCTGCATGACCAGGTCTCGGACAATAAGAAATATTAGTCTGGGAAATATTATCTTGGTAATACTCCTTCCTATAATCTTTGTTATACACAAAGATACAAATTGGCGACCCTGTGGTCTCACCATATCGTATACCAGAAATTATTTCTATTGTATCTTCTTCAAAATTTTGTCTGTTACTTCTGCCATAACCTTTTCTTCGTCGTGATAATTCTAAACTTATTTTTTCTTTAGAAACTTTAATTCCGGCAGGTACTCCCTCCAAAATTACTATAATACCTTTCCCGTGTGATTCTCCTGCTGTGGTAAAGTTTATCATACATTCACACTCCTATTAAATTGTATCTATCTTCAACAGTTCAATAAAAGTCTCTTTAGGAATATTTACAGAACCAAACTGTTTCATTTTTTTCTTACCTTCTTTTTGTTTTTCTAACAATTTTCTTTTCCTTGTGACATCACCACCGTAACATTTTGCAAGAACATCTTTTTTCAATGCCTGGATATCTTCCCGAGCAATAATCCTACCTTCACATTTTACCTGTAAAGGTATAGAAAACAAATGTCGTGGTATGGTTTTTTTAAGTTTTTCTAAAATTTTTGTCGCTATATTATATGCTTTAGTTCTGTGGGTAATATAACAAAACGAATCTATCTGTTCATTGTTCACTAAAACTTCTAATTTTACTAAATCGCTTTCTTCATACCCACATTGTTCATAATCAAACGAAGCGTAACCTTTTGACACAGATTTTATTGCGTCAAAAAATCCTATTATTATTTCACTTAATGGTATCTTAAAAACTATCACTACACGGTTCTCGTCAATAAAATTTTGGTCTATCACCTCTCCACGGAAAAGTTTACAAGTTTCTATTACCACACTTAAATACATCAATGGTGTAACAACAGTAGTTTTTGTTATAGGTTCATAAATTTTTTCTATTTTGTTATATTCAGGGAAATCTGAAGGGTTATCTACAACTATTTCTTTTTTGTCTTTAGTCAAAATTTTGTATTCCACATTAGGTATTGTTACAATTATATCCAAGTTATATTCTCGTTCTAACCGTTCTGTGACAATGTCTAAATGTAATGAACCTAAAAATCCGCAATGGAACCCAGCAGCTAAAACTTTTGAAGTTGTAGGTTTGTAAAACAAAGAGTAATCTGTAAGATGTAATTTTTGTAACGCAAACTTAAGATTTTCATAATCTTTAGGATTTAAAGGATAAATACCAGCAAATACATACGGTTTAACTTTTTTGATTTCAATTTTAGGTAAACGGTTCACATCTGTATTAACTTCATAAATAATATCACCAATTTGTATTTCGTGAATATCTTTAATTCCTGCTACAACATAACCCACATCACCACAGAGTAGTTCTTCACAAGGAACAAAATTTAATTTTATATACCCTATATCTTCTATTTTAAACCTTTTGTCTTCTTTTGAAGAACAAAATTTAAACAACATATCTTTTGTAATTCTACCACTTAAGACTTTAACATACATTACTACTCCACGGTATGTGTCATAATAAGCATCAAATACTAACGCTGACATACCATCTATTTCTGGATATACCTTTGGCGGAGGTAATTGTGTAATTATCGCTTCAAGAACTTTTTCAACACCATAACCTGTTTTTGCACTTATCAGAATAGGTTCTAAATTTATCCCCAAAGATTCTTTTATTTGTTGTTTTACAGAATTTACATTTGCATTTTGTAAGTCTATTTTGTTTATCACAGGAATAATTTTTAATCCGCTACGGCTTGCAATAATTGTGTTTGCTAAAGTTTGTGCTTCAACACCTTGTGTCGCATCAACCACAAGTATTGCTCCTTCACAAGCATTCACTACACGCATAACTTCGTAAGTAAAATCTACATGTCCTGGAGTGTCTATAAGATTAAGAACATAATTGTTACCATTATAACTATACTCCATTCGTATTGTTTTTGACCTAATAGTAATCCCTCGTTCACGTTCTAATTCCATACTATCTAATATTTGCTCCTGCATTAATCTTTTAGGAACAGTATTGGTAAGTTCTAACAGTCTATCTGCAAGGGTAGATTTTCCGTGGTCTATATGAGCAATGATACAAAAATTTCGTAAAAATTTCATTAAAGTGACATTGAAAAGAAGAGGATTTATAATATTATTTTCTTATTTTTCAAAATAGTTATTACATCTTCCCGATTATCTTTAGAAAAAATATCTTCAACCAATTCTTTAGCTTCAGAAAAACTAAAACTGCGGATAAGTTTTTTAATTTCCAATACTTTACCAATAGGTACACTAAACACGTCCAAACCCATACCTAATAATATTTTTGTAAAAGCAGTATCTGCCGCCATATCACCACACATGTCTACTTGTTTACCATTTTTATGTGAAGATTCTATAATATATTTTACCAAGCGCAAAATTGATAAATGTAACGGTTCGTACATTTCTGCAACATTTTCGTTCATACGGTCTACAACAAGTGTGTATTGTATCAAATCATTTGTTCCTATAGAAATAAAATCTGCTTCTTTAGAAATAATATCGCAGGTTAACGCAGCTGACGGTGTCTCTATCATAGCACCAAGCGGAATGTTTTTATCAAACTTAACATTTTTGTTTTCTAACTCAATCTTTACTTCTTCAACAATTTTTTTTGCTTCTTTAAACTCTTGGACAGCAGAAATCATTGGAAACATAATTTTTATATTACCTTTTACAGAAGCACGTAATATCGCAGTCAACTGTGTTTTAAAAATATCTTTGTACTTAAGCGAAACTCGTATCCCACGCAATCCTAACGCTGGCGACGGTTCAGGCCTAAATCCTTCAAGGTTAAACCGTGAAAGTTTATCCCCACCAAGATCCATTGTCCTTATGACTACACATAAAGGATAAAGTTTTTCCGCTACATAAGTGTAGACTTCAGTTAATTCTTTTTCTGATGGCAACTCATCCCGACCTAAATACAAATATTCTGTCCTGAACAGACCAACACCGTCTGTGCCTGAAAGATCAATTTTTTCAAGTTCTGTATGGTTATCTAAATTAACCATTATTTTTACTTTATGACCATCAACAGTTTCAGCTGGTAAATTCTTAAGTTTGGCCAAATATTCTTTCTCTTGAGCAATTTTTTGTAATTTTAAACGATATTCCTCCAACGTTTCTTTATCTGGGTTCACTATCACTATACCTTCATATCCGTCAAGGATAATATCCCCACCATCTTCTATTTCTGTAGTAATATTTTTTAACCCTACTACAGCAGGTAATTCTAACCCTTGGGCTATTAAAGATATATGTGATGTTTTGGTCCCTACGTCTATAGCAAAACCAATACATTTTTTTTCTTTTAATAAAGCAGTGTCATGTGGACTTAATGTATGTGCTACAACTATATGTTCAGAAGTTATATTTGTTAGTTCTTTTCTTTTTTTACCTAATATATTACGCAAAATTTTCCGTACTACATCACGGATATCTGACGCCCTACCTCTAAAATATTCATCTTCAATCTTTTCAAATGTAGCAATAATTCGGTTCAATACAGTGTTTGTTGCATATTCTGAAACTACCATTTCTTCTTCTATCATACGGACAACATCACGAGTAAGTAACGGATCGTCTACAATAGAAACATAAACTTCTACAAACGCAGCGTGTTGTTTCCCTAACGACTTAAGTATTCGTTCTTTTGCTGCCAACAACTCTTTCTTAGTCTTTTCTAACGCAGATTTATATTTATTAATTTCTTCTTTAACTTCCTCTTTACTAATTTTCTTTATAGGGATGTATAAATCGTCCGCACGTTCTAAAAGAAACACTTTACCTATAGCAATACCGTTACTTGCCGGTATACCTTTAAGAATCTTTTGTTTTTTTCCTTTCATAATGGTTCTGTATAAAACTTATGTTCTACTAAATCGCGAATTACATTCATCACTTCTTGTTCATCTTCACCTTCAACTATGAATTTCACTTTTTCTCCACAAGCAACTGCTAAAGTAAGTATACCCATTATACTTTTACCGTCTACAACTTCGTCATTTTTTGCTATTTTTACTGTGGATTTATACTTACTTATTCTTTGAACTAAATTTGTCACAGGTCGTGCATGTAAACCTAAACTATTTTTTATTACAAATTCTTCCTCTATCATAAATTCGTCACCGTTAAAATTATTATGTTCAATAAAAAAAGTATATAAAATATTCCAACTTCGGCAATTTTTTTGCTTAACAGTAAAGACAACAAAATATTTAACCAAAAAAGTAATACTATCTTGAGGTCTGAAATCAAAGAAATACTATAAATAAAAGATGCAAAAAGTAATATTATTATTCCTACATTTCTTATTTTAACAATATACGACTGTAACGCAAACTTTGAAATTTTGTCCACAACATTATTAGTATACTTATATCCCCAATAAATTGACAATATTCGTAAAGGCAAGTGACCTAACAAATTGTAAATCAACAAAAACAACAATATACCAACAAAAATGTTCGCTTGATACCACACACCTTCCTTACCTGAACAAAGATAATATGCCACACCTATAAAACTACAAACCACACGCCAAGTAGACCATATAAACCTATCACCGATTGCAGCAATAGGTCCTGCTAACATTGTTTTTGTACGGAGAACTTCCTCTTGTGAAACCTCGTTTTTTAAACATTTTTCCTCCAACCTCATAACAATACCTAACAACAAATTTGCAAGATAAGGATGAGTGTTAAAAAAACCAAAGTGTGTTTTTATTTTTTGTGCACGAACTGTTTTATCTTTATACAAATGGTTTATAAACGGTATCAAACTGAACACAAAACCTACATTTTGCATACGTTCATAATTCCATACACTCTGTAAAAATAACGAACGAAAAAAAATTTTTATACCTAAAAAAAAGTTCATTATTCTTCTACAAAATGTGCTAAACCTATACCAATACCTATAGCTGGTAGAATATAAATCAAATTATACAAATCCATATGAACCCACAAATTCTTTATCCAACAACAAAAAACTTGTTTAATAAAAAAACTTAATATTGGCAGAACTATCAAATAAAATAACACTGTTTTTAAATACGTAATAAACAATGCATAAATTATCAGTAGATTCACTCTTTGTTCTACGAGTTCAGCTTTTGCAGTATCAACCCAACCAAGAAGTAAACTATTGAAACTTCTTTGTGCTATATCTATGTATTTGTATAAAAAACCAAATATTATAGCAAAAAACAATGCTACAGGAATATCTATCAACCGTTCTGAACAAACAACTGTTAAAACAGCAACCGTAGTACTATCCGGAGGAATTTTTATACCAACAGGAATTATTGACACATATAACAATTCTGTTATAATTCCAACTATTAACCCTACTTCAGGCAAACCTGACAAAATCCCAATTATTGGTGCTACAACAATAGGTCGTGAAAACATAAACTGGCCAAAAACCATAACGTCTAAATGAAACAATCCTGCAATTGTGGATATAAACAAAAACCATAAACTTAATTTCATTATTTTATTTCTAACTCTACTTTTGTAAAAAATTTTTCTTTATGAGTTATACTGAACTTAAAACTTACTGCTATGCACACTCCTTGATAAGTTCGTTCAAACCCACCTTCCGATAAAGAAATTGTTTCTATCGGAAATATCCAGAAAATTGTTTTTTGTGGGACAGAAATTATCACATCAAATTTTTTATTATTAAAACTGTCATACCATGATGAGAACCATCTGTCTGTTACTAATTCGCCAATTAAATCTTGTGATGGACGAGGTAACATAAAATTCAATTCTGTTAAAAACCACAAATCTACTTTAAAGTTAGACAAGTTTTCTATATTATATTCACACCTAATTTTATCCGAGATATAGAAACTTTTTTGAATATTTATTTCTATAGCCGAACTGTCCACCCAAACAATCCCTCTGCGTGAAAATGTAACACAAAAATTTTTTTTGTCAACTTTATCTAAATTATATGGTTCTATTGTAAAATTTCCCTGTTCACCATACTGACTTTTGTAAAAATTTTCATATTTTGTATCTTTGTGTAAAAAATGGTCTAAAAAACTGTATCTTGTATACCAGTCATAGAACAAATATTGACTTAAATTTGGTTCTTTAGTAAGCACTAAATCGTGTATTGTTTTTATTTTTGATGGATCAATGTGGTTAGCCATATTATTTTTCTCAAACTCTATCAATCTTTTATGATAAGCTTCACGTCTTCTAGTTAACACACTACAAAGATTATGATCATAATTTTTTAAATCTATTTCTGTAGCACACCCTCCATAGGAAGGTTTCAAGTGAACAACAAAATTTTTATTTTCTAACACAACTTCTATTCTTCCATCTTTATCAAAATCTATTAATTCAATTTTGTCTTTTTTATATAACGATTTTTCTGCTTTAATAAGATGTTCATAAATTGCATTTCTTAAATGAGGTAAATACAACCCTCCAAAAATTCCATGCCAGTAAGCACAATTACACTGAGATTTGTATAAATTGATTATTTCGTCAGGTAAACCTGTCAGCTTATTATTCGCAGAAGAACCAATTTTAGCCTTATGAACTTTTTGACTTACATACAACATTTTTTTGTGCATATTATTTGATTCGTCATATTTAGCAAAAAAATTTTTCCAATATCCGCCACGAAGAAACTGGCTAATAATTTCTTTTTTTGGTATAGAATCCAGATTTTTAATAATCTCTTCAAACAACTCTTGAGTTGGTTGTGGTAAAGTCCACTCGCCCATCTCAAAATATGAAGAAGTTGGTAGATATATTCTTCCTTTTGGTGGTTGTAATTGTAAAAATTCAGAAAATGTTACAGTAGACAACCAATTACTATTTTCTTTAATTTTTTCTAAAAAATTTTTTAACCATCCGTTTTTGTATACATGTTCGTGTGTTTTAGGCCACAAACCAAATTTTTCTCCGTCATCGCCCATCGTCAATGAAACAATTTGTTGTTTGTGTTCATCAAAAATTTTTTTAAATAGTTGGATTACTTCATTAACTGGTTTAAAAGGTATATAATATCTT
Source organism: uncultured Endomicrobiia bacterium (assembly GCA_938074745.1). Taxonomy (GTDB): domain Bacteria; phylum Elusimicrobiota; class Endomicrobiia; order DTEH01; family DTEH01; genus CALJEJ01. The sequence continues at coordinate 13,164 of CALJEJ010000079.1, forward strand.
AATGTTTGTGAAATAGGGAAAACATACAACACTCTCCCTTCTTCATCAGTTACATAATATCCCGTAAGTTCTTGTTTAGGTAACCCTGCTGAAAAAAAATGGTAATCATCTACAAGAGTATATTGAAGTCCTGAATCTACAATATCTTTTACTACACTTTGTTCCCAAACACGTTCTGTTAACCACAACCCTTTAGGTTCAACACCAAACTGGCGGTTTAAAAAGTCGTTCATCATTTTTATCTGTCCTATACGGTCATTTTGTGGAATTGAAGAAAGGATAGGTTCGTAATAACCACCAGAAATAAGTTCTAGTTGTCCTCGTGAAACCATCTCTTTAACTATCTCAATATACTCTTTATGTTTTGACATAAAATAGTCCCACAAGATACCTGAACAATGTAACGAAAATTTTATTTCTGGATATTGAAAAAGTAAATCTATAAACGGTTTATACGATTTTTCATAAGCATAATCTAACACGGATTCAAAATTTCCTACAGGTTGATGATTATGTATCCCTAACAAAAATATTATTTTGTTCATTTTTTACACCTCATGTTACCATTTAATCAGTTGAATTTAGAACTTTTTCTATCTCATAAATTTCTTTATTTAATACAATTTTATTGTCGTTCGGTAGTAAATAATATTCTAACACAATATTTTGTGTAGAAAACTTTTTTATCAGTTCTAAATCTTTATTATCTAAACACAACGCTTTATAAATTTGCTTTTTACCACTGCAATATCTCAATCCGCCTATATTTATCGGTGGAAAAATATAATCTGGATTTTTAGTCTTTACGTTTTGGATCAATAAATCTAATTCAACTAAAGAAGAGATAAGTATTAGTGTATTATTTTTATATTTTTTAGTTACAATATTTTCTGCTGTTTCGGAGATAGGGCTGCATTCTAAACTAACTTTTGGCGGTATTGCAAGACTAAATAAGGTTTTTTGCATAGCGTCACAATATATACTATCTGAACATATTACTACCAATGAAATTTTTAATGGTTTAATCCATCCTTCAACAACTTGGCCATGGATTAGTCTATCATCTACTCTTATTATATATTCCATTTCTTACGAATTTGATTTTAACTTTTTTATAAACTTCTCTTTCACATCAGCAATACTATTTTTGCCCGCAGAAATAAGTTTAGACACAAATTCTTCAATAGAACCAACTTGTTGTCGCAAAGTTATTGCAGTAATTAACATATACAAATTTACTCCACTTATTATATGAATTTTATCATCATACTGTTTACATACCATCAATGAAGCGTTGCAAGGGGTCCCACCAAGCATGTCTAACAATATAACAACATATTGTGTGTTCATCTGGTCTATCTTGTGCTTAATACTCTCACACAACGATTCAAGTGTAATCTCGCTAACTACCGAGATACTCTCTACAGCATCTTTTGTACCACAGATAGAGAATGCTGTGTTAACAAGTTCTTCAGCAAACTTACCATGAGTTATTACAATTATTCCAATATTCATAACGTATGTGCTTAACTTAAAAATATCTTTATCAACGCTTTTGCTAATTTAGCAGGGTCATGACGAACATATTTCATGGTGTTTTTATTTTCATTTCTTGACACAAGGTCTGCAAAAATAACTTTAGTACATAAAGTTTTTAATATTTCATAATCTATTTTTACAGGGAACGACTTTTCTTTTGCATATTTTTTTAATAAATTAGACGGTAATTTACCTTTGTTTACTAAAACATAATCAAACCAAATTTTGTTATGAGAATGTTCATAAATTTTTTTTACATGGTCACTAACAGTATAATTATCAGTTTCTCCTGGTTGTGTCATTATGTTACTAACATACACTTTTTTTGCACGAGATTTGTATATTGCATCGGTTATGTCTTTTATAATGATATGTGGGATTATTGACGTAAACAATGACCCTGGACCTATTATTATACCGTCAGCTGACAAAATCTCTTTTACAGTTTCAGGGTAATGTTTAACCTTATGTGGGTTAATACGTATTCTTTTTATAGGGACGCCTGATTTTGAAATTTTCGACTCGCCAAAAACTTTCTGTCCATTTTCTAATTCTGCAACTAAATTTGCAGTTTGTAAAGTTACCGGCAACACTTTACCTCTTATTGCAAGAATTTCAGATATTGCTCGGACAGATTTGTCAAACCCACCAACAATGTCAGAAATCGCTAATAACAACAAATTACCTAAAGAATGTCCCCCTACCTCAGGAATTTTCTTTTTCACAGGAAACCTGTATTGAAAAAGTTTTGTAAGAATATCTTCCCTATTTGACAATGCTAACAGGCAGTTTCTTATATCTCCCGGTGGTAGTGTACCAAACTCTTCTCTTAACCTGCCAGAACTACCTCCATCGTCCATCATTGTTACTACAGCAACAATGTCTATATTATCATACTCTTTTAACCCTCGTAGTAATGTAGACAACCCTGTACCACCACCTATAGAAACTAATTTCTTTTTATTCATAAAATTTTAAATCTCTATGTTGTAATATCACCTCGTAATTTAATTCAGAAAAATTCTTAACTGAAAGAATATTATATACGTATTCTGCTATAACCACGGACCTATGTTGTCCTCCTGTACATCCAAAAGCTATTGTTAAATAACTTTTACCCTCTAATACTGTATATGGTAATATAAATTTTAATAATCCTACTAAATGTTCTAAAAATTGTTGCGTTGTTTTATGGTTAAGAACGTAATCTTTTACTTTTTTATTTTTACCTGTATAACTTCTTAATTCCCTCACATAATTAGGATTTGGCAAAAATCGTGTATCAAAAACAAAATCTGCGTTTAAAGGTATACCGTATTTGTAACCAAAAGACATTATTGTAATTATTATTTTAGTAGACGGTTTTGATTCTACTGATTTCAAAACAGCTTGTTTTAATTCAGTAAGAGTCATCTTTGAAGTATCTATAATAACATCAAAATCTTTTCTAATTGAAGCAAATAAGTTATATTCTCTAGAAATTGCTTTTAATAAATCACCGCCTAACGGATGTTTTCTGCGTGTTTCTGAAAAACGTTTTATCAAAGTTGGTTTATCTGCCTCAAGATATAATTTAACAATTTCAAACTGTTTTTTTTTAGTTACTGAAGACAATACTGTAAATATACGGCCAAGATCTTTTATATTTTCTACAGAACGAACATCTATACCTACAGCAAATTTGTTTCGTTTAGAATGTTTACACAAATCTATAAATTTGGGTATCAACTCAACTGGAAGGTTGTCAATACAAAAATAATCGTTGTCCTCTAAAAAGTTTAACACTTGACTTTTCCCTGCTCCTGAAAGACCTGATACAAGTACTAATTTTTTATTACTAAGACTGGACATTTTTCTTTCCAATAACCTGCTTAACTTTTTCATCTAAAACTTCAGACGCATAATAACCTTTTTCTTGCAATCTGAAGTTCAATGCAGCAATTTCTATAAGTGTGGCAATATTACGTCCAGGCGCTACAGGTATAGTTATCACTGGCACTTTTATCCCTAAAATTTCTTTATACTTTTTTTCAGTACCTAATCTGTCATATTCATCTACGCTCGAAAAAGATTTAAGTTCTATTATAAGGTCAATCCTGTACCTATCAAGTATTGCACCAACACCAAAAATTTGTTGTAAATCTATGATACCTAATCCACGAACTTCTATAAAATTCCTAGTCACTTCCGCCGATGTACCCATTAAAACACCTGAAGAAGAAATATATACATTAACAGCATCATCAGCGATAAACAAATGTCCTCGTTTTAACAGTTCTATAGCAGATTCTGATTTACCAATACCTGAATCTCCCATGATAACTATCCCTACACCATATACACTAACCATTACCCCTGAAATCAAATGAGCCTTAGTTAACCGTTCTTCTAAAATTGTAGATAGTTCAGTAATAAACAAACCTGTTTCGTAATGTGTTCCCCAAATAGGAATTTTATATTCTATACCTAAATTTATTATTTCAGTATAAGGGACTAAATCAGAAGTAAAAACTAATAATGGTAGGGTATTACCAAAAGTTGAGAATATATTTTTTATACTATTGTACCGTTTTTCTTCTGTTAACTTTGCAAGAAAAGAATATTCGGTAACACCACAAACTTGAATTCTATGACCCGGGAAATGTTCAAAATGGCCAACTAAAGCCAAACTTAATCTGTGAACAAACGGCTCTTTAATAACTTTATTTAATCCTATGTCACCTGTAAAATTTTTATAATTAAATTTATAATCTGTTTCACGAAAAAGGTCTTTAACTGTATAAGATATTTGTTCTGCCATATTTAAAAATTATCTTCTTGTTTTATAATTTTAATTGCTTCTTCTACTGAGGAGACATTTTTCAAGGCTTCTCTAAAAAATCTATCTCTGAAAAACCTTGATACACGAGATAATGCTCTTAAATAATCTCCTGTAGCATCTAACGGAGATAAAATTAGAAATATAAAGTGTACTGGTTCACCATCTAACGACTCAAACTCTACCCCTTCCGGTGAAATACCTAAAGCACCTACTAACTGTTTTACAGCCTTAGTTCTACCGTGAGGTATGGCAACACCAGAACCTACACCTGTGGAACCTAATTTCTCACGTTCAATTACACTGTTGAACGCATCTTCTATATCTTCAACTCGCTTATTTTTATGCAACACTTCAATAAGTGTACGTATAATTTCTTTTTTACTTTTTGGCTCCAAGTTTAATATTATGGATTTAGGGTCTAAAAAGCTCATTATTTTCATAAGGTTTAACCCCTTTCAATTTATTGTTTTAATGGTTTAAATTCCACAATTTTTATCCCGTTAGAAGTATTTTTCACCATACATATATTGTCTGTCTGTTTGTTGATAAAAATTAAATAATCTTTATCACTAAGACTATATTGTTGTAGTGCTTGTTGTGGTTCAAATATCGGAACATATTCTGTTTCAATTTCATATTTTGGTTCTTCCTGTGAAACAAATATTTCACTAACTTTTTTTCTATGTTTACGTGATAAAACCATTTTTTCTTTAAATCTAATCAATGTATCTTTTAGCCTATCAGCTATTTTATCTATTGCAGTGTATAAATTTTCATCAACCTCTTTGAGCCTGAAAACTTTTTTATTAGATGTATGCAAGACAACCTCTACAATATGTCTATATTTTTCTACTTCTAATATTACTTGTGCTGAAACTATATTATGTAAATATTTTTCTATATGATGTCCCAACCGTTTTTCAACATAGTCTGTAATACCTTTAGTAATTTCAATATGTCGTGCTACAATTCTTATTTTTTCCATAAAAATCTCTCCTTCCAAAATTACATTTTAAAACGTTCTCCTAAATATACACGTTTGGCGTCTTCGTCAGAAATAAGTTTTTCTTTAGGACCTTCAACTAAAATTTCTCCTTTATAAATTATGTATGCTCTGTCAACAATTTCTAAAGTTTCTCTAACATTATGATCTGTTAACAATATCCCTATACCTTCATTTTTTAATTTTAAAATGATATTCTGTAATTCTTCAATAGTTTTAGGGTCAATTCCTACAAACGGTTCGTCAAGTAACAAATATTTAGGTTTAGAAATCAATACACGAGCAATTTCACAACGACGTTTCTCACCACCAGATAACGTGTAGGCTTTTTGATTCCTCAAGTGAACAAGATTAAATTCCTGAAGTGTCTTTTCCAAAACTTCAATTCTTTGTGATTCTGATTTAATGAACAATTCTATAGCAGAATAAATATTTTCTTCCACAGTAAGTTTCCTAAAAATTGAAGGTTCTTGAGACAAGTATCCAATACCATACCTTGCACGTAAATATACAGGAAGATCCGTAATATCTTGCGAATCCAAAAATACTTTCCCAGAATCTATTTGAATTATCCCCATAATAGAATAAAAAGTAGTAGTTTTTCCAGCACCATTTGGTCCTAACAACCCTACTATTTCACCAGGGTTAACTTCTATATTTATATTGTTAACGACAACTTTTTGTTTATAAGATTTTTTAATATTTTTCGCTAATATCCCCATATGTTAAAATACTACTTCAACTTTACCACTTAGTAAAATTGTATCTTGTTGAAAATTTATTTTGCCTGTGGTAGAAACAAATGATTTTATGTTATATTCCTCATTCGTAGAAACAAATTTTATTTTTGCAGAAGAGATATTTTGATCACCTAAATTGTGGTTAAGAAACAACTCTTTCGTGTTTAAATCGTATTGTGCAGTTTCACAATATAACTGACCATCTTGAGTTATAAAACTAACATTTTTTTCACACAACATCACGGATGTTTTTTCATTAAACACAATTTTTTCGCAATAGAGTTTTGCTTGTTTAGTTATATCTGTTGAGGTATATATAACATAAGGATTACCACTAAATTCTAATATTCTTTCTATTTCGTTAAATTTTGCAAACTCTGATTTTATCTCAACAACAGTATTGTCTTTAGTTGAAAATAACACAGCATATACTTGGGATTCACAATTTATTATATAATTTTTTTCATCATAAACTGCTCTTTGACAATTTATAGTTCCATATATCAGTTCAACTTTTACTTTACCGGAAAATTTTGTAGTTTTATCTTTTCTATTGTACTCAACTTCGTCAGAAACAATTTTTTTTATTATTTTTTCATCTGCAAAATTTTTTTGAAATAAGATTAATAGTAGTAAAATAAATTTGATATATTTTATAGAAATACCGTTGTATGTCATAAACCTATTCAGGCACGATTATGTTTTCTTTAATTTTAATTGTTTGAAAGTTATCAAAAGTCTCAAATCCTCTACCTTTTATAACGTTTCCGTTACGATATATTGTAATTTTATCGTCAGAAAAAATTTTGTTTTCTGAAAATATGTATTTTATATTGTATGTAATTATTCGTTCATTTTCAATAGTATGGATAACATTCTCTTTAGGACATTCTACATCTTTTGTTTTTAAATTTATAATTGCAGTGTTAAATTTTACTTCAGCAAAAAAATTCTTTTTATTAAATATTTTCATTACACCATTATAAATTATCACAGAATTATTATCAGGTTGTACTTCTGCTTTTTTAGCAAAAATTTTCCATACAGGTTGTCCACTTACTGTTTGTGTTATAACAAAATCTTCAATTACAGATTTAGCTGACAAATCTGAATTTTTTACACTTTTTAGGTTAGATTTCTCTTCTAACTTATAACAAGAAAATAACGTTAAAAACAAACTCAATATCCATACTTTTGTTTCTATCCGATAATTAATTTTTAATCTCATTATTTTGTAAGTTCCATCTATTGTGTATCCATACCCATTGTGAAGGATAAAGATTTATCATTTCAGAAATTGTTTCATTTATTTCAGAAACTAATTTCATCTTATCACGATAAAGTGACTCATCAAGTGGTTTTATAAAAACTTTGTGTCTATTGTCCGCTTTACGATATAGTAAACCTATCACTGCAGGAATTTTTTGTTTTATAACAAGTTCTACAACACTTACAGGAGTTGTTGTAGGAATACCTAAAAATGGAGATATAACATTTTTTATATTTTGGATATTTTGATCAATTAACACACCTATTAAATATCCTGATTTTATTGCTTTAAATAAATACTTTATAGATTCAGTTTGCTTTCTTTCTATCACTATTTCATTTACTGCTGTTCTTAACTTACGAACTAAAAAATTTATAGATGGAATATAAATATTTCTTGCAATAACTGCCAACGGGAAATTATGTAATGCAAATGTAGCACCTAAAAGTTCCCAGTTACCATAATGTGCAGAGAAAATTACCACACCACTTTTTTTTGAATACATTTTTTTTAATAAATTGTATTCTTCAATTCCAAAATCTACAATTTTGTGAATAATAAATTTCATCCGTTTGAACAAAAAAAATTCAAACAAGTTTTTACCTAAATTTGTATAACATTGTTTTGTTATTTTCACAATTTCTCTAAAAGATTTTTTAGGGTAAACAAGACGTAAGTTTTTAAACGCAATATATTTGTATCTAAAATCAAAGTTATAGAAAATCTTCCCTAATAACGAACCTACAAACAAATTTACTTTCCAAGGCATCCTGCTAAAAATTGTATACATTAACAACAAAATATAACTTGCAATCTTATTCCTAACTATTTTCCAGCAACTATTTGTCATACAAAGAGAATACTTTGTCAAACACATTATTTGCTATTAGTATTAGTTCAACTATTTCACGAAACACACCACAACCACCTTTAGCCGAACAGATATAATGAACAATTTTTTTAACTTCTTTAACTGCATCTTTAGGACAAACTGCAAGCCCTACACGTTTTAATACCGGAATATCTAGCCAGTCATCTCCTATGTAACATACTTCTTTAGGTGTAACTTTGGCAATTTTAATTATCTCATTAAATACTTCAAGTTTATCTTTTACCCATTGGTAAAAAAAGTCTAATTTCAAATCTTTTGCTCGTAATTGCAATTCTTTTGAACCACGACCACTTATCCAACCTATTTTTATTCCTAATCCTGACTTTCTTAACATTGTATAAGCAAATCTGTCTTTAATATCCCATATTTTTATTTCATCATTTTTACCAATAATAATCATTTCTCCTTTTGTTAATACACCATCTACATCCATCAGTAAAACTTTTACATTTTTTGCTTTAGACAAAATTTTCTTACTGAAACTCATTATTTATAACCCCTCAGACAAAATGTCGCGTTCATCTATAATACCAATAACTTTTTTGTTTTTGTCTACCACAGGTAAGTTGTCACAATTATATTTTTCCATCATCTCTTTTGCAGTAATTACTAATTCTTCTTCATAAATATATTTAGGTTTTCTCGTCATTACACGAACAATTTTTTCGTTAAGCAGATGTTCATTTTTTTGTAATGAACGGCGCAAATCTCCGTCAGTAAAATAACCCACCAACTTTCCATTTTTGTCAACTACACTCGTAGCACCTACTTTTGTAGAAGTCATTATAAACAACGCATCTTTTACTGAAGCGGTAGTCTTTACTACTGGATTATTTTTCCCTGTTCTCATTATATCTTTCACTTTTAAATTTAACAATTTTCCTAAGCTGCCTGAAGGGTGTAATTTTGCAAAATCTTCTTTTTTAAATCCTTTAAGTTTTGCTACTGTAATACCTAAAGCATCACCTAAAGCTAACATTGCAGATGTTGATGAAGTAGGAACAATATTGTAAGGACACGCCTCTTTCTCAATCTTTGTATTTATTACAATATCAGCAAACCGTGCTAACCTTGAATTTGTTTTTCCAGTGAACGCTATGATTTTTATACCGAAGTTTTTTAATACAGGCAAAATATTTTTTATTTCTACTGTTTCACCTGAATAAGACAAAATAATTACTATATCTTGTGGCTGGATTGCTCCCAAATCACCATGTAAAAGTTCTACTGGGTGAACAAATATTGAAGGAAGGTTTAATGAAGAAAATGTTGCTGCAAGTTTTCTACCTATTAAACCTGATTTACCTACACCAAGAACAACTATCTTACCTTGAAACGAAGATAACAATTTTACTGCAGAAACGAAATTTTTATCTATATGATTTTTTTGTAATAACACTTGTTCTGCTTCGGTTTTTACTATTGATTTTGCAAAATTTATTATTCCTCTATCTGAGATTGTTATTTTATTTTTCATTTTTATACAACCAAGGTGTAATTTCTTTAGGTAACTTCCTCATATACGGTTTAAGCAACCAGTTAAGTAAGAAAAAAATTGCTATTAAACAAACGTAAATTATACCTAGCACTTTCAAATGCCATACTAAAGATGGTTTCCATAAAGGTTCTACAACTAATGGGTTGCCACATTTCTTACACACTTTTGCATCTGGTTTGTTTTCAGTATTACATTTTGGACATTTCATTTTTTTTCTCCTTAAATAGACACAATTTTAGCAAATTTAATTTTACCAATCTGGAGATTTATATGACCCACTTTGTTAAAATCAATTTCAATATTTTCTAAAACTTTTTTCTGATTTATTTTTATTCCACCTTGCAAAATTAATCGCTTAGCTTCATTTTTGGAATTCACCAGATTTAATTTAACCAACAGATCTACTAACTTATAAGTTTGTTTTTCTACTTTTATCTCAGGTATATTATCTGGGACCTGTTTTTCTTTAAATATTTTATCAAACTGTTCTTTTTCATAAATAGCAACAGATTCACCATAATACTGTTTAACAATTAAATATGCAAGATAAGACTTTGCATTCCTAGGATCAGTTTCACACATATGTTTTATTTTATCCATATCTTCATTAGTCAGCAGTTCAAAATATTTTAACATTATATTATCAGGTATGGACATTATTTTACCAAACATATCTTTAGGTGTGTCGTTAATAGAAATATAATTATTGTAAGATTTTGACATTTTACGAACGCCATCTGTCCCTTCTAACAATGGCATTGTAATAACTACTTGAGGTTTTTGTCCTGCATCCTTTTGCAACTCTCTACCCATAAGAAGGTTAAATTTTTGGTCATTACCGCCAATCTCTACATCTGCTTTTACTGCAACAGAATCGTACCCTTGTAAAAGTGGATAAATAAACTCTAAAATGGTTATAGGTAGATTGTTTTTGTAGCGAAAATTAAAATCGTCTCGTTCCAACATTCTCGCTACTGTATATTTTGAACATAATTGTATTAATCCATCTATCCCTAAATGATATAACCATTGACTGTTATAAACAACTTCAGTTTTTGTTTTATCAAGTATTTTAAACATTTGCTGTGTATACGTCTTTGCATTTTCTATAATTTCTTCTTCAGAAAGTAATGGTCGGGTTGAATCCCGTCCTGAAGGATCACCAATCCGTGCTGTAAAATCACCTATAATAAAAATAACTTTATGACCTAAATCTTGAAACTGTCTTAACTTGTGTAATATGACAGTATGTCCCAAATGTATATCAGAAGCGGTAGGGTCAATACCAAATTTCACCCTTAATTGTTTTTTAGTAGTTAAATACTCTTTTAATTCTTCTTGCGAAATTATTTCTGTAGTTCCACGAGAAATAATTTCTAACTGTTTTTGTATATCTATATTTTGCTGCATAGTAAAAATCACCCTTTATTTAGTTGTTGTTTTACGAGCGAAATAATTTCTTTATCTGATTTATATGACAAGATCTCTGTTACTTTATCAAGGTCTATCCATAAAACTTCATCTACTTCCTTAATACCACAAGAGGAATCTGACAAATGAATACCACGTGGAATTTCTATAGGTTGCATTAAATACCAAGTAACTTGCTTTAATATTTTTTCTCCTTTGTATACAAACCAATATTTTATATTTTTTATTTTTTTTATGATTTTACATTTTACTCCGGTCTCTTCTTCAACTTCGCGTAATGCAGCATCTTGAGAACTTTCTTTAGGTTCAATGTGTCCTTTAGGAAAAGTGTAGACAACTTCATTTTTTAAATTTTTTGTCTTAATCACCAATACTTGGTTATTATTAATTACAATTCCGCCAGAAGAAAATTCTAATTTCGTTTTCATTCAATACAGTATTTATCCCAGTATAAAACTTCTTTCAATGATTTCTTTTTTATATTTTGTACTCTTTTTAATTCATTTTCTTCAGGATAACCTAACGAAATTAAACTTACAAGTTTATAATCCGAAGGAACATTTAACATTTTTCTAATTTCTTCACAATAAAATTTTTTATCGCCTGCAATCCAACAACTTCCTATACCATAATCCCACGCAGCAAGCAAAATATTTTGTGTAGCAGCAGAACCATCTTCTAAATAATATTTTGTAGATTTACAAAATACTGCTATACAAACATTTGCCTGAGTAATAAATTTACCATAATCAGTAATATCTGAAATTTTTGATTTTAATTTTTTGTCTTTTATAACAATGAATATCCAAGGTTGTAAATTGTTTGCTGTTGGCGCTAATCTAGCACAGTCAATTATGTCTTCAATAATTTCTCTAGGAATGTCTTTGTCAATATATTTTCTAATACTTCTTCGTGTTTTTAAAAGTTTTATTCCTTCCATTTTTTTATTTCAATAGAAATATCATCAGCAAAAATGAAAAAAATGATATTATACTGCCAAACACAAACGGTGCTGAATGTCCTATCTTATCCCACAGCATACCTGCAATAAAACTTGCGGGAAACAACATTAACCCTGTTATTGTATAATGTACTCCTAAAACAGAAGCTTTATACTCTTCAGGTGCTACTTCTGATAAAAATGCTTTTTCTTGCCCTTCAACTAAACCTATGTAAATACCGTAAATTATAAATAATATCCATACAAAATTTTTTGTTTCCTCATTCAACATACCAAAAAAGAAATATACAATACTATACACCAAATATCCTAACAAAATAACCCTTTTTTTACCAATTTTATCACTTATAACACCTGCAGGATATGAAATTATAGCATAAGAGATATTATACACAAGATACAACAAAATGATTGTTGCAGTTTTGAACCCCACAGTTTTTGATTTCAACAACAAAAATTGGTTTGAAGAATTACCTAACGCAAATATTGTAGAAATTAAAATGTATTTATTAACTTTTGAAGGAAAAATCTTAAAATTTGCAAAACTAATTTTAGTTTGAGCAATATCTTTATTTACTAATTGCACTGTATCTTTTACAAAAAATAAAATTATAACTCCTATAGCTGCAGGTATACAAGAAAATAAAAATGTTTTTTTCAATACAACTACGTCATTAATCACTGAAGAAATAAAAATATATACAATTATTACCCCACATATCGCACCAAAAGTGTCCATTGCACGATGAAACCCAAACACTCTCCCCTTTTTTTCTTCGTGGACAGATTCCGCAATTAACGCATCCCGTGGTGCTGTCCTAACTCCTTTACCAAATCTGTCTACTACACGACTTAATAATACTAAACTCCATGAATTGCTTATATACAACAAAAATTTGCCTATCAATGAACTAAAATATCCAACTACAACAAACGGTTTACGTTTTTTAAACTTGTCTGAAACATTGCCTGAAAAAACTTTTAACAAATTAGACAAACTTTCAGCAATACCTTCTACAATACCAATTAAATAATATGGTGTATTTAATGTTGTAAGATATATACCAACCAACGGATATACCATCTCTGAAGAAATGTCAGTAAACAAACTTGTTAACCCTAATAAAAATATATTTTTCATAAAATATAAAAATGGATAAAGTTATACAAAAATATTTTATATTTTTGCAACAACTTGAATTTATATTTTTTCATTTTGTATATTTTTTATATGAAACGAAAAAGTAAAAAACGACATCAATATACTCTTATAATTTTAAAACCCGATGCTTTAGTAAAATCACTAACAGGCAATATTCTTACACGTCTTTCGGAAGCAAGGTTAAGAATTATCGCTGCCAAAGTTGTTCGTGTGACACCAGAACTTGCAAAAAAACATTACGCTCATCTTGTAGATAAACCATTTTTTAACGACCTTTACGAATATTTCTCTGGCAAAATATACGGACCTGATTACGAACGAGTGTTAGCATTTGTCTATGAAGGTGAAGACGCTATAGAACGTGTTCGCAAGATTGCTGGTGCAACTAACCCGTTAGAAGCAGACCCTACAACCATCCGTGGTGCATATGGTAGAATAAACAAGAAAGGTATCATGGAAAATTTAATTCATTGTTCCGACTCAGAAGAAGCAGCTGAAAAAGAGATAAAGTTGTGGTTCTCACCGGATGAAATTATTGAAGAGATATATCCTACAAAAATTGTTGTGGAAAAAAATTATAAACGTCGTGTTTGGGCATAAGGTAGAAAAAAAATTATAGACCTGCTTTTTGAATTAATTTTTTCAACTCTTCAGGGTCTAACGACGCACCTATAGCTTCTTCAAAAGTTATCAACCTTCGTGCATAAAGTTCGGCTAAAGATTGATTCATAGTATGCATACCATACTTTGCACCTGTTTGTATATGGGTAAAAATTTGTTCTGGTTTACCTTCACGAATTAAATTCCTTATTGCAGGTGTTGAAACTAACACTTCTGTTGCCAATACTCTACCTTTACCTGTGGATTTTAACAAAAGTTGTTGAGATATAACTGCTTGTAATACAAACGACAACTGAACACGTACTTGTTGTTGTTGATGTGGTGGAAATACATCTATAATACGGTTTATTGAAGAAACAGCATCGTTGGTGTGTAAAGTAGCAAAAACTAAATGTCCAGTTTCTGCAATGGTTAATGCAGAACTTATTGTTTCCAAGTCACGCATCTCACCTATAAGAATAATATCAGGGTCTTCTCTAAGAACATATTTTAACGCTGTAGAAAACGATTCTGTATCAGTACCTACTTCGCGTTGGTTTATAATACAATTTTTGTGATGAAACACATATTCAATTGGATCCTCAATTGTAATAATATGGGCATTTCTGTGTTCGTTAATAAAATTTATCATTGAAGCAAGTGTAGTAGTTTTACCACATCCTGTAGGTCCAGTAACTAATACCAACCCTTTAGGAAGATCTACTAATTCTGTAACAATTTTTGGTAAACCTAATTCTTCAAATGTAGGAGGTGTGGTCGGTATTGCTCGTAACACAGCAGCAACTGCTCCTCGTTGACGAAATACATTCATTCTTATTCTTCCAATGTCTTTTATACCAAAAGAAAGATCTAATTCATTTAAAGTTTCAAACTTTTCTTTTTGTTTATCTGTAAGCACTGAGTAAACTAACTTCTGACATAACTCTGGTGTTAATTTCTCATATGTTGTAGGTACAAGTTGGCCATCAATACGTAGCATTGGTGGTAAACCTGCAGTAAGATGTAAATCAGAAGCTTTCTTTTCATGCATTAAAAACAATAAATCTTCTATAGTTAATAATCCTGTAGGTCTCATAATTATACTCCTTTAATTGATTTATTCTTGAATATCGCTTATAGTAACACGTAAAACTTCTTCAATAGTAGTTATTCCTGCCAACATTTTTTTCAAAGCAGATTTTCTTAATGTAGTCATACCGTTAGAAATTGCTACTTGCCGTATCTCATAATCAGAACGATTATTTAAAATAAGTTCTCGTATACTATCGTTTACTTCCATAACTTCGTAAATTCCTATTCTACCTTTATACCCATCATTACATTTATCACATCCTTTACCTTTATACAACACAACTTTTTTTTCTCCAGCAACCATTTCGTCAGTAACACCAAGATGGTACAATTTCTCTACTGGCACTTCATACGGAATTTTACAATTAGGACAAATTCTTCTAACTAACCTTTGTGCTTCTACTAAAATTAGTGTTGATGAAATAAGAAACGGGTCAACACCCATATTGTGCAAACGTGTCACAGCAGAAGGTGCATCGTTCGTATGTAAAGTTGAAAACACAAGTTGACCTGTTAACGCTGCTTGAACAGCAATTTTTGCTGTTTCAGTATCACGAATCTCGCCTACAAGAATTATATCTGGAGCTTGTCTTAAAAATGCTCTTAAACCACTTGCAAATGTTAACCCTACATCAGGATTTACATTCACCTGAGTAATCCCGGGAATTATATATTCCACCGGGTCTTCTATAGTCATAATATTTATTTCAGGACGGTTTAAAGTAGATATTGCTGAATACAAAGTTGTAGACTTACCGGAACCTGTTGGTCCTGTAATTAAAATCAAGCCAAAAGGTGAGTTAATTGCACGTTTAAACATTTCTAAAGTATCCTCTTCAAACCCTAATTTTGCAAGGTCAAGACATAAAGCTGAAGAATCAAGTATCCTTAAAACACACTTTTCACCATACACTACGGGAACTACTGAAACACGAAAGTCTATTTCTCTGTTATCTACAACCATTTTTATTCTTCCATCTTGAGGTTTTCGTGTTTCAGTAACGTCTAACTTTGACATAATTTTTATTCTGGCTATAATACTGTTGTAAACTCTATGTGGGAAAAATGCTTCTTCATGAGTTACACCATCAATTCTATATCTTAATCTACATTTTTTTTCAAACGGTTCTAAATGAATATCTGAAGCTTTTTTTCTTACTGCTGTAACAATAATGTTATTAGTTAATTTTATAATAGGCTCTTCTTCAGCAAGTTTTAACGAAGTTTCGTCTTCAGAAAAGGTTTCAACTTCAATTTTTGTTTTTTCTTCAGAAGCTATTTTTTCAACAAATTTTTCTATCTCAGGTTCTTCTTGTAATAACAACTTTTTTATATTTTCTTTAATTTCGTTTGGTGATGCTACTACAGGTTTAATATTATAACCAGTAGCAATTTTTAAATCTTCTACTATGAACAAATTAAACGGGTCTGGTATTGCTACAGTTAAAGTATTGCTTTTTTTATCGTATTCTAAAGGTAATAAATTGTTTTTTTCCATAAAACTTCGTGGAATATAGTTTAGCATTTCCTTAGATATATTATATTCAGAAACATACACAAACTCTAACCCTTGTTGTCTAGATAAAAAAGATAATAAAACATCTTCAGTAATGTATCCTAAGTTAACCAAAATCTGGCCTAATTTTTCGTTTGATTGTTTTTGTATAGTTAGTGCTTCTTCAAGTTGTTCTTTAGTAATAATTTTTGTAGAAACTAACATTTCGCCTAATTTTTGCATAGTTTAATTATTCCTGAATTTCGTCAGTAAAAGTGTTTTTTACCACTTCTTCAACAGTAGTCACTCCGGATAACAATTTTTTCAATGCCGATTCTCTTAAAGTACTCATACCTTGTTTTCTTGCAACTGATTTTATTTCAAAATGTGTTGCTTTTTTTAAAATTAGTTCTTTTATTGCATCTGTACATTCCAACACTTCACTAACTATTGTTCTACCTCGGTAACCATCTTTACACTTATCACATCCTTTACCTTTATAAATTACTATCTCGTTTAAATTTTTCACCATTTCTAAAGTAACACCTAAAGGTGCAAGTTGTTCAAAACTAACTTTATATGCTACACGACAATCTTTACATACTTTACGAATAAGTTTCTGAGATACCACAACAGTTAATGTTGAAGCTATTAAAAACGGTTCAACACCCATGTTTATCAACCTTGTGATAGCAGAAGCTGCATCGTTCGTGTGCAATGTAGTGAAAACTAAATGTCCTGTTAACGCTGCATTTATTGCAATTTCTATAGTTTCTTTATCCCTGATTTCACCTACCATTATAATATCAGGGTCTTGACGTAAAAACGCTCTTAACGCTGCAGCAAAAGTTAACCCTGCCTTCTCATTAACATTTACCTGATTTATACCATATATCACTGCTTCTACTGGATCTTCCACTGTCATTATGTTAACATCAGGGTTATTTAACACATTCAACGCAGAATACAAAGTAGTGGTTTTGCCAGAACCTGTAGGTCCTGTAACTAAAATCATACCGTATGGCTGCTGTATCGCTTTTTGAAACAATTTTAACTGGTCTTCTTCAAAACCTAACTCTGACAACGGTAAAGTTAGTGCCTGAGCGTCAATTATTCTTATAGCAACTTTTTCACCAAAAGAAGTAGGAACTGTAGATACACGCAAGTTTATCTGCCTACCACTAAAAGTTAATCTTATTCTACCATCCTGCGGTTTTCTACGTTCGGTAATATCCAATTTTGACATAATCTTTATTCTTGCAACAATTGATGACAAAAGTTTTCTCGGTAGAGGTTTTTGGTCATGGAACACACCATCTATACGATACCGTAAACGAACTTGTTTTTCCTGCGGTTCTATAAGTATATCCGACGCTCTTGAAATTATTGCTTGTTCAATAATATAATTTACTGTTTTAACCACAGGAGCAGAATCTGTATCTGTGCTAACATCTTCTTCCTTTTCCTCTTCCACAACTTCTACATTACCAGATTCAAACTGTTGTTCAGCTTGTTTCTCAATTTCTTGTAAACTTTCTTTTTTTACATAATACTTATCTATCAACTCCAAAATTTCGCTTTTTTTCGCTATAACTGTTTTTATATTATATTTTGTCATCAACTTAAGATTATCTATAGCTTCTATATCTAATGGGTCAGATATTGCTACAGTAAGTGTTTTTGTTTCCAAAGAAAATTCTAATGGTATAAGGTGATATGTTTTCACAATTTTTTCAGGAACAAGAGAAATAACTTCTTTAGGTATCTCTCCATATTCTAATAATGAAACATACTGGATATTAAACTGTTTCGCTAACAAGGCTAACAACATTTCTTCATCAACAAGTTTCTTATTGATTAAAATTTCGCCAAGTTTTTCTCCGGTACGTTTTTGTTGTTCTAACGCAGTTTCAAGTTGTTCTCTGGTAAGAATTCCTAACGAGACAAGCATCTCACCAAGTTTTCTATGAGGAGAAACAAGTTTCATAATTTATTTAGACAAGCGATATTTAGACTTTACCATATCTACGATTTCCTGTGGAACAAATGGTGTGATATCTCCGTGATATTCTGCAATTTCTTTTACTAAACTTGAAGAGATATAAGTCCATCGTTCATCTGGCATAAGATAAATTATCTCTATTTCATTATAAATTTTACGGTTAGTTAATGCCATCTGAAATTCGTACTCAAAATCGCTTACCGCTCTTAACCCACGAAGAACTGTTTTACATTTTATACTTTTTAAATAGTCTACTAATAAACCATCAAATGTGTCAACACAAACATTTTTTTGCCATTTTCTTTTATGTATAATAGCATTAAACATTTTAACTCTTTCATCTACTGTAAACTTTGGTTTTTTTAATGGGTTAGTGATTATGGCAATTATTATTTTATCAAAAATCTTTGTAGCACGGGAAATTAAATCTATATGACCGTTAGTTGGCGGGTCAAAACTGCCAGGATAGACAACTGTTCTTTGTTTAGGTTTCATTTACAAAAACTTAAATTTTTTTCTACAAGTTTACGGGGACGACGAGATTTGAACTCGCGATCTCCGGCTTGACAGGCCGGTGTGTTAGACCAGGCTACACCACGTCCCCCTACAGAATTAAACAAGATTAACTTTTATAAAATAAATTTCTAATTTTTCAATGTTATAATTAAATTTTTAGTGGATAACCTACAAGCAAACTAAATATATAACCGCTAAGAACAGAAAACAGAATCGTTGTGGTAAGATACACTACTACTATTTTTGTACCAAACTTTTTTGTTACAACCATCAACGTGGCATAACTTGTCAACGGCCCTAAAATTAACAATACTAACGACGGACCTAAACCTAATCCTTGATCGTTTAATGCATAAACTAATGGTACTGACGCTGTTGAACATATATACATCAAAACACCAAAAATTGTAGAAAATATATATCCATAAATTCCAACTAAAAAATTTTCTACAAAAAATTTTACTATATTTAAACTACTTATTAAACTTGCTAACAACAACCCTATCAAAATTTCAACCCCTATCTCTTTCGGTAAATAAACAAATGCATATTTTAAAATAGACAAAATTTTCTGTTTCAATGTCTTATTAGGCACAAACTGTAAAAAAAATTCTGTAGATGATACTTGTTGTTGAAAATTTTGGTCTTTGTGAAGTTCTATTAAATTTCCAATCATTCCAATTAACAACCCTAAAAGTATTACACTTAAACACAAATATAAAGTAAACCAGAAACCAAAAAATTTCAGTGTCATCAGTACCGAGGATACAGAAGTTGCAGGTGTGGCAACTAAAAATGCTAATACATTGCCAAGTCTTACTCCTTTTTGTTTAAACCCTATTGCCATAGGTAAACATCCTATACAACATATCGGTAATATCATACCAATAATTATTATTATAAACAAGCTAAAAAAATTATTTTTTCGTAAATATTTCTGAACAATACTTTCTGGTACCAATTCATAAAAAATCCCACTCAATAAAAAACCTATAAATAACACAGGCAAAATTTCAATAAGATAATGTTTAAAATGCCAAAAAAAAGTAAACATATTTTGTAAAATAATTTCTAAACCAAGAATTAGCGAATTATTGTGTTTTTTTATAAATAGGCGAGATTTTTCTAATTTTTTCTACTATTTTAGGTAAAACTTCCAAAACATAATCTATATCTTCTTCTGTAGTAAACCTTCCTAAAGTAAACCTTAACGAACCACGAGCTAAAACTGGATCTCTACCTATTGCTAACAACACATGTGACGGTTCCAAACTTCCTGAAGAACATGCACTGCCTGAAGAGACAGCAATACCTTCATTATCCAACGCTATCAACACAGATTCACTTTCAACCCCAGCAATACAGATGTTCAAGTTGTTTACTAATCTTTTTTCCATATCGCCATTTACTACTACGTCCGGAATTTTTTTAATTATACCTTCAAAAAGTTTATCTCTTAACAATTTTATCCTTTTGTTTTCTTCTTGCATAACTTCAGAAGCAATCTCTGCTGCTTTATAAAGTCCAGCAATACCTGAAACATTTAAAGTAGATGACCTTTTGTTAAACTCATGTCCTCCACCATGTAATAAAGGTTCTATTCTTGTACCTTTTCTTATATACAACACACCTACACCTTTTGGCGCATAAAATTTATGCCCACTTATTGAAAGTAAATCAACTCCAAGTTCTTCAACATCTACTTTCATATGACCAAAAGTTTGTACTGCATCTGTATGAAAATAAATTTTATGTTTATTTTGTTGTTGTCTTTGTTGATTAATTTTTTTTAACCTTTCAGCAATCTCTTTTATTGGTTGAATAGTCCCTATCTCATTATTCGCATGCATGATAGAGATTAACACTGTATCGTCTCGGATATTTTCAAAAATTTTATCAATATTAACTATTCCTGAAGAATCTACCGGAACAAAAGTAACCTTTGCACCTTCAGATTGAAAATTTTCTTCTATAAACTTCATAGGTTCTAACACAGCATGGTGTTCTATTGTAGAAGTTATAAAATGTTTTCCAGCAAAATTCCTGGTTGCAAAATATACACCTTTTATTGCAGTATTGTTAGATTCTGTCCCGCCAGAAGTAAAAATTATTTCTTCAGCAGAACAATTCAACATTTTAGAAATAAAATTTCTTGCTTGTTCTACAATTTTATAACTTTCCTGACCAAACGTATGCACACTTTGTGTGTTACCAAAAATTTTGTCAAAATATGGTTGAATAAATTCTTTTACTTGTGGGTCTACAGGAGTGGTTGCTGCATAGTCAAGATATATCCTTTTCATAACAAATTCACCTCAACTTACCTCCACAGTGTGTACAAATATCTTTATACTCTACAATTTTTCCACAACTTGGACATTTCACTATTTGTTTCTTACATTTCTTACATTCCATAATTTCAGCACAAGGTAAATCTCCATCACAAAACGGACATCTACACAACAGCGGATTCAATTTTTTCTTTGATAGGTAATCTTGTATTGCTTTATGTAATGCGTCAACACCTAAATTTGAACAATGCATTTTCTGAGGTGGCAACCCACCAAGTTCCTCTGCTATCATTTCGCGAGTGAATTTTAACACTTCGTCAATAGTTTTTCCTTTAGCCATTTCAGATACTATTGAAGATACAGCTATAGCAGCACCACAACCAAAAGTTTTATATTTCACATCTTCCAATATTTTACCATCTTTTGATACTTTAATATAAAAAGTCATAAGGTCGCCACAAACAGGATTACCTACTGTACCTACACCGTCAGGGTCAGATATCTCACCTACGTTCTTAGGGTTCATAAAATGTTGCATAACTTTTTCACTATATTGCATAATTAACCTCCAAATTTATTTTCTAAAAATTAAAATATAATATTTTTCATAATAAAAACAACAAAAGATAAAAAATTACACAATAGTGTCATAAAAAAGATTACTTGTTAGATTTTTTAGTTTTTATCCTATAAAAAATTTCTTCACCTAAACTTAGCACTGGCATAAGTCCTGTAACTATATACAATACTTCTTTGTCTTCAATTTCTTCCACATCTCTTACTTCATTAAAACTATTAATCATAATCATATTTACAACAAATCTTGCAATACCTGAAATAAGAAACAAATTAAGTAAACTAGAACTAAAGATAAAATTGTGTAAATTCATTGCTAACCAACCTCCAATAAGAGAACCTAGGAAAATAAAAAATCCGTTAGTAAAATTAAAATATCCAACACATCTTGTTCTTACTTCTTGTGAAGCAACATCAAAAATAAAATTTACTACACAAAGGTTAAATCCTGACCAAACATATCCTGCAAACGCGTTTACAATTATAAGAAACAGAGGGTTTTTTGTAAAAATCCACAGTATCGGCATAATTGGAATAAATTTCGCTGATATTTTTATTATTTTAGCATTTCCATATTTATCTGCAAGTCTACCCCACAAAGGTAAAGAAACAAGCCCAGCTATTGTTGCTGAAGAAGTAATAAGAGTATAAGTTGAATATTTAAACTTTAATTCGTCAAGCATATACACGGCAAAAAAAGGTGCAGAAAGAAATGTAGCAAAGTTTATTAAAGATACAAACAATGTAAATTTTGCAAAATTACTCTCAGGTAGACGTTTAATAAACTGAAAATAAGAAAATTTTTTTTGTTGCGATTCAGTAACAGATATATCATCCATTTTGCTAAGATATATACCTGATATAAATCTACAAATCCCTGCAAGCAAAAATAGAATAATAAAGCCAATAAATTTATCGGGGAAAACAAATAAAAAGAATCCTGCAAAAAAACTGCTTATAAAACTTACAAAACCTAAAACTTTTCCACGCCAGGAAAAATATTCACCATATTTATTTTTATCAACTGTGTCACTCATTAAACTTGCCCAGGCAGGAGTAGATATAGAACCAAAAATA
>CALJEJ010000080.1 GCA_938074745.1 uncultured Endomicrobiia bacterium
CCTAATTATACTATTGAAACATTAGCGAAAGTTGTTCGGTGTAAACTGCTAGAGGAAGAAAAATCTTACGATATAGGTATCGCATTTATAAATTTGTCTAAAGAAACACGAGAACGACTAAACAAATATCTTGTAGAAGAAGTTTCTTACGGAACTGCAACAAACTCTTCACTTAATAATGATGGCGATGTTTAAGTTCTGCTAACTTTTAATGATTTTTCTAAAACACAGAATAAAATTTTATTATAAACAAAACATAGTAGTAAACTTTTTATTTAATAGTGCTGTGGACTGACAAATAAATGGTTGAGTACCCACTTCTTTTTTGATTTTAGCACAGATATGTTTTTAAAGAAATACTTTTTAAATTTCGTAAAATTGAATAGCAACCATTTTAGTCTATCTTGGAGGATTATATAAAACCTTGTTTAGGAACAAAAAATTTATATATCAAGATTAAAATGTCACATGGAAGAAAAGAAATATACTAAAGAACTTGAGCTTAGTATAAAAGACCTTCTACAAAAATTTCCTTGGTTATCATATGTGGCACTTAAAACAAATTATATAGAAAAACCCACCATATATTTAACTTCAAAGCATTATAAAATGGCTGCATTTACTGATGGTAAAAATATAATCTTGTTTAAAATGTTTTATGAGCAAAATAGGGATGTCCGCTTGAGGATATTGTTACATGAGTTGTTACATGTAATACTTGAACATGTAAACAGAGCAAGGAATAAAAAAGTAAGAAAATGGAATTTTGCAACGGACTTAGTTGTATGGTTGTGTATTTCACAATTGTTTAATGAAGAATTTCAATGGATGGGTTTAATAGATGGTAAAATAGTGCCAATAGAAAAACTTTCAGATATGTTTTTCAAAAAACAGGTTAAAATAGACGAGTTAAAAAATATGAGTGCAGAGGAAATTTACGAAATATTAAAAGATTTTCCTGAAGATGAATTTCCAACCACTCCTTCCAACGAACTTCAAAAAAGTGATGTTCATCCTTCTGGTGAGGAAAGTGAAGAAGATAAAGAATTATCTACCACTCCATCTTATGATAATGTTTCTTCACCATTTAACCAAGAGGAAACAAAGGAGATAGAAGAAACAACTTTAGACGAATTTGCAAGTGAATTAACCAGAAAAACGTTTAAAATTGATGCTCATGATATATGGTACAAAATGAATGAAAATTCCGTAAAAGAAGTAGAAGAAACAGCAACAGAAGCACAAGCAAGTATAAAGATTAGGAATTTTGGCGAGAATAAAATAGGTGATGTGCCAGGACAAATAATAAGACTTATAGACGGACTTACAAAAGTTAAGTTCAATTGGCGTTATTTACTACGTGAAGTTGTGACTGACATGCTTAAAGGTACCTATACCTGGATACCTCCAAATCCGAGATATCTAAATATTGTTAAAGATATTTTTCTACCGCGATATAAATATACCTGGGGCGGATTTTCCGTTGGGATAGCTGTTGACACATCTGGCAGTATGGAAGAAACTGAATTAGCGAAATCTATTTCGTTTCTTTATGATTTACTCTGTCAATATGATGTTAAAATAAAAATTGTAGTTTGTGACTGCGAGGTTAAAAGTGACGTTACATACTTTTCTCGTAAAACAAAAAAAGATGAAATTATAAAAGAGATCTTAAAAAACCTCAAAGGCGGTGGCGGAACATCATTTGTTCCAGCAATCAATAAGTTTGTAGAAGATACAAAGAAAAGAAAATGGACTGGTAAAATAGTATTTTATTTTACAGACGGTGATGGTGTTTATCCTGAAGGTAAAAATATACCGTTTACAGTAGTGTGGTGTTTAACAGACGGTGACAGAAAAGTACCTTTTGGTAAAAAAATAATATTGGAGAAAGAAGATGTTGCTTAGAGAAAGTGTAAACCTTAAACAGGTTAAAGAAATAATTCGTCGTGAACTTCGGCAGGAAAGACCTTATTCAATTTTCCTATGGGGACCGCCGGGTGTCGGAAAGTCGGAAGTTGTTCAACAAATACATGAAGAAGAAAAAGTGCCAATGGTTGATATTAGACTTCTAAATTATGACCCTACTGATTTAAAAGGCATACCTTATTTTGAAACTTCTGCCGACGGGACAAAAATAACCAGATGGAGTCCACCGTCTTTTCTTAAGAAAGAAAAAATGATTATCTTCCTTGACGAAATAACCACAGCACCTGAAGTGATTCAAGGTATTGCATATCAAATATCGCTTGATAAAAGGATAGGAGAACATGAAATTAATAAATCTTCATTAGTTATTGCAGCAAGTAATAGACCTGAAGACGAAACACTTGTTTTTATTCCTCCGTCGGCGTTAAGTAACAGATTTATGCATTTTGAAGTGAAGGTTGACCCTAATGTATGGCTTCAAGAATATGCACGAAAACGTGGATTAAGTCCGTATGTAACAGGTTTTATTGCTGCATACCCAGATGAACTATTTAGAATGCCAAAACAAGGAACTTCACTTAGTTCTCCTGCTTTTCCTACACCTCGTGCTTGGACAAGAGTTGCAGAAAGGATAGATGTTTACCACGATGATAAAGAGTTGCTTAAAAAATTTGTTTATGGCAATGTAGGAGATGAAAGTGGAGCAAGGTTTATTTCTTACTATAGTGTTTGTTCTAAAATTCCTGATATTGATTCTATATTAAAAGGTGAAAAAGTAACAATACCTTACGATTTTGCCGTTATGTATTTCGTTGTGGATATCTTACTTAGAAAAGCAGTTTCAAACAATATCAAACACATTATGAGATTCCTGTATGGAGAATTATATACGCGGGAACATGGAAAGGAAATAATTATGTATTTCTTTAAATCGTTAATATCTTGGAAAAAGGATGATAGAGATTTTATTAAAACTATAGAAGTTTGTTTTAACCTTGACCCCGAATTACGTAAGTATAGAGATGATTACAAAAAGTATTTAATTGAATAAAGGAGTTAGAAATGAACCAGCAAACAGATGAAAACATCTTTGATAAAAATATAAAAGCAATAGTAAAAGAAGTAAAAAATGAAGAACGTAGATTCATGGGTGATACTGAAACTCAACTTATATCTATGGTAGAAAAAACAGTAGTAATTGAAGTGGATGACATAAAACAACTTGAATATGTTTCACAACCACGTTTCTGGGCAATAGAAAAACTAAAAACTATAGGAGAAAATATTCCAGGGTCACATTTCATTTATTTTTCAATATCTGTTACACCATCACAAGAATATTTAGTTTCTTATGCAATAGATAAGTTATCAAAAAAAGAGGAACGTAAGCGAATATTAAACGAGATTCACGAAACCTGGATGAAAGAAGAAGTTACAACTGAGAATTCAAAATGTTGGTTAGATGTTACACTGATACCGACAGGATATATGTATGATGAAAAAACAAAAGAGTTTATAAAACAATCTGGATTGTCACCGCTTGTAGGTTCTATAGCATATCCATTGAATGAAAAAGGTGTGGAAAAATTTATCCAACCAAACACGAACAATGTGTTTGAACTCGGTACATCAAAGTTGTTAGGTAACAAAAAGGTTAAATTAGACGCACATAAAATGATTAACTACCACATTGGCGTGTTTGGAGCTACAGGTTGTGGAAAATCAAATTTGATTTCTACTTTGATAACAAAGTTTTACCATATGGATGGTGAAGATATAAATAAAGAAAAATTACGTGTGGTCATCTTTGATGTTACGGGGGAATATATTTTCAATTTGTTTCCCTTGATATTAGAAGGGAAAGCATATGTACTTCTTCCCAAAGATTGTTTTAATATTAAAGAAAAGAAAGAAGCAACTCAGGATAAGAAAGAAACTGTTGAAGAAATAACTGGAATATACGAACAAACATTTTATGCTCTTCCTACTCCTGAAACAATAGATGAAAAAACAAGAAACAAAATAATCAAAGAAATAATTAACATATCTAAAAAACAATATAAAGATAATAAAGAAGAAAAGAGATTCTTTTTCTTTGATTGGAAAATTCCATCCTCGCCAGCTGAAGTAATAGAAAAGATTGAAGAATTGTATGAAAACAAAGATTTACCACAGTATGCATTACAACAATATGAATCGCTGATTAATGATGAATCTCTTCAGAACTATAAGAATGGGTTATGGTTTGATAAAGATATGGTGAGCAAACTTAAAGAGGTGATAGATGTTGCTGTCAATAAAATAAAATCGCAAAACTCAGGTAAAAAAAATATAAGCCCGCTGAAATATGTCAAACCTTTAGAGAAAATTCGTCAAGAGATAGAAGTTGCTGAATTCATACATAAATCCGGGGAATACAATTTAGAAAAACTTCTGAATGAAATTTATTCTTCAGATACTATGGTTTACATAATTCATACTGGAGCTAAGGACATAAAAGAATTAAGGGAATGTGCTAGCGAAGTGATCAAATTTGCATTTAGTTATGTAGGTAATTTAGGTTGTGCAAAAGTTAACGAAATAAAAACAGATACACAAAAAGTGTTGTTTGTGTTTGATGAAGCACAGGAATTCATTCCAGTAGGTGTAAAAGAAGAAGATAATACTAAAGCGTCATCAGAGGCAATTCAAAGGTTGGTCCGACAAGGAAGAAAATACGGGTTGCACGCACTTCTTGCTTCTCAAAGACTTGCACATTTGAACTCAACAGTTATGTCACAACTTCAGACATTTTTTATTGGTCCAATAACAAGGGAATATGATAAAGGTGTAGTAGCACAGGCGTCAGGTATCTCGCCAGGTTTAATTACTACATTGGCTACAACTTTAGATGTAGGCGAATGGCTTGTTACTTCACTGAGGGCAACAAATAAAAGTAATATTCCTTTAGTTATAAAAGTTGATAATAACGAAGAATACATAACCAATTTCGTAAACAAGAACCTTGGGACAGCAGTTTCTGAAAATCAGACAAATGTATGAATTCAAGAATTTTAATTTAGCCCATTTTAGGAAAGAAATGGTTATTGTTGATTATTTTTGTAAAATATTATAACAATAGAGAGGAGTAGATATGAAGGGAACAACTTTTCCCAAATCTTTCTTAAATGAATTTGGGTTATATGGTCTTGAATCAATAGAAGACGCTGTATTGGCAGGGTTAACACTTGAGGAACCTGTGATATTAGTTGGATTACATGGTAGTGCTAAAACATTAATGTGTGAACGTTTAGCTGAGGCTATGGGCCTGAAATTTCACGCATATGACGCGTCCAAAGCATTGTTTGAAGATATAATTGGTTTTCCGAACCCTAAATCGTTGATGAAAGGAAAACTTGATTATAGTCCGACACCGTTGTCAATATGGGATAAAGAATTTATATTGATAGACGAAATTTCACGAGCGTCACCGTCAATGCAAAATAAATGGCTTGAAATTATCCGTTCCAGAAGAGTTATGGGCAAGGAAATAAAAAAATTAAGAATAATTTTTTCAGCGATGAATCCTATGGGCTACCTCGGAACAATTCCGTTAGACCTTGCGTTGGCTGGAAGGTTTTCGTTTATTATAGAGGTGCCAAACATAAGTGATATGGAAATAGAAAGTGTATATAAAATAATCAGTCAAGTGGACAAAATGGAAGCGCCCGGAGTGAAATTTAAAAAGTATTCAA
>CALJEJ010000081.1 GCA_938074745.1 uncultured Endomicrobiia bacterium
ATACCCTTTCCCTATTTTCCCCCCTTATTTTTTTTAATTTGACGCCTTAGGTAATGATATAATTGAAGATGCCTCTGGTATAATTTTTCAAGAGCTTCCTTTAACTCTTTTACGCTTTTTTCTCCAAGAAAATATTGTTTACAAACAGTATTAGTCTCTTCAAAAAATTGATTAAATTTTTCTTTCTGTTCAGGATGGTCATTGAAGAATACTTGCATTTCCTCAACAATATCATTCGTAAATATACGTATTACCTTTTTCCAGAAATGCTTGATGTATAAAAGTCCTAAATCATTTTTTGATATTTTTGTATTTTTATACCTTTCTACAAATCCCCAGTCCATACTTATCTACCCTCCTTTTACCTAAATCTATCCCAAGATATCCCTCTTTATTTCCCTTCTCTTACCACTGTCTTATAAATATGTTACATCTTGTGCAATGCAAAAATCTTATCCCCTTTTTTACCTTGAATTTGTGTCCAAACAGTAGACAAACCAGCTTTTTTATTATTTTCATTTTCCTGTCCCTCCTTTCTTGTAGCATAGTGAAAAATAAAATCTCTTTATTTTTCAAAGAAATTTATGTTTTTCACTAAAAATATATATAGAGTAGAAAAAAAATTAATTATGTGTATATATATTATTAGTGAAAAGATAAAAACTCTTTGAAAAATAAAGAAATTTTTATTTTCACTATATTCGTTTGTTAACATATCTTTATAACCTCGCTTTTTTCAATTTTTCATAAATCTCACTTGACAAATGATATTCTGCTGAGTTTCCATCCCCTACATTTGTCAGAACTTTAAAACACCACATTTCTTCAAGGTAGTAAAATAAAGTAGAAACAGGGATGTTTAATTTCTCTGAAATCTCTGATAGTCTATACGATATGTTTTTATTATCACAGAAAAATTTGATAATTTTGTATTTTTTCAAAGGGATAGTCATAAGAGCAACTTTTTTCACGAGATTTAATTCTTCTTCTGTAATAGTGTAATGTTTGTTTAATAATGATAAAGCGAAAGCAAGCAAAGTGATTTGTTGTGCTAATCTTGTAGGTGCCTCAGGTTGTGGGATATACTCTATCTGTTTTCTTGCATCTCTTTTTACTCCACTACGGAACAATGTTATCAAATCAGCAACTGCGCAAATTTCTTTTTTCGTGTTTTCATCTATTATCATATCGTCTAAAAAGTTCGGTTCAAAATCAATACTTTCGTGATACAATCTTATTGCTTCCTGAATTTCTTTCCTCATTTTTTGTTCTTTCCCTAATTGTGTCAGAGCTACGTAAGTCATCTGTTCTCTATTCTCTATGATAGGTCTGTAAATTATGAATCGTTCTCCTAAAGTTTGGTCTACTTGTCTATATACTTCATAAGCTTCAGTTCCACCAGCAAGAACAGTTATTTTCCCTTCCCAAGTTATTCTTTTCCCTGTTCCGAACGATTTTGAATATTGCCCGTCCCAACATTCCCTCAATTGTTGCAAAATTTCACTTCTACTTGTTGCATCCAACTGTAAAATCGTAGTGAAATCTTTGAAGAGGATAATCCCATTTTTTATCTCACTTAACAAACCTGCATAATGTTTATCACCTGAAACTAATGTTTTTGCTGTTAATTCTGAAACTAAATGAACATTATATTTTTTCAAAACAACTAAATCTTGTAAAACTGAAGTTTTTGTCATAGAAGGTGGGGCTAAAGCTATAAGCCAGACGGGTTTGGCATCAAATTTATGTGCTATAAGGCAAGCGTGAATTATCTTTAAGTAATCTTCATCTTCTATCCACAACCATTTTTTATACACTTCAATTACTTCTTGAAAATCTTTAAACGTGTTTATTTTCTCAATCCATTGTTGCTTTCTATATTCTCTGAATTCTTTTGCTTTACTTAAAGTATGTTCTAAATATTGTCTCCAACTTTTTCCTTTTTCAAGTGTTTTTTCTGAAATTTTATATCTTTCGTCAGTAAAAATGCTAAATATCATTTCGTCAGAAAAGTTATGATGTAGTAGTGATAACATTACAGCAAAATCTAATTCAGAACGTGTTTTATACTTGCTCTTCTCCGTCCAACCGTGTTTTATTGCATCAACCACCCAGAAAGGTAATTCTTTGTATTCGTCAATATCAACTTGCAATTGTTTTTCTACTATTACAGAAGGTTTTTCAATACTTTCTTTAACGATTTCTCTATATTTTTCAAACTGTGATAAATCATATTTAAAACTTTCGTCAAAATGTATTATTATTACTTTTTTTCTATCTTCTTGATTTTTATTGTTATATGTTTCAGGTATTCTCAAAACTCTACTTATATCGTATGTATTATCTCCACCACAATATTTAGTAAGTCCTTGTAATATACTTTCTATATATTGTATATCCTGAGGTGAGTTTATGATGAAGGGTTTATTCAATATCCAATAAAGATGTAAGCCGTGTCCAGAATTTACTACGATGTTTGGGAGATATTCAAAATTTTTATAATCTATAGTTGCGTCATCTATATCACACCATAAAACATTTACTTGATTAATATCTTCTTTTTTTCCACTTCTGTTTATTCTTGGACATACACCGAACCACATTTCAAAATTTTTTATTCGTTCTTCATTTTCCACCATTTCTTCTATTGCTTTATCTAATAGTTTTCGTTGTACAAATTTTTGTATAACTCCACCTTTAGGAATTTTATATCTAAATTCAACAAAATAATCATCGTTTTGTAGGAATATTGCATCAAAAAATTTCTTTAAAATTTCTTTATCCATTTTTCCCTCCTTCTTTATAACATAAATTTCTATACCCACACCATCCGCAAATACGAATATCATTTCTTCTATAGAATAAATTTTGTTGTATCATACGGGCAATAATCATCACATCACGAAGTGTTTGTTCAATCTCTTCTTTAGAAACTTCTCGTTTTTGAATAAAAATCTGAGGGTCTTTCTTTTTATATCTTATTATCCAGTGGATGTGTCCCGGTAAGTTCAATACAGAAGAGTAAATTTTTGTTTGGTCGTCAAAAAGGATATAATCATCTTGCGGTTTTTGTCCACCAGTTTTGTAGTCAATAAATCTTTTTTTCGTTATTAGGTCAATTTTCCCAACAAGCACAAGTTCAGAATTCAGAGTTAACTTGAATTCTTGTTCAACACTTTCAGGTTTAATTTTTTTCCCAACCTCACTATAATATGTTTCTATCATCTTTACTCCATCGTCTTTTAACACATTCACATCATCGCCTTCTTCCCAGTCAATTTGTTCAGTTTGAACAGCAATTTCTATTGTCTCCACAGTTTTATCTTTCATTATGTTTTTTATTTTTGTATCATCGCCACCATTTATTCTTTTTTCACGAAAACCATATTCTAAACCTGTATGAACTCCTGTTCCTAAAATTGATTGAGATTTTGGTGGGATTTTTATACCGTCTATATAACGGTATTTATACTGAGCGGGACATCTTTTATACATATTGATTTGGGAAAAAGATAATTTTATTTCTTCCATTTTCACCCTCCAGAAAAAAATTGAAAATTATGTTATTTATATGTTTTTATAAATCTCCGAGATTAACAAAGTTTTTAAATATAAATTTGTTTTCCAATTTTTACTCCTCAAATAACACAGTTTCATCTTTTTTTTCTTTTTTTGTCTTTTTTTCATTATTTTCTTTCTCCTCTATTATAATATTAACTTCTTTTTCAATCGGATTTTCAGGATTATCAGGATATTCAATTACCTCTTTCCCCTTTTTTTCCTTAATTATCGCTTGGTCATATTTCACAGCCTCTTTCAATTCAGTAGTTAACTGTCCCCATTTTACTAATAATCTTTTCAAAATCGTTTTTTTACACATCTCATCAGTGTCTGTTTGCCAACAGCCAGTGTCAAATGTTCTACTGAACCTTTTCCCGTGTTTTAATAACTCTTCTTTCGTCATAACAATAATTTTGCTATATCCGTTCTTCATCTTGAAATAAGCAACATAATGTGTGATTGGTTTTTTATCTCTATCTTGTACAATTTCATATTCTAATTCTTCAGTAATAGGGTCAAATTTTTTCAATTCACCTTCGTGAAGAGCAACAACATTTATTTTTTCATATTCGCCAGTCCTCAAGGCAAGTTGCAAGAATCCACGATATCCTATCTGCAACTGCGGTTTATAACCCTCATCTTTTAATTTGTAAGGAATTATAAACGCATATCCTAATGAGTTATCTATAGGTAATGAAAGTGCAACTGCTTTCAGACAAGTTCTCAGTAAATCTTCAGGTTGGCATTTCTTTAGATTAGGTTCTTGTTCTGTTAACGAGATTAATGAGGTAAGAAATTGTTTAATTTCGTTTTTGCTTTCAAAAATCTTTTCAAGGTAAGTTCTGGTATTTTTCTCGGTGAGATACTTTGTAATGTTTGTAGTTCCGTTTTTCAT
>CALJEJ010000082.1 GCA_938074745.1 uncultured Endomicrobiia bacterium
TATTCCAAAGGAGTTTAAAAAATAATAAACGAGTTCGTCTGGGATTCCCTTTTCAGGATTGTTCCTAATTTCTCTTGAGTTTCCCATGTTTTTGATGTAATTGTCAATTACATCAAAGATAGTACCAACCGCACTTAGTAGTTTAAGGAAGTCTTCGTTTTGGTCATCTCTTACTAAAAATTCAGGTATGTTTAAACCCAAAAAATCATCATTACTTTTGTCGTAGTAGGCAGCCTCCGTTGCCATATCTATGTACCAAGCATATCCTCTGCTTCCAGAAGACCACTTTGATATGTCACCGGGAATATACTCAGGTGCGAGTTTTCCCTTTTCGGGTCCATAATCTAGTGTTTCTTTAGATATTTTGACAAACTCATCCCCGTCAAAACCTAGATAGTCTCCCCATTTTACATCTGTTTCAAAAAAGTATGACTCACTTTTAAAAGAAAAGAAAGTTTCCTTTCGTGAATAAGCATCGACTGACAATACCCATTCAAATGAGGATGCGTCCCACCAAAGATACCAATCACCCAACCAATGTTTAAAAGAGTTTTTGTCATTAAAAAATGAATATTTTTCGTACCTACCGTTAGCAAGACGATTTTTTCCTGTTATACCACTTACATAAACATTCTCGGTTCGTGGATATGCCCTCGGTGAATCTGTATAAAGTAAATATCTCTCGTATTCAGACAGAGACAATAACTCTGTATCAAGTTCTTTTAGTTTTTCTTTAAGTTCTATTTTTTGTAATATTGCGATAGAACTGTTTGCTTCTTTTTCGGGTAACAGGTTATCTTCTACTTTTTTAGCAAGTGTCTCGATAGAATATTCATATGAAGATATGACATTAATTAATTTTGAAATCTTAGAAAATCTTTGTATAAACAAATCAAGTTGTCTTTTTGCAGAAGAGAACTTTACAAAGTCTGAAAATTCTTCAAAACTTGTAATGCCTGTATTTATATTTTTATTGAAGTATGAAGATATTTTTGTCGTTGATTCATCGATTTCTTCTATACCAGACTCAGTATCAAGTTCGTCCTTTGTATATTCTTTTGTACCATTATTCTTTATAATCTGACTTCTATTTGGTCCTCTTAACTTTGTAAGACTTGACTTAATTTCTTTAAAGTAAGTTACTTTTTGTACGACATCATCAGAATAAAGTTTGTTTGAAATATATAACCTAGAACCAACCCCTATATTCGCAGGAAGTGCTTCCGACAATTTTATAATTAGTGGTGTGTGTTTGTCTTCGTCACCTATATTTTCATTTGCAAGTTGTGTTCCTAGTATTGGAAACATCTCACCTTGGCCAAAATTTACATAATTGTTAAAGTAAAGTTCAAATCTATCTACAAACAATCTATTTAAATAATCCGAATCATATAATGTTACCAATACCGACTTATATAAATCAATTATAAGTGGATCGACACCTGAATCTGCTAATCTTTTTTGTTTAGATATTTCATAGTTAATACAATTTATATATTGGACATAAAAGTCTGTTCTGGTATACACTTCGTTGTATTCTGAAATTAATGTATTTTTATACAACTCAAAAACTCGTTTTCTTACCGAGTCAATTTCTATAAAGACTTGCTTCCGTGTAGTTGTACCAAGCATCTCAAGAGTTAACTCAATTGAGTCTTCGTAATTACTTATTATTTCTGACATCTCAGTGTCAAATTCTTGAGATAATAAATTTTTATCCTCTCTGAGAAGTTTATCTGTAAAGTTGTATAAGTGAGAAACCGGTAGTTTTTTTGTGGTAAAATTTACATAATCAAAAGATAAAGATATATCCTCTGCACGAAGAGATGTTTTTAAACACTCTGGTATTACTTTTATTTCTGTCCGTGAATTGGATATTTCCTTTATTAGCAACTTACTCTTATTTGCACTTGAACCAACTATATCATTTAAAAAAGAATAACGCATATAATAGTAACCAGAATCAATCCCAACTGACTTGGCATCAATACTTGGTGATACTACTACATTTCCATCTATAGACGGATAGTTACTTGTAAACAGTCGTGCTTGACCACTTATTCTATCTCCGTCTAAGTTTGTATAATCAAGGTTTAATACTTCAAAATTTGGTTCATCGTCAACAACCTTCCATGCCAATCGTATGCCCTCTGATGAAAATACACTAAATTCAATTGAGTCTTTTGGAGATAAACCAAAATCATATTTTGTTGGTTCACTATCAAACCCAATAGATAAAGTTGATTCATCAACACTATAACCACGGGTGAGTTTTTTATTCTCAGACGGAGTCTGTTGAATGTATTTCATAAAATCAACCATTGTCAGCTACTCCTATTCATATCCACCCATAAAAGGGAATGGATCAACTCCTTCGTTTTGCCTTTCTTCTGCGGATTTTGGTAGAAAAGGAAAAACATCAGAAAATTCACTTGGTGCATTTCCTTCTCCAGCTGCAATTCTCTGTGATACAATTATATCCTTTGCGGCTGTAAATGTCTCGGCTGCATCTTCTTTTAATTTAACAGAGTTTCCAATCTCTTCATCTAATCGGTTACTCAGTTCGTCTATTTGTGCTTGTAGTGCCTGTTCTGATGTAAGCATATTTTCCATTTCTTGTTCTATATCTTCTACTTCATCAATTACACTAACCTCTTCGTCTGGATTGGTTGCTACGTCCTGTGCATAATCCGTAACCTGCGTTGGTATATATGTCTCCACCTGCGGTGGGATGGGTCGTCTCTTCTCGGTTGGAATTAGTAAAAGAAAATCCTCAAGTTGCGAGTTTTCGTTTATATCGTCGGTTGAAAACGATATAGTATTAAAAGAATCTATCTTGTTTTCTAAGTTCCCTTCTGTTAACAATGTTTGAAGATTTCTTTGATTGAATTTCTCTTCTTTGAGATACTCTGGTAGTTTTTTCATAATCAACTTCCTATCTCAAACACACGTGTATCATCAAACACTTCAGTTCCATTTTCACTTTTTATCATAAGCATTATTTTATAATACCTTCCTATGTGCAACCCACTTAAATCTAATATAAAAAAATGACCATCTTTTGAGTTACTTATTCTTGAAAAATCGGTATAATCAATTATTATTTCATGGGTTTCTGCATCTCGTACACTATAAAACATATCACAATCAGTTATGCTATCACCACTATATCTTGCTTTGTTTGAAAATGTTTTAATTGGATTTTTATTTCTGACCGAAACATTGAACTTAATTTGTTCATTATTAAAATATTTTTTTCTTATTGTTTTTATTTTTGCAACAATATCACCTGATATAGTTGGTTCTGGTTTTTTTATTATTGATGGTTCTTCTACATATTGTTCACATGAACCAATTACTATTTTTTCATCTATATCCTCTTCGTATGAATCAAAACTAAAGGGTGAAGTTGGAATGTTAAATTCGTATGAACTTAATGATCCAGATAAACTTCCCGATCCTATGTTTTCATTTGTTGACCCACCACTAACATAATCAACATAGCAAGCTTTTAGCATTGGTGAGTATATTGTATTTGTATTACTAGAATAAAATTTTATGGACTGACTTCTTTCACTACGACCCTCACTTTCAAATTTAACCAAAAAACCATTGTTTTTTATATCATTGAGTATCCAACATTTTACTATATCGGTAACATCAACTTCTACATCAGATGTTTTGTTTTCAAATTTATATATTG
>CALJEJ010000083.1 GCA_938074745.1 uncultured Endomicrobiia bacterium
TAAGATTTTTGGTCTTTATCCATCAGTTTTACATTTATATTCTTTTACGCCTAAAACAATAAAAAGATTATTAAAAGATATTGGTTTTACTTACATAGAAATTTCAAATTCACTTTTTACAAAAGGAGATCCATATAAAACAGGTTCTTCTTATTTAGGTAAAATAGTTGTTGTTTTTGTTAAATTTTTGATTCGCCTTTTTTCTCAAGCTTTATATTTTATTTCTTTTAAGAGAATTTCTATTGCTCCTTCAATAATCGTATATGCCAGAAAAAATTAAAGTTATTCATATCATAACAAGATTAGACAAGGGCGGTTCTGCTGAATATGTTTTAGATATTTGTGAAAATCTTGACAGAAACAGATATGATGTAGTTTTAGTTTATGGTAAAAGTCAAGTTTCTGATTTAAATTTACAATTTCCTTCTTATAGAGTTGACGAACTTTTAAGAGAGATATCACCAATAGAAGATATAATTGCACTCTGGAAAATTTATAAAATAATTAAAAAAGAAAAACCTGACATAGTTCACACACATACATCAAAAGCAGGTATTTTAGGTCGTTGGGCTACTTTTCTACTACGAACTACGTATCCTGAATTACGTACTATAAAAACAATCCATACACCTCATGGACATGTTTTTTACGGATATTTTGGTAAAATTAAAACTACAATTTTTCTTTTGATAGAGAAGTTAACTGCAAAAATTACTGATAAACTTCTTGCTTTAACTGAAGGCGAAAAAAATGAATCAATAAAATTTGGTGTTGGTAAATTAAATCAATGGGAAATTGTTCCTTGTGGTGTAGATTATGATCATATCAAATCAAAAATAGGGATTAAAAACGAAAAGTTGTTAAAAGAACTAAATATTCAGAAGGGAACTATTGTAATTGGCACTGTGGCACGGTTAGAACCAATAAAAGGTGTAAGATATTTTATTGAAGCAATAAAACTTATTTATTCGTCATTCGTGCTTAATTATCCTTTATTGTTTTTAATAGTTGGTGACGGGTCAGAACGAAAAAAGTTAGAACAAGAAGTTAAAAAATCAGGGCTACAAAAGAAAATTATTTTTACTGGCATGCGTGACGATGTAGAAGAATTAATTTCACTTATGGACATTTATGTTCAACCTTCACTTAACGAAGGTATGGGGAAAACAATAGTTATAGCACAACTTTTAGGCAAACCTGTTGTCTCAACAAAAGTTCAAGGTATACCTTCAGTAGTTCTGGATAACTACACAGGACTGTTGGTAAATCCTAAAGATTCTTTTAGTTTAGCAGAAGCTATAATCAAACTTATAAAAGATGAAAAGTTAAGGTTAACTATGGGACATAATGCACAACTTTGGGTTAACAAATTAGTTGACAACTATCCTCAGTTCAGTGTCCAAAGAATGATATATTTACTAGATAAATTTTATACACAATTATACACCAAAACAACACAGTGAAATTAAACCTAAAAAATTTAGTTTTAATCCTGTTGGTGTTCACAGTGGTGCTGTTATGCGATGAACAAATCAGTTGTGTTTTACATGTGCATACAAAATATAGTGGCGAAATAAAATATTCTATAGAAGATATAATTTTGATGTGTAAAAAATTTGCTATAGATAGTGTGATTATAACCGACCATGATTTAATAAAAGTAGAATTTGGAATAAAACCGTTCCATCGTGTTATTAAAAAATCAGTAGAAAAAAATTCTGTCTTAAAAGAAAAACCTGAAAAATATTTACAAGAAATTAAATGGTTAAACGAAAAATATCCTGAAATAGTAATAATTCCTGGGATAGAAACTACACCATTTTATTACTGGAGTGTACAAAAGGAAACTCTTATACTTAACAACTGGCATAAACATTTGTTAATTGTTGGTATTGATGAACCACAATATTTCTATAATTTACCAATAATAGGTAACGAATATCGTAGTGGAAGATTTGTCCTTTATTCATTATGGCCGATATGTTTACTACCTTTTTTGCTAATTTTAAAACCTAGGTTGATAAAGTTTTTGTTGTGTTGTATAATTTTTTTAGTTTTACTAATAAATTTTCCATATAAATATTTACCATATGACCAATACAAAAATTATAACGAACTACCATACCAAAATTTGATAAATTATGTGAACCTGCTTAAAATTAAAAACAAAAAAAACTATCTTATTATCTGGTCACATCCTGAAGCGAGAAATTATCAAAACCCACAACTGATAACTCAAATTAAAAATTTGAAGATATATGCTAAAACAGAACCCTACCCATATTCTTTGTTAAATACCCACAACTATGACGGGTTTGCTATTTTTGCTGAAGGGTATAGAAAAATAGGTAAACCTGGCGGGTTATGGGATAAAATGTTGACAGAATATTGTCAAGGGAAAAGGGAAAAACCTGTATGGTGTTTTTCTGAAATAGATTTTGCTGAAGGTAGTGACCAGTTGAACACCAGAAAAAACATTGTTTTTGTTTCAAAAAAGTCGCAGGAAGAAATTTTATATTCTTTATCAAAAGGACGATTTTATGCTTTATGGTGTGAAGGAAAAAAAGAGTTAAAATTAGAAAATTTTGTTTTTGTTTCTACAGAAAATGTTCGTAAGGATAAAAAAACAAAATTTTTTGTTTGGGACAGTTCTTCAAGTGTAATAGCTACCTATGGGGAAAAAATTTTTAACCAAGGTAAGGTTGTTATTGATGGTGTAGTAAAATTTACTGACGATTCACAGAATGATGTTAGGATTTATATAATTCGCAACAGCGAAGTGATAAATATATTAGAAGGAAAAACACCCTACAGGATTAATTTTGTAGACGAAAATGTATCAGAAGTATTGTCTAAAGAAACTAAAAAATGTTATTATAGAATATTTATTGAATCTAATTATCCACATATGTTAGCTACAAATCCTATTTTTGTAGAATAATTCATGAAAATAGCGATACATCAGCCGCAATATTTACCTTGGCCAGGATATTTTAATAAAATAATGCAATGTGATTTGTTTATCTTCCTTGACGATGTTCAGTATAAAAAAAACGAATGGCAGAATAGAAATAGAATAAAATCTGCTGCAGGTATTCAATGGCTTACAGTTCCCGTGCATTACAAGTTTGGCCAAAAGATTAACGAGATAAAAATAGACAACCACATTTTATGGCGTAAAGACCATCTTAAAAGTATAAAGGTCAATTATAATAAAGCAAAATACTTTTATGAATTTTTTGTATATATTGAAGAATTGTTAAATAAGGAGTATAAAATGTTAGTTGATATAAATGTAAGTTCAATAATTAAAATTCTTTCTTATCTTGGTATTGATAAACCTTTTAAGTTTTCTTCAGAATTAAAAGTTGAAGGAGAAAAAACAGATAGGTTGGTCAATATATGTAAAAAACTTTCAGCTGATATATACATTTCTGGTTCTGGAGCAAAAGAATATTTAGAAGTTGAAAAGTTTATAGATAACGGTATAAATGTAATTTTTCAAGAATATAAAACTCCAGACTATCCACAGCTGTTTGGCGAGTTTATACCAAATCTTTCAATTATAGACATGATTTTTAATGTTGGTAAAGATGAAACACTTAGATTGATTAGCAGTTAACTTTTTGGTTAAGTTTATGATTCATCATTCAAGACCTTCGGTTATTTCAACTAAACAACTTATAAAAAATATAAAAGAAATATTTAATAACAAATTTTTTTCAGAAGGTAAATTTGTTGAACAGTTTGAACAAGAACTTTGTAAATTTTTTGGTAGAAAGTATGCAGTATGTGTTTCTTCAGGTACAGCAGGATTACATTTGGCATTGTTAAGTTTAGCTGTAGACAACAATTCAGAAGTTATCCTTCCTGCGTATACTTGTTCTGCTGTATTAAATTCTGTGCTTTACACAGGTGCAAAACCTGTAATTGTAGATGTTGAAGATGGCGGTTTTAATATTTCTTATAAAGAGATTAAAAAACATCTTACTAAAAAAACAAAGGCAATAATTGTACCACATATGTTTGGTTATCCTTCAGAAGATATAAAAAAAATTGTAGCTTTAGATATTCCTGTTATAGAAGATACTACACAAAGTTTAGGTGCTAAAATTGATGGCGAGCTTGTAGGCAGGTTTGGCAAGTTAAATATCTTATCTTTTTATGCAACGAAAATGATTACAACGTTTGGTGAAGGTGGCGCTATAATTACCGACGATAAAAAGTTGTATAATACAATTAAAGATATAAAAGAATATGACAAAAAAAATAAGTTTAGGTTAAGGTATAATTATAAACTCAGCGAAATTCAAGCAATTTATGGACTTGTGCAGTTAAAAAATCTATTTAAACTTGTAAAAATTAGAAAGAAAATTTTTGACCTATACAAAACTAAGTTAAAAAAATGTAATATAAAAATATTTGAACCTAAAAATAATGTAGTTTTGTCATATTATCGGTTTATAGTACAACTTATAGAAAAAATGGATTTGAATAAGATAATAGAAAGATATAAAAAATTTGGTATTGAAGTTGCCCGACCAGTATATTTACCTTTAGATAAATATTATTTTAACAAATTCTTTTGCAAAAATTCGAAACTGTTATATGAGACAACTATATCATTACCGATTTATCCGTCGTTAAAAGAAGAAGAAGCCGAATATATTGTAGAAGTAACTCAAAAGTTGATTAAATAAAAAAATATTTTTATAATCACCATGTACGAACGATATTGGAGTTTGAAAGAAAAACCGTTTGAGAACACGCCTGACCCTAAATTTTTTTATAATTCGCCACAACATGAAGAAGCGCTTGCACGAATGTTGTATGTTATCAAAGAAGGCAAAGGTGCTGGGTTGTTAACTGGTGTATATGGTTGTGGAAAGACTTTGTTATCAAGGTCGTTATTAAAAGAGTTAGAAAAAGATATATATAAAGTTGCAATTATTACTAACCCTAAACTTGACGATGTTGAAATGTTAAGATTGATCACTTATAATTTATCAGGTGGGGAAGTTTCTACACGGAAAGCAGATGTAATTATAAAATTAGAATCTGTGTTAAAAAACAATCTTTTGGATGGGAAAAAAACTGTTATTATAATAGACGAAGCGCATGTAATTGATTCAAACGACATTTTTGAAGAACTACGGTTATTGCTAAACTTTCAGTTAGAAGACAAGTTTTTGTTAACTTTACTTTTGCTTGGCCAACCTGAACTTAAAGATAAAGTAGAAAATATAAAACAGTTAAACCAGCGGATTGTGATGAGATATTATTTATCCCCGTTGAACCGTTATGAAACAGAACAGTATATAAACCACAGGCTGAAAGTTGCCGGTGGTCAACAGGATATTTTTGATTCAGAAGCAATAGATATGATATTTGAACGTTCAGGTGGAATACCTAGACGAATAAACCAGATTTGTGACACAGTTTTGTTAGCAGGATATGCTCAAGGAGTAAATAAAATAACCAAACAGTTAGTTAAAGAAAGTATTGAAAGTTTTTATTTATGATATGGAGGAGATAAGGTGATGAATATAAACATATTAGTTATAAGCACTCATCCGGACGATTTTGAGTTTGGTTGTGGTGGGACATTACTGAAATTTTCTAAAATAGCCAGGATTTATGTTTTAGTAATTACTAAAGGTGAAATTGGTGGTAAACCAGAAGTTAGACAAAAAGAACAACAAAAGGTATGTTCTGTGTTGAACGCAAAATTATACTGGGGTGAGTTTAAAGATACTGAGGTTTCAATGTCTAAAACTCTTATAGATAAGATAGAGACTGTAATAACAGAAATTAAACCTTCAATAATTTTTTCTCCTTATTATGAAGATACTCATCAAGACCATCGTAATGTTGCTCAAGCAACAATTACTGCTACAAGATACATAAGAAATGTTTTATTTTACGAATCTCCAACAAGTATAGATTTTAATCCGTCGGTTTTTGTAGATATAGGCGAAGTTTTAGACGCTAAACTAAAATTGTTAAAATTACATAAATCACAAATTTATGCTACAAAAGTA
Source organism: uncultured Endomicrobiia bacterium (assembly GCA_938074745.1). Lineage (GTDB taxonomy): Bacteria > Elusimicrobiota > Endomicrobiia > DTEH01 > DTEH01 > CALJEJ01. Next base: position 6,042 of record CALJEJ010000083.1, read on the forward strand.
AAAAAGTTGTCTATTATAGAAAGTGCAATATCTACAGCGATATTCCGTGGGTACCAAAACAGAGTAAAATATGCAGAAGGGTTTGTCCCGTTAAGGTTAGCATTAGATTTCTGGATATCAAAACTATGATGAACTATGTATTAGCAGGTATAATTTCTTTACTTATATTTTATCGTCCTATAGGTACTTGGGCATATAAGTTAAATATTCGGTGGTTATATATTATATTACTTTCAGCTTTGATCACGTACTTTCTTACTCCGATAGTGATAAAATTAGCAAACAGATTTAAATGGTTAGATTATCCTGATGAACGTAAGATACATACTATAGCAACACCGCGTGTTGGTGGTATAGCAATTTTTGTATCTATTGTTTTAACTTTGCTACGAAACTTACAGTTTTCTAAAGAAATTGTTGGTGTATTATTAGCTTCAAGTATTATTTTTTGTATAAGTTTAATAGACGATATTAAAGGTGTTCCTGCTATAATAAGGTTGGTAACTCAAATAATAGCCACTGGTATTATAATATATTTTGGGTATCAGATTACAGTGGTACCACGTAACTGGTTATTTGAAAACGTTTTTGAGATTCTCATTACTATAATTTGGTTTGTTGGGATTGTTAATGCAATAAATTTTATGGACGGTATTGACGGATTAGTAACCAGTTACACAATTTTTAGTTCTTTAACATTTTTGGTTATTACAATTTTAACAGGACAAAAATTTTTAATATATATTATTTCATCGTTGTTAGGTTCATGTTTAGGTTTTCTACCGTACAACTGGCATAAGGCAAAAATTTTTTTAGGCGACTGTGGTGCTACAATACTAGGTTTTTTATTAGCGACAATTTCTGTAGTAGGTTGGTGGGGGGAAAAAAATCCTGTAGTGTCATTGTCTACACCGATATTAATTTTGAGTGTACCAATATACGACATGGTATATATTACAATTTCACGGATTAAAAATAAAACAGTAAAAAATTTTAAACAATGGATAGAATATGTTGGTAAAGATCATCTCCATCATAGATTAGTAAGTTTAAATTTTAATATCCCTTCTGTTGTAGGTATTATTGTTTTGATTTCATTATGTTTAGACATATCTGTGTTAGTATTACGATATACACCTGCAGGTTCTATGGGTAGTATTTTATTGTTGTTACAAGCGATGATAGTTTTTGTAGTTATTTCTATAATAATGGTTACTGGGAAACAGAAAATTTAAAAATTTATCTGTTTAAAATTAATCCTATGGTTGAAATAAAAGAATTTTGTGCATTACATTACAATATTGACAAGTTAAAAAAACAAGGGCTTTCATTGTCAGAGGTAATTTGTCCCCCGTATGATGTTATTTCTTCAGAATTACAACATAAACTTTTGAAACAAAAATATAATTTTGTAAACCTTGAATTACCCCGAGCAGTAAAAGGAAAATCTAAATATATTTCAGCAAAACAGAAATTGGTTTCGTGGAAGAGAAACAAAATTGTTGTAAAAGATTCCATTCCTGCGATATATCTGTTGCAAGAAAATTTTTTCTATCCACCGTTACCACTGGATAAAAATACTTCTGTAAAAAGCAGTGTTAAACAATATACGCGGACGGGATTGTTTTGTATTGTAAAATTGGATCCTGAATATAAAACTATCCTTCCTCACGAACATACAAAACCGAAACCTGTTGAAGATAGACTTGAGCTTATTAAAACATTAAAAGTTCAAACCTCAGCTGTGTTTTGCTTAGTTCCAGATAAAGATAAAAAATTTCTCAACTGGATTCAAAAAATTGTTTCACAATTAAAACCAATAGTGATATTTAAAGATTCTGCGAATACTGAACATAAAATTTATAAATTGGTATCAAAAGAAAAAATTGATACAATAAAAAAATTTTTTAAAAACAAAAAATTGATCATTGCAGATGGACATCATAGGTATAAAACTGCTTTGTTATATCATAAATATTTATTAGATCAAAAAAAGACCAAAAGTTCACAAATAGAGTTGTTAAATAGCCAATATTTTATGGCATATATATGTTCTTTATCTGACGATGGTTTATTGATTTTACCTACGCATAGAGCTGTGGCGGGGAAATTTATAGAAGATTCTATTCATCAATACTTTGATTTACACGACTGGGACGGAAAAGAACTTGTGAAACTTGTGTTATATCACAAAGGCGAGTTCAAAGTTATGCGTATAAAACATAAACTAAAACTTAACTTACCACCTTTAATAAAAGATACCCCAAGCGTGATATTAAACGAAACAGTGTTAAAAAATGTTCCAAAAGAACAAATTTTTTACCATTACGATATGAAAGAAACAATTTCTTGGGCTGATAAATATCAAGGATATGCATTTTTACTAGAACCTATTAGCAAAGAAGTTTTTCAACAGGCAGTATTAAATTCTTATATTTTCCCGCCGAAGACAACTTATTTTTATCCTAAAATTATGGCTGGAGAATTGTTTTTTGACTTTTCTTAAAATTCTTTTAATTTCTTTATTTTTCTAACATCTTCCATTTGGTAAGGTTTGTGGAAATAAATTCTATTATTTTTTGATGTTCTTGTTTTCCTGTGTCCTTTATAACCAATGGTGGGCCAAATTTTATATAAACCTTTTTATTTTTGTGAATAGTTCCAAGGTCTTTGATAATTTTGCCAGGTGTCCAAAAATCTGTTTTTAAAGCAATAGGTACTATAGGTACTTTTGCTATTTTAGATAATTTTATTCCTAAAGTATTAAACTCTGAAGGAACAAATTTTAATGTTCGTGTTTTTTGTGGGAAAATCACGATTGATATCCCTTCTGATAAGAATTTTTTTCCTTCGGATAACACAATTTCAAAATCTTTTCTTGGGTTGTTACGGTCAACAACAATAGGATTTATTTTTTTTAGTAAAGCTCCAAAAATAGGATAGTAAATAAGACTTTTTTTTACTACAAATGTAATTTTTATCCGTCCTCCTATAATACATGGAAGGATTAAAGTCTCTAATGTACTCATGTGATTACTTATGAACACCACTGGTGGATTACATAATTTTATATTTTCTAATCCTGAAATAGAAATTTTACCACCGCACTCTTCCACCAGTTTAAATATCTTATGAGAATATTCTATCCATTTATCATAATTATAAGTACCTTTTTTTATCTCAATATATGCTTGAGTTATAATGGCAAAACATTTAGTAAAGAAATACCATTGGGTAGCTAAAAACAGTTTAGTTAGGAACTTTTGCGAGGTATTTTCCGGCGTGTTGTACTCTGGTTGTGTGAAATAAGGTGTTTTCATAAAAATAAATCCTATAAAATTTTGAAGTTTGTTTTCAACATAATAACTAGATAGGATTAAATTCTAAGTTATTGTATTCTAATTTAACAATTTGGTAAAAAGTATATATTATGAAATTACTATGTGATATAGGTAACACATTTACAACAGTAGCAAAAATTTCCCTTTCAAATAAAGTAAAAATAGAAAAATTTCCTACAAAAAAGTTTTACAGGTTTGTCAAACAATTTCATAATATTCCAATGTATATTTCCTGTGTAGTCACAGAAATTGAACAAAAATTTGTTAACAATCCGTTTATGAAATTTGTTACATATAAAGATTTAGAAAAAAAGTTTAAAATTAAATATGACACAAAAAATATCGGTGTGGATAGGTTGTTAAACATTTTTGCAGTGAAACAGTTTGTTGGTGGTGACACTGTAGTAGTTTCTGCAGGTACTGCTGTGACAATAGATTATTTGAACAAAAACGGTGAATATGTAGGTGGCGAAATTTTTATAGGTATAGGGTCAGCAGTTCAAAGTTTAGCACAACGGACATCAAAATTGCCCAACATTTCGTATACGAAATTGCAAAGATTTAAGTATGAAAAAGTTATAGAAGATAAAGATTTAATAGGCAGTGATACTTTTGATTGTATCATGAAAGGTATGATTAATTTCTATTCCTCAGGAATAAATAATATTCTATCTATAATTAAGCCCAGGAACATCGTTATTACTGGTGGTGATGCTAAAATTGTTATAAAATTATTACGCAAAATATGCAATAAAAAAATTTGGATGATAGAGAATCTTGTAATTTTAGGGTTGGGATATCTTACAATGAACGATAAATTTATTACTGAAGAAGAGTGGTTAAAAATATTCCATTATTTTAAAAACAAAATAATTTGTGTATAAGTTATTGACATTGCAGAAAAAATAATTTATAAATAAAGTTTACGAGTTGATTCAAACTTTATCATTAAAGGAGGAGAAGATGAAAAAAAATAAAATTATCTGGTTATTAGTTATATTAGTAACATTCTCCAACACAATTTTTTGTGATTTTATAGAGGAAATAAAACAGAATCTGCAACCTGAATATTTAAATCCGTTAGCCAAAGATATAACAGGCATAACCTGTATGAACATGTTTACTAATGCTGAAGGTTTAGGTTTGTTTAAAACAATTCCTCCCTCAATAGGATTAAATTTTAGATTATATTTAGGACTTAAAAAAATTTCTTCAGAAAATATAATCCTTAGTAAATTGGGTGAAAAACAGGGGTATGATTTTATAGGTCTACCTGTAGTACAGTTAGAAAAAGGGTTACCATTTAACATAGATTTCATTGTTCGTGGGATGGGCGTCTCAGGAATGACTTTTTACGGGTTTGGTGTAAAATATTGTGTATTTGACAGTATAATTCCCGGAGTGCCGGATATAAGTATTGCAGGTGTAATGAATAAATTTATTGCTACAGATGTTTTAAGTTTAGATTCTACTTCGTTGAACATAATTGCATCGGTAGGTTTGCCAGTTATAAAACCTTACCTAATTGTAGGGATAGATAATGGTAATATGGAAATAAATGATAAACTTCTGGAGGAGCTTGGATTATCTAGTTTAGGTAAACTTACTGGCAAATTTTCCAGTGGGACAAGAATAGAATTAGGGATAAATTTTTCTTTCTTTCCTGTGGTTTACATAAATTTAGCATATTCAAAAATATATAATGAGGATGGCGCTTCTGTAAGTATAGGATTAAGTTTTTAAATAATTGTTTATGTCAGAAGTGTTAGTGTTAAACAGACATTTTATACCGGTAAATTTTACTACGTGGCGTCGTGCTATAGTTCTTTTATATCTTGACCGAGCAAATGTTGTAGATGAAGAATATAGGTTATACAATTTTAATGAGTGGTTTGAACTTTCTCAAGAAATAAATGACCATCCTGCAGGTTTTGTTTATACTCCCAGATTTAAAATTGCTATTCCGGAGATAATAGTGTTAAAATTTTATGACAAGATACAGTTTGAACAACCTAAACTTACACGAAAAAATATTTATGAACATTATGGTTATAAATGTTGTTATTGTGGCAAAAAATTTGACTCCACACAACTTAATATTGACCATATAATTCCAAGATCTAGAGGTGGGAAAACCGAATGGGGTAATATTGTAACCTCTTGTATTAGTTGCAATCTTAAGAAAGGGAATAGAACACCTCAAGAAGCAAAAATGAAACTTGTTATTCCACCGTATAAACCCTCTCGCAGGACAAAATTGTCCTTAGTTCTTAACACTAATTTTAAGTTACATTCTTCATGGCAGAAATTTGTTGACAACTTGTACTGGAACACTGAAGTAGAACAGTAGAAATAAACTTTTATCCTAATACACAATTTATGGGAGGAGAAAAATATGCCAGCAGGAGTAACAATAATTTTGGTAGTGTTTGCAATAATATATTTATTTCGTGCAGTGAAAGTTATAAAACAATATGAACGTGGGTTAGTAGAAACATTAGGTAAATATACAAAAACAGTTGAACCTGGGCTAGTGGTAATTTTTCCGCCATTACAACGTATCAGAATTGTAGATATGAGAGAACAAGTTATTGATGTTCCACCACAAGATGTTATTACAAAAGACAATGTAGTAGTAACTGTAGATGCAGTGATATATTTTCAGGTAACTGACCCAGTAAAAGTTGTCTACGAAGTATCAAACTTTTCTTTAGCATCGTTAAAACTTGCCCAAACTAACCTTAGAAATGTTATAGGTGATATGGAACTTGACCAGACACTTACAAGTAGAGAAAAAATTAATTTTCAACTAAGGCAGGTGTTGGATGAAGCGACTGATAAATGGGGGGTAAAAATTACTCGTGTAGAAATACAAAAAATTGACCCACCTAAAGATATTACAGACGCTATGAGTAAACAAATGAAAGCAGAACGAGAAAAACGTGCTATGATACTTGAAGCAGAAGGAGTTCGCCAAGCTGCTATACTTAAAGCAGAAGGGGAAAAACAAGCTGCTATACTTACCGCTGAAGGTAAAGCAGAAGCTATAAAAAAAGTTGCTGATGCAGAAAAATATCAAATTGAGACTGTGTTTAACGCTATTCATACAGGGAGACCTACAAATGACCTCATAGCAATAAAATATCTTGAGACATTACAAAAAATTGCTGATGGTAAAGCAACAAAAATTTTTATACCAATGGAGATGTCTGGAATATTAAGTACAATAGCTGGAATTAAAGAAATTTTATCTAAAGAAAAAGAAGAATAACTTTCCCTAAGGAGGATTATATCAATGGTTATAGATGAGGAAGAAATCAGTATTGCTGATATAGTAAATTTTTTTTATAAATACGCACGGTTTATTATAATATTTAGTGTGACAGTAACGTTATTTACATTTGTTCTATTGTTAACTTTAAGTAAGAAGTTATACATTGCAGAATCAGGGTTGATTGTTTTAGGGACCAAACCTGAGGTAACTTTTGAACCTAAAATACAGATTAAAGAAGTTAGTGAATCAATAATTCAACGGTTTGAAGATAGAAAAAAATCTATTCAGGAACTTATCAAGACACCTACAGTAATTGAACCTGTAATATCAAAAGCAGTAGAATTAAATCTTATTAATAAAAATGAGTTTACTTATTTAGACTTTGTAAACGGAAATATTGTAGAAGTGAAACCTGCAGGTGAATTTATTAAGATAAAAGCAACTATGAAAACACCAGAATTAGCACAGTTTTTTGCTAACGAAATTGCAAAATCTGCAGTTTACCAGGTTAACAATTTATTTTTTTATGACATACCTAAACAAATATTAGATGCAAAACTTTTAGAAGTTAGACAAAAATATACTGAAGCAGTAAAAAAATATACGGAATATATTCAAACTAATCCTGTGATGGAACTCCTTAGAGAGAAAACAAGATTACAAAGTTTATACAACTATTACAACGAAAGTATTAATTCAATAGAAAGGAATATCTGGACTGCTAAAAATTTAAAAGAACAACTACAGAAAGGCAGTGTTTCTACAGTAGGCGAACTGGGCAATGCTATTGCTTTGTTACGTTATAACGCAAGTATTTTTGCTGGCGATAGTGAGTTACCGTTTAAGTTTGAATTTTCGTCACAAGATACTACAAAAATTACTGGTGCACAGATAAATTCTGCTGTTGAAGATATTGACAATATAATTTCTATTTTACAAAAACGTAAATCAGAATTTGAAAAAGAATTAAAAGAACAAAGGTTTGAACAAAAAATACAAGAATTGGAGACAAAAATTGAAAAAGAAAAAGTTAAAGAACGAGAATTGGTAAAAACCCGTGACCTTGCCTGGGAAGCAATGGTAGCTTTGGAACGGAAAAAAGAAGAACTTGATATAAGCGAAGGTATAACTGAAAATATTTTAGTAAAAATTGCATATCTTAGCGAACTACCTTTAGTCCCAAAACGAAGATATATTTTAAGAAACACGATGATCAGTTTAGTGTTAAGTTTTATGGTAAGTACCGTGTTGTGTTTATTAAAAGAAGGGTATGAAAAAAGCAAACTGAAACAGTAAAGTTTTTTATCTTACCTTTAGTAAAAAATGAAAAAGAGTAGAATACGAGTAGTAGAAAGATAAATTATGCAAATTTCTATAATTGGTACAGGATATGTTGGATTAACCACAGGTGTATGTTTAGCAGAGTTAGGTCATAAAGTCCTTTGTGTAGATAACGACGAAGAAAAAATTAAGAAGTTGGTTTCTGGTATTATACCAATTTATGAACCTGGATTGGATAAACTTATTAAAAAAAATGCTAAAAGAATAAAATTTTCCTCACAGATAAAAGATGCAGTAAAATATGGCGAAGTAATTTTCATTGCTGTAGGTACACCGTCTAACCCTGATGGTTCACCTGATTTAAGTTATATAGAAAATGTTGCACGAGAAATTGCAAAATGGTTGGACGAATATAAAGTTATTGTAGAAAAATCTACAGTTCCTGTAGAAACTGCACAGTGGATTAAAAAGACAATTGATAAATATAAAAAAAACAATGTAGAATTTGATGTTGTATCAAACCCAGAATTTTTAAGAGAAGGTACTGCAGTGAACGATTTTCTTCATCCGGATAGAATTGTCCTTGGAGTGGAGTCAAAACGTGCTGAAAAAATTATGTTAAAAGTTTACCAGAAGATAAAATCGCCTAAAATTGTCGTGGATACAAAAAGTGCTGAACTTATAAAACATGCGTCAAACTCGTTTTTAGCCACGAAAATATCGTTTATTAACGCTGTGGCGAACATTTGTGAACTTACTGGCGCAGATATAGAAAAAGTTGCTTTAGGTATGGGTTTGGATAAGAGAATCGGGAAAGAATTTCTTAAAGCTGGGATTGGTTATGGTGGGTCTTGTTTTCCTAAAGATGTAGACGCATTTATTTGGATTGCAGAAAAAGTAGGTTATAATTTTGGTATTCTCAAAGAAGTAAAAAAAGTTAATCAACACCAAATTGAGTTGTTCATAAAAAAAGTTGAAGATACATTGTGGATATTAAAAGATAAGACTATAGGTATACTAGGTTTATCATTTAAACCTAATACTGATGATATTCGAGAGTCGCCTGCTATTAAAGTTATTACTGTGTTGAAACAAAAAGGTGCAAAAATAAAAGCATACGACCCCAAAGCTGTTGAAAAAATGAAACAAATTTTCCCTGACATAGAATATTGTAGGTCAGTATATGATACTGCAAAAAATTGTGATTGTTTACTTATTCTTACTGAATGGGATGAGTTTAAGAAAATGGATTTGAAGAGAATCAAGCAACTAATGGTTCATCCTACAATTATTGATGGACGAAATATTTTTGAACCCCAAAAAATTACAAAGTTAGGGTTTATATACAAGAGCATAGGAAGATAATAGGAAAGGGAATATATAAATGAGAATTGTAATAACAGGTGGTGCAGGGTTTATAGGTTCACATTTGTGTGATTATTTTATTTCTAAAGGTCATCATGTAGTTTGTGTTGACAACTTGATTACTGGAAATATAAAAAATATTGAACATTTGTTCGGTAACGAAAAGTTTTTGTTTATAAAACATGATGTGACAAATTACATTCATATTCCTGGGAAGGTTGATGCTGTGTTACATTTTGCTTCTCCGGCATCGCCTGCGGATTATTTAAAATATCCTATTCAAACACTAAAAGTAGGCGCTTTGGGAACACATAAAGCGTTAGGGTTGGCTAAGGAAAAAAATGCTATTTTTATGTTAGCCTCAACTTCTGAAGTGTATGGTGATCCTGAAGTTTCGCCACAAAGTGAAACTTACCATGGTTCAGTTAATCCTGTAGGACCTCGTGGAGTGTATGACGAAGCAAAACGGTTTGCTGAAGCAATGACTATGGCATATCATAGATATCATAAAGTTTCAGTAAGGATTGTTCGTATATTTAACACTTATGGACCGAGGATGCGACTTAACGACGGTAGGGTTGTGCCTAATTTCATTTATCAAGCATTGACAAACAAACCGTTAACAGTTTATGGTGATGGAGAACAAACACGTTCATTTTGTTATATTTCAGATTTAGTAGAAGGAATTTACAAATTGTTATTAAAAAATCTCCCTGAACCGATTAATTTAGGCAATCCTGAAGAAATGAAAATTATAGATTTTGCGAGATTGATTAAAAAAATTACCAAAAGTAAAAGTAAAATAGTATTTAAACCACTGCCACAAGATGACCCACGACAAAGAAAACCTGATATTACAAAAGCAAAAGAACTGTTACAGTGGACTCCAAAAGTTTCGTTAGAAGACGGGTTGAAAGAAACAATAAAATATTTTAAAAAAATTCTTTAATTCTATCCAATAGTTAATTTTTGAACTATACTTTGAGCAGCTTTTTTACCCATACCCATTGCTTCAATAACAGTTCCTTCTCCACCTACAACATCGCCACCTGCGTAAACATTCGGTATTGAAGTTTCCATTGTTTCAGGGTTTACTATTATATCACCGTCTTGAGTAGTTTTCAATTCAGGCAAAGTGGACAACAAAATTTGGTTTGCTTTTAATCCTATAGCGATTATTACTAAATCAGTTTCTATTTCAAATTCAGAACCTTTTATAGGGACAGGCCGTCTCCGACCTGAAGAATCAGGTTCGCCTAAAGTACATTGTAAACATAAAACACTTTTTACATATCCTCGAGTGTCACCACTAAATTTTACTGGTTGGACAAGGAACTTAAATTCAACACCTTCTTGTTTTGCATGGTCAATTTCTACTTTTCTTGCAGGCATTTCTTCTTGTGTTCTTCTGTATAAAATAGTTACTTTTCCGTTTATACCTTTAATTTTTTGCATTCGTAACGCTACTCGTGCAGCGTCCATTGCAGTATTACCGCCACCAATCACAGTGACATTTTTACCTACATTTATAGGTGTATGAAATTCAGGAAATTTATCTGAATGCATTAAATTTACTCGTGTTAAATATTCGTTTGCAGAATAAATATTGCATAAACTTTCTCCTTCAATGTTTAACCATGTAGGTGCACCTGCACCTGTGCCAATAAAAATTGAATTATATTGTTTTTGTAATTCCCTAAAAGGCAGAGTTTTACCTACACTTACTCCAGTGTAAAAAGTTACATTATAATTTTTTAATAAATTTATCTCGTAGTATAACACATCTCGGGGTAACCTAAATGGTGGAATACCATAAATTAATACTCCACCTAATAAATGTAGTGCTTCATATATATCAACTTTCACACCTAACCGTGCAAGTTCACCTGCTACACACAACCCTGCAGGTCCTGAACCTATCACTGCGACTTTTGTATTTATTAATTTAGGGTTAGTTTTTATCTTTTCGGTAAGATTTAATGCAAGATTATGTTTCCTTGCGTAATCACCTACAAACCGTTCTAACAAGGGAATATTTATAGCATTTTCTTCTGCTACGTTACGGTCTTTAGGTGTGAATACACAAGTTTTTCTACATTGATATTCTGCAGGACATACTCTGCCACAAATTGATGGGAAATTATTTTTTTCTGAGATTGTATAGTAGGCAGAAGGATAATCTTTTTGTGTAATATACCAAATAAACTTTTTTATATCAATTCCTACAGGACAGCCAGAAATACATTTTGGGTTTTTACATTGGATACATCGTGAAGCTTCTTCTAAGGCTTGTTCTTCCGTATATCCACAAACAACTTCGTCAAAATTATATATTCTTTGTTCAACGGAAATTTCTTTTGGTTGTATAAGCGGTTTCTTCATAATTTATACCATTCTAATATTTCTTTCTCTTGAGATATATAAATATTGTTTCGTTTTATTAGTTCTTCCCAGTCAACTTTGTGTGCATCAAATTCAGGACCGTCACAACAAACAAGTTTTATTTTCCCTTCTATAGTAACTCTACACGAACCACACATACCAGTACCATCTACCATGATAGTATTTAGTGACACAATAGTTTGTATTCCGAAAGGTTTTGTTACTTCTGCTACAGCGCGCATCATTACTATAGGTCCTACTGCATAAACTAAGTTAGGCTGTTCATTTTGTGTTAACAATTTTTTTAACACATCTGTCACCACACCTTTTTCTCCATATGAACCATCGTCTGTAGTAACATATACTTCATCAGATACTTTTCGCAATTCGGGTTCTAACAATACTAAATTTTTAGTTCTTGCACCTAAAATAGTAATAATTTTGTTCCCTACAGATTTTAACGATTTTGCTACAGGATAGATTTCTGCTGCGCCAACACCACCACCGATAATTATTACTTTACCAAAATTTTTTATTTCGGTAGGTTTACCTAAAGGACCTAATAAATGGTAAATATTTTGTTGAGGGGATAAGTTTCCAAGAAGTTTCGTAGTGTAACCAATTTCTTGAAAAATTATTGTTATTGTACCTCGAGTAGTATCAGTATCTACTATAGTTAAAGGTATACGTTCGCCATTTTGTGTTACCATTAAAATAACAAACTGTCCGGGGAGATAATTTTTTGCTATAATAGGTGCTAAAAGTTCTAATTTTATAATTCTAATTTTTCCATCAGTTGCAAGAATAGACTTTGAAATTATCTTATGCTCAATAGCAAGTTCTTCCATGATAATTACAACAAAGGTAAATATCTTTTTATCTCATAATCTGTAACTTGTTTTCTATATATATCCCATTCAATTTTTTTATTTTCAATAAATTTGTTAAAAATATGTTCTCCTAAAATATCTTTTAGTAAAGTAGATTCTTCTGCAATTTCAATTGCTTCAATTAACGATCCGGGCAGTTCTTCAATTTTTCTTGCCTTTCGTTCTATTTCTTCCATTTCATATGCTGAGACTTCTAATGGTTCAGGTAAAGGATATTTGTTTTTTATTCCTTCTAATCCGGCACGAAGCATAACTGCAAATGCCAAATACGGGTTACACCCAGGGTCAGGAAAACGAACTTCTATCCGTGTAGCTTTTTCTTTCCCTGGTTTATATTCCGGGATACGGACCAATGCGGAACGGTTTTTCCTCGCCCAACAGATATATACTGGTGCTTCATATCCTGGCACTAACCGTTTATAAGAATTTACCCATTGGTTTGTAACAATACAAATTTCTCTGGAATGTTTTAGTATTCCGGCAGTAAAATGTTTTGCAATATCAGATAAATGATATTCATCTTTTTCAGAGAAAAAAGCATTTTTTTCTCCACGGAACAAACTTTGGTGTACATGCATACCTGAACCGTTCAACGTTGAAATAGGCTTTGGCATAAAAGTTGCATAAACATTATTTTGTCGTGCAACTTCTTTTACTAAAACTTTATACAAGATAACTTTATCTGCCATCCTTAACGCTTCGTCATATTTTAGGTCAATTTCATGTTGACTTTCAGCAACTTCATGATGTGCATATTCAGCTTGTATGTTCATTGCAGCAAGATATTCCATTGTTTTTAATCGTAATTCAATTCCTGCATCTTCTCCTGGCATGTAGTCAAAATAACCTCCAACATCTAACGGTTCTGGGAATTTGTCTGTCTTAAAATAAAAATACTCTAATTCTGGACCTACATAATATGTATATCCTTCTTTTTGTGCAATTGCTAAATTACGTTTAAGACAATACCGTGGGTCACCTTCGTACGGTTTTTTTTCTGGAGTGTAAATATCGCAGACCATCTTTGCAGTATTTTTTCTATAAGGTAAAATTTTAAAAGTATCAACATCAGGTTTTGCAATTAAATCTGATTCATAAATTCTTGCAAAACCTTCTACTGAAGAACCGTCAAATCCCATGCCTGATTCTAACGCTTCTGGCAGCTCCTCGTTTGTGATAGTGAAAACCTTTACTCTTCCTAAAATATCTACGAACCATAATTCTATAAATTTTATATCTTGCTGTTTTACTATCTTCAACACTTCTTCAGGTTGCATAATCTCCTCCTAAAATAGAATTATGTTTTAAAATATAAACAAATAAATTTATTTTTTCAATACTTGTAAAAAAAATAATAAATTTGTAGTATATCAAAAATATGAATAACTTAGATTTTAAAAAAATAAAATGTATTTTGTTTGATTTTGACGGATTAATTGTAGATACTGAATGGGTACACTATTATGCATTTAACAAATTGTTAAAGGAATATGGTATCAAAATTTCAAAACAGGAATATCTTAACAAATATCTTGCTTATGACGATAAAGGATGTTTCAAAGAAGTGTTTCAGCAAAAAAAGGGTATACGACTAACTACTAAAAATCTTCATAATTTGGTTGTTAAAAAAACTAAAATTTTAATGGCTGAACTTAAAAAAGGTGTTAAGGTTTACAATGATACTTTAGAATTTATCAATTGGATAACCCAAAATTATCCTGAAATAAAATTGGGGATTGTCTCAGGAGCATTAAAACATGAAATAAATTTTATACTTAAAAAATTAAAATTAACGAAAAAATTTTCTCTAATAATTTCTTCAGAAGATGTGAAAAATGGCAAACCTTCAGCAGAACCTTTTATAAAAGCTAAAAAGATTATGGAAAAAATGTTAAACACGAAATTTGATAAAAAAGAAATTTTGGTTATAGAAGATGCAATAAATGGAATATTATCTGCTAAAAAAGCGGGATTGCCAACTTTGGCTGTGGCACATACATATTCTGTTAAAGAATTACAAAAAGTCAATTCTGATTTTGTAGTTAAATCTCTTACTGAAATAATCCCACTATAAAAAATTTTCTGTATAAAATGGAGGTGATGATTTGAAATGATAATTTATTGGATTATAAGAGCCTTAATAATAATTTTGAGTAGTTTTATAGGTTTCCAAATACAAAAAAATTTTTTAGGTATTTTAATTGGCTTTTGTTTAAGTTTAGGGATTGTGGTATTAGAACTTATTATTTCTAAAATCAAACTTGATACTTTAGTTATAGGATTAATTGGTGTTGTGTTAGGAATAGTTTTAGCACAATTGTTAGATTATCTTATCTTTCTTTTAGAGGAACCGGTAATTTCTGATGTATTTCGTAAATATTTATGGGTAATAAGAATAGGTTTTGCATACTTAGGTTTATCAATTGCGATACAGAAAAAAACAGAGGTAGATCTGTTAGACAAAGACATTATAAAGAAAGGGAAAATTGAGAAAAGTCATTTGTTAATCCTTGATACCAGCATGATAATAGATGGAAGAATTGTAGATATTTACGCAACAAAATTCATTGAAGGGCCAATGCTTGTCCCCAAGTTTGTCTTAAAAGAATTACAATTGTTGGCTGATTCTCAAGAACATAACAAACGTCTAAGGGCAAAACGTGGATTAGAGATGTTAAATAAACTTAAAGAAGAAAAAGCAATAACTATTGTTGATATAGATTATCCTGAAATAAAGGAAACAGATGCAAAACTTATAAAATTGGCTAAAGAGATTAATGCCAAAATTCTTACTGTTGATTACAACCTTAACAAGATAGCTACTTTAGAAGGAATTGTTGTGCTTAATATAAATGATCTATCTAACGCATTAAAACCTGTATTTTTACCTGGGGAAAGTTTTGCAATCTATGTCTTAAAAGAAGGCAAGGATTTTAATCAAGGTGTAGGATATTTAGATGATGGGACTATGGTAGTAATAGAAGATGGCAGGAAATTTATTGGTAGAAAAATTGATGTCGTTGTAACTTCGTCATTACAGACATCTTCAGGAAAAATTATTTTCACAAAACCGGCATAAAATATAACCTAAATGAGACTTGCCGTTATACTTCTTGCAGCAGGTAAAAGTAAAAGGTTTAAAACAAAAAAAAATGATATAAAAAAACAGTTCGTTGTAATACAGAATAAATCTTTAATAGAATACTCTCTTGACACATTTTCTAAAATTCCGTATGTGAAACAGATCATTGTAGTTGTTGCTAAAAATGACGTTGAAAAAGTTAGACATTTGTTAAGAAAATATAATATTGAAATTATAATTGGTGGTAAACAACGATATAATTCGGTTTGTAATGGTGTAAAAGTAATAGACAAAAATATTGATTATGTATTAATTCATGATGCAGCACGACCATTGGTAAACAAAGATTTAGTTTTTAGATGTTTACAAAAAATAAAATATTATGATTGTGTAATACCAGCAGTCCCAGTTACAGATACAATAAAGATTGTAAATAAAAACCATGAAGTTGTTCAAACAGTAGATAGAAAAAAATTTTTTTTAGTTCAGACACCACAAGTATTTAAGAAAAATGTCATAGATAAAATTTATTCAGAAAAAATAATAAACAAATGGACTAAAAAATTACAGTATGATATTACTGACGATGCGCAATTAGCAGAACTTGAAGGGTTTACAGTAAAAATTGTGCCGGGCGAGAAAAAAAATATTAAAATTACAACACAGCAAGATTTACAATTGATGAAGTTTTATTTAACTCACAAATGAACAAAATTGACCACTACAGGGTAGGTATAGGCTACGATTCACATAAATTTGTAAAAGGTAAAAAGTTTTTTCTGTGTGGTAAAGAAATAGATTTTCCTTACGGTCTTAAGGGACATTCTGATGCTGATGTAGTGTTGCATTCAATTTGTGATGCTTTACTTGGTGCTTGTGGGTTGCCTGACATTGGCGAACTTTTTCCTGATACTGATATAAAAACAAAAGGTATTTCAAGTAGAAAGATTGTGTCAAAAGTGTTAAAATTGCTTAAAAATGAAAAGTTTAAAATTGTTAATATTGATGTTGTAATAGTATGTGATAAGTTTAAAATAAGTCCAATGAAAGAAAAACTTCTTGCATCATTAAAAAAAATTTTCAAAATTGAAAATATTAATATCAAAGGGAAAACTACTGAAAATGAATCTAAAGAATATATATACGTTTATTCCATAGTTCTTGTGAAAAAATATGAAAGTTTATAATACATTGACACAAAAAATTGAAGAATTTGTCCCGTTAAATAATAACGAAGTGAAAATGTATGTTTGTGGTATCACACCTTATGATGAAGTTCATTTAGGTCATGCAAGGTGTTATGTAGCTTTTGATGTTATTCGTAGATATCTTAAATATAAAGGTTATAAGATACACTATGTACAAAATTTCACAGATGTAGATGACAAAATTATTACAAGAGCAAAAGAACTTAACATCCATCCTAAAGAACTTACACAAAGATATATTACTTCATATTTTGAAATAGAAAAATTGTTAAACATTCAGCCAGCATCGTACTATCCTAAAGTAACAGAACATATAGATGACATTATTACTGCTATAGAAAAACTTTTAAATTTAAATATAGCATATATTACTAAAACTGGAGTCTACTATGATGTTTCAAAGTTTCATGATTATGGTAAACTCTCAAAACGAAATATTAACGAATTAATTTCTGGAGTACGAGTGGAACCCGATGAAACAAAAAAATCGCCATTAGATTTTGCTTTGTGGAAATTTTCTACAGATGATGTTTGTTGGTTTTCACCTTGGGGTAAAGGTAGGCCAGGATGGCATATAGAATGTTCAGTAATGAGCCAGAAATATTTGGGTGAAACTTTAGACATTCATGGTGGTGGTCAAGACTTGATTTTTCCACATCATGAAAACGAAATTGCACAATCTGAAATGTTAACCGGGAAAACTTTTGTACGTTACTGGTTACACAATGGTTTTGTCACTGTAAATAAAGAAAAAATGTCAAAATCATTAAAAAATTTTTTTGTGTTGAAAGAAATTTTTAACGAATATGAACCTATGGTAGTACGGTTGTTTCTTATTTCTCAACACTACCGTGGCCCTATAGATTTTTCATTAGATAAAATAAAACAATTTGTAGCTGTATATAAAAAGTTTGTTAATACAAAAGAAGATATAGAATACCGAATTTGTTTTGCTAAAGATTCTGTTGAACCAGAGCAAAACGTGATTTCAGAAGTAGAAGTTATATTGAAAGAATTTGAATCAACAATGGAAGAAGATTTTAACACCTCTAAAGCGTTAAGTGTAATACATAAACTAATCAATTTTGTTAATACAGTAAGGACAAATAATAAACAAACATTGATGTTTTTTTATGAGAAATATTTGCTTTTAATGGATATTTTAGGTATCAAACTTCCTGAAAAAATTGTAATTCCACAAGAAATTTTATTATTACTCAATGAACGTGAAACTGCACGAAAAAATAAAGATTTTGTAACTTCTGACAAGTTAAGAAAAGAAATTTTTGACAAAGGTTATATTGTGGAAGACACACCGTTTGGCCCTCGGATAAAAAAAAGAATATAAATTTCTTAGCTGAGATTTGTTAAACAAAAATATGACACAATAGGGTAAATAATTTTATGGAAAATTATGTTACTACTAAATATATAATCAAAGAATTATTACAAACTGTCCCCGAGCAGATAAATAAACTTTACATTGCTCAAGATGTTAAAGAAAACGTTAAAGAAATAATTTCAATTGCAAAACAACATAAAGTTTCATATTATTTTGTGCCAAAACAAAAAATTATATCACTCTATAATAAAAATTATAGTGGCTTTCTTGCTGTACTTTCAGCTGTGCGATATTATACAGTTGAAGAAATTTTGAATATTACTAAAAATAAAAAATTCACAATAATTTTAATATTAGACGAAATCACTGACCCACAAAATTTCGCTGCTATACTAAGAAACGCAGTTGCATTTGAAGTTTCTGCTGTAGTGATACAACAATGGAATCAAGCACAAGTAAATCAGACTGTAGTGGAATCATCCCGTGGTGCAGCTAAAATAGTACCTATAGTAAAAGAAAAGAATATTTATACTGCAATAAAGAAGTTGAAAAAAGAAAATTTCAACATCTATGCAACTATGCCAATGTCTACAAATTTTAACAAAACGATAGAGTTATCTAAATTAAATTTTGAAAAAATAGCAATTGTATTAGGAAATGAACACAAAGGGATTAGAAAAAATATCCTCAACGAATGTGATGGCTTTATCACTATCCCACATTCAATTAAAATCCAATCGTTAAATGTAAGTGTTGCCTGTGGGATAGTTTTATACGAATTGTATAAAATCTGTTTCTCTTGAAAAATGTAGTAGCAAAACGTTACTGTTGTGAAGTTACAACAAGAAAAGACTTGACATAATAAAAAAAATTTGGTAGAGAAATTGTAACCAATTTTGTAGTGTGATAGTTTAGCAATATATAGTGTTTGCTAAATAAAATATCATTTCGGTTCTGAAAAGAACTTTTGCTGGATGAATTAATCACTTTCCACGTAAAAAATAGGTTGTTTTTTTAAAAAGTCTGCTTACAAGGTAACTTCTAAACAAAATATAACAGATACTAAAATATTAACTGGTGCGGTACCCAAGTAGATAAGGGAGCGGTCTGCAAAACCGCGATTCGTGGGTGCAAATCCCACCCGCACCTTTTAGGATAAAAACTAAATTTACAATGATACACTTCAAACTCTTCTAAAAACAGTAAATAACAGAGAATGCTGAACATGTTAATTTATATTATTACCGTAATTTCTATTTTTGTTTTAGGTTATATATTTTATGGTAAATTTTTAGAAAAAAACTATAATGTAACCGAGGATGAACCAGTACCGTCAAAAAAATGTTATGACGGTATAGATTTTGTCCCTACGAACAAATTTGTCCTTATAGGGCACCATTTTTCGTCGATAGCTGGTGCTGGTCCTATTGTTGGTCCGATAATTGCAGGGATTACGTTTGGTTGGTTACCGACAATTTTGTGGATTGTTTTAGGGACGATATTTATTGGCGGAGTACATGATTTTTCATCTTTGATAGTTTCAGTTCGTCATGAAGGTAAATCTATTGCTGAGATTGCCAATAGATATGTTAACAAAAACACATATAAGTTGTTACTTACTTTTATTTGGTTTGCTTTGATGTATGTTGTAGCTGTTTTTACTGACCTTGCTGCGGAAACTTTTGCTAAACAACCTTCGGTAGCAGAAGTTAGTATAATATATATCTTATTGGCAATAATTTTTGGTTTGTTAATTTATAAGGTAAAGTTTAACCTGACAATTTCTACAATAATTTCGTTAGTACTCATAATAGGTGGAATAATTTTTTGTCTTCAAACACAAGTTTTATGTCTAGCAAAACAAACTTGGATTATAATTTTGTTAATGTATTGCTTTTTAGCATCAATATTGCCTGTGTGGATATTGTTACAACCACGGGATTATTTATCAAGTTATTTACTTTATTTTTCTGTTTTAATAGGTCTAATAGGAACAATTTTTGGTAAATACCATATTTCTTACCCAATATTTAAAGGTTTTAATTCTGTTTCAATAGGTCCTATGGTACCATTTATATTTATTACAGTAGCATGTGGTGCGGTATCAGGGTTCCATTCATTAGTGTCTTCTGGAACAACTTCTAAACAGTTAGATAACATAAAAAATGCGAGGTTTGTATCTTATGGTGGAATGATTTTAGAAGGTATAGTAGCAACAATAGCGTTAAGCACAGTGATGATTTTACAAAAAGATAGTGGAGTTGTTTCAAAACCACCTTCTGAAATTTATGCTTATGGACTTAGCAATTTTATTTCTTTATTAGGGATAAATCCTGAAATTGGTAAGATATTTGGCCTTTTAGTTATTTCAGCATTTATATTGACTACTTTAGATACTGCAACACGAATTTCACGATATGTGTTTGGAGAGTTGATGGGAATTAAATCAAATTCAATTTTATCCCGTAGTGCTTCTACAATAATTTCTTTAATATTACCTGTAATATTGGTGAACCTGAAATTATCAGATTCTTCTGGGAATATTACTCCTTGTTGGAAAATAATTTGGCCGTTGTTCGGTTCTACTAACCAATTACTTGCTGCGTTAGTACTTTTAGTGATTTATCTTTGGGCAAGAAAAACTGGTGTAAAAAATACTTTAGCCATTTTTATTCCTACGGTTTTTATGTTAGTTATGACTTTTTTAGCGTTGGGAAGTATGGTGTTTAAAAATGTTGTGTCTTTAATATCAACAATTTTGTTTTTGTTATCTATAGTAGTTATTGTTGAAGTGGTAAAAACAGTGTTTATAAGAAAAACTTGATTAGTTTTAAAGAGGAGCTAGTATTTATTCTTAAGAAATTATCTCAATTTGGTAGAGAATTAACTATAGTTTTGTAGTTGCAGGCATATTATATTTTTTTGAGTATTTTTTGATAATTTCAAATGCAAAATTGTAAATTGTATCTTGATCAATATTTTCATGTAAATAACACAAGGCGGTAGGTCCAGGGAAAGTAGGAGAAATTAGTAAATGTTTACCTTTCACAAAATACGATTGTAGAATTTTATTTTCTTGTTCATCTCTGCCAACAATAATTTTTGTAGTATACCCATCTTTAGAAAAATAAAAATGTCTACCATAACGTAACAAAATAATATCTTCTGTTGTAAAGTTTTTATAATGTTGTAAAAACTCTTTCATTCGTTGAATAAAATTTTGGTCAATTAAAAGACAACCACAACCTGTAGAAATATCTTGTATACCATATTTTTTTGCTAATTCAATTTGTATTTTTCTTGTTCTACCAGTAATTGATAACAATTTATTTCTGTCTATTATACCATATTTTTCAGGCAATGTTTCAGCTAAAAGTTTACCACATAATGGACGAACTACTAACCCTTCTACACCAGCATTTCTTTCTATAAGTTCAATTTGCCATTTATGTTGGCTCATAGGCCGTTGTTTTAACACTTCGCCTGTAGCAATAAAACTTGCGTTTATTTCTTGCATATACTCTTTTGCTTTCCTGAATAAAAAGATTCTACAATCAATACAAGGATTCATTCCGGAACCATAACCATATTTTGGGTTAAGAATAATATTGATATAATCTTCTTTGGCAAAATAATGTTTTAACGGGTTACCTATCATATTTATAGTTTCCATACAACGTGTGGATTCTTTACATTGACAAAATGGAGTTACCATTTTGAACGGGAATATTTCTATTTTTTGTTCTTTTAACAAATATGCTGCAAGTGTACTGTCTAACCCGCCAGAATATAGTAGCACGCATCTATTGTTCATATTTTTACTTTATAGTGGAACGTTTTTTCTTAGGTGAAGTTTGTGAAGAATTTGGTTGTGGAGATGTCGTTCTTGTGATATTTAACTGTACTGTTGAAGTGTATCCTGTATTTTCAAAAATGTCATTTGCTGCAAATCTTATATAAAAATCTCCTTGAATATCTTGTGGAACTTGAGGTATATCTAATGAAAAAACATATGGTTGTGTATATACGAATTTAGAGATACGTTTCCATGAAGTAGCATCTTTTGAAATTTCCATCCATACACGTTCAATATTAGGAGTTAAAGAGGTAATATAAAAAACTTTTTCATCAGTATTTTTTCTACCTTCTGTGATAGAAGCAATTTTTAATTCAATTTTTATTTTATCTGAACCGGCTGGGATTAGTTTTATTACGATTGCTGGGTCAAACGCGCGTATAGGTGTTTTTAAAGAATTCTCAGGGTTGATTGGTGGTGCACAGTTAATTTCGTTGTTAAGCCATACTGTGATATCTTGTTGTGCACGTTCACGCCATCCGCCTGCAACTATAGGTGAAGAAGAAGCTGAGTTTAAATAAGGAGTATTGGAATATAAACATACCCAAAGGTCAGAATCGGTGAATATACTTTCTAGTGGCACCTCGGTGTAGAACCATCTTGCTTCTGCAGTAGTAGTAATAGCGTTTTCCCAGTCACCTTCTGTAGGTATGTCTTTTATAGAGCATAAAAAATAACGTTGGGAAGATTTCCAAGCCGGAGTTGAAGATATACCTATGTATATATTCCCATCAATAACTTCTTTTTCCCAAGGTGGTGCGTTATGTCTTGGTTGAGTTTTTGCTCTTCCAAGTTTTACTCCAATATATGATTTGACAAAATCTTCTTTATTAAAAGGTATATCTTGCCTATAAAATTTTTTTATCCAACAAGTGTTAGAACCTACATACCAGTTGCCATCCCAACCACTGTTTGCAAACAAAGTATATTCACTGATTGGAACTCCACCAGTGATATACACTGGATACATTTCTTCTGCTACAAGTTGAGTAATTGCAAAAAATATAAGTGTATTTAATAATAAGAAATTCATATCAACAATTGTTTTAGTAATTTTTTTCGAGCATTAGGAATTTTTTATATATACTATTTTTAATTAATAAAGTCAATACTGACTTAAAAATAAACGCAGATATTGACAACAATTTTTGTTTTTAGTATATCAATCTTAAAATTATTATCTTTAAGGAGTTTAATATGTATGCAATAACAGAAATTGGTGGCAAACAATACATTGTCTCTAAAGGTGATACAATACTGGTAGAAAAAATTGATTTACCAGAAAAATCCGAGTATGTTATAGACAAAGTTTTACTTGTTAAAGATGACGATGGTAAAATTCAACTTGGTACACCGTATGTTCCAAATGCTAAAATAATTTCCGAAGTAACAAAACAAACAAAAACTAAAAAGATTATCGTATTAAGAAAAAGTAAACCTAAAAAAAACTGGCGTCGCAAAATTGGTCATAGGCAACAAGTTACTGTGTTAAAAATAAAAGATATATCTCTAGAATAAATCACGGTTAGTATTGTAGCTAATATAGTAGACTTTAGTGATGAGGTAAATGTATGGCACATGTAACTAATGGTAGAGACAGTAATCCAAAATATTTAGGTGTAAAAGTTTTCCAAGGTCAAATTGTAAAACCAGGTCAAATTATAGTTAGACAAAGAGGTACACAGTTTCTGTCAGGAAAGAACACCTTTCTTGGTAAAGATTTTACCATACATTCAAAAATTCTCGGTAGAGTTGTATTTAAATATGTAAATAAAACAAAACAACAAATAGATGTCCTACCATTGTAGTTCTTACAAAAGTTTGGTTATCACTTTCCAAATTTTTAAAAAATCTTTAACCGACTCAGTTAATTATGTTCGTAGATAAAATAAAAATTTTTATAGAAGCGGGTCGTGGAGGAAACGGTTGTGTAAGTTTCCGTAGAGAAAAATTTGTTCCTTATGGTGGTCCTGATGGTGGTAACGGTGGTAAAGGTGGTGACGTGTACCTTCGTGCAAACGAAAATTTGTCTACTTTGTACGATTTTCTACTCCACCCGCACTACAAGTCTCAACCAGGCGAACATGGAAAAGGTAAAAACATGCATGGTAAAGATGGCAAGGATTTAATAATAGATGTTCCATGTGGTACTGTAGTTTATAAATTAATAGAACCTTCGGATTCTACAAAGAACAGAGAACCTCAAAAAATTTTGTTATCTGATTTAAAAAATCCGAACGATATGGTACTTGTAGCGCGAGGTGGTCGTGGTGGTCGTGGTAATGCTATGTTTAAAACGTCAACAAATCAAGCACCAAAAATTGCAGAACTTGGTGAACCTGGTGAAAAAGTTACTCTTTTGTTAGAACTAAAACTTATTGCAGACGTTGGGATTATAGGCTTACCGAATGCAGGAAAATCAACTTTATTGTCAGTGATAACTTCTGCAAAACCTAAAATTGCAGATTATCCGTTTACAACATTATCTCCGAACCTTGGCGTGTGTGTTTACAAAACTGATAGAATAGTGTTTGCTGACATTCCCGGAATAATAGAAAATGCACACAAAGGTAAAGGTTTGGGGATAGAGTTTTTAAGACATATTGAAAGAACAAGAATGTTATTACATTTGATAGACGTTACGGCACACAACGAAATTTATAAAAATTTTGTTACTGTAATGAAGGAATTAAAAGAATATTCTTTGGAATTATATAAAAAACCAATGATTGTAGTACTTACAAAGACAGATTTGTTACCTAAATCAAATGTTGAAAAATTGTTATTAAAATTTGTAAAAAAAATAAAACACAAAATAATTCCAATCTCTGCAGTAACGAAACAAAATATAACTCTTTTACTTAACGAAGTTGTTAATGTTTTAAACAAGATAAAACAAAAATCTACTGTAGAGTCACAAGAAAGTTTGTCTGAAAAAGAATACAAGATTTATCAATACAAACCAGAGATTGAAGTTATAAAACAACAAGGGAAATTTATTTTACGAGGAGAAAATATTGAACGTATTGTTAAAATGACAAATTTTGAATTAGAGGAATCTGTTAAAAGGTTACAAAAAATATTAAAAAAAGTAGGTGTGGAAAAAATTTTAAAAAAACGTGGTATAAAACCTGGTGACAAAGTTGTGATAGCAGATATAGAATTTGAATATTTTGAAGAAGACACTAAAAGTGAATAAATTTTTCATAAGCCCATGTAGCTCAGTGGTAGAGCAGGCGCCTTGTAAGCGTCAGGTCGGAGGTTCGAATCCTCTCGTGGGCTTTTTTACTCACTTTTTAGTATCATCTCCTATATAATTTCTTTTTCCTTTTTCCTTTTCTTCTTACCATTTATTTTCTTTTTATCCAATAAATTTTTATTAATTATTGCAAAATACAAATGTAATTTAGTATTTCTTCACAACTATGAAGAAAAATATTGTACAAAAAATTATTTCTTCACATTTAATTGGCAAATCTAAACTTCCATTGCCTCAAGAAGAGGTTGCACTTAAGGTTGATCAAACATTGACTCAAGACGCTACTGGTACACTTGTATATCTTGAGTATGAGAACATTATCTCAGGAAGACCTTCTTCTCTTACTCGTGTTAAGGTAAAAATTGCTGTATCTTATGTAGACCACAACACGTTGCAGTCTTCTTATGAAAATAGTGATGACCATAAATATTTGCAGACAGTAGCAGAAAAATATGGTATAATATTTTCCCCAGCAGGTAACGGTATTTGTCATCAATTACATTTAGAAAATTTTGCTCGTCCTGCAGAAATATTGATTGGTTCTGATAGTCATACTTCAACTTCTTCAGCAGTAGGTATGTTAGCGATAGGTGTAGGTGGGCTTGAAGTTGCTTGCGTTCTTGCTGGAGAACCGTTTTATATGAATATGCCAAAAGTAGTCAATATATATCTTACTGGAAAACTAAAACCGTATGTTTCTGCTAAAGATGTTATTTTATATTTGTTAAAAAAATTTACTGTAAAAGGTGGAATAAATAAAATTTTTGAATACACAGGTGACGGAATAAAAAATTTTTCTGTTTACGATCGTGCTACTATAACGAACATGGGGACAGAACTTGGACTAACTTCTTCAATTTTTCCTTCAGATGAGATTACAAAAAAGTTTTTAACTCAACAGAAAAGAAAAAAAGATTTTTCAGTGTTATACCCAGATGAAGGATGTTCTTATGATGAGAAATATGAAATAGATTTATCAAATATAGAACCGTTAGTAGCGTTACCACATTCACCAGATAATGTTGTTAGAGTAAAAGAAATTGAGGGGTTGAAAGTTGACCAAGTATGTATAGGTAGTTGCACAAATTCGTCTTTAAAAGATATGATATTTTTGTGTAAAACTCTTGCAGGGAAAAAAGTTGCGAAAAATGTTTCTGTAGTAGTATATCCGGGTTCGAGACAAATTATTTTATTGTTAGAAAAATTAGGTTTGTTAAAAAACTTGTATGAAGCAGGTGTTCGTGTTATGGAACCTGTTTGTGGTGCATGTATAGGTCAAGGTCAAGCTCCTATATCTTCGGGAGTTTCAGTACGAACTTTTAACAGAAATTTTGAAGGTAGGTCAGGTACTATAGATGCTAAAGTATACCTTACTTCTGTAGAAACAGCAGTTGCTTGTGCATTATATGGCGAGTTTGTAGATCCCAGAAGGTTAGGTAAAAATCCAATTAAAATTGTTTTACCTAAAAAAATTGATGTAGCTAAACCAAATTTTATTTATCCCAAAAAAACTACTAAACATCTGGAAGTATTTTATGGGCCAAATATAAAACCGTTGCCACAGTTTATGCCGTTAGAGACAAATTTGGATTTAAAAATTATAAAAAAACTTGGTAACAATATTTCTACAGATGACATTTTACCTGCAGGTACCAAAATACTTTCTTTGCGTTCAAACATTCCTGCAATTAGTGAATATATCTTTCATAGAAAATTTCCTGATTTAATTAATAAAATAAAAACTGAAACAGCAAAAGCTAAAAATTTGTGTATTATAGCAGAAGAAAATTATGGCCAAGGTTCATCAAGAGAACATGCCGCTATAGTGCAAAGATATCATAATATAAGAATAGTTATTGCAAAATCCTTTGCTCGGATACATAAAAATAATTTGATAAATTTTGGTATTATCCCTGCAGAATTTATAATAAAATCTGACTATGACAATTTAGATGAAGATGATGAATTAATAATTGAAGATGTGATTAAACAACTTGACACAGGAATGCTTGAAATCAAAGTTGTCAATAAAAATTTAGTTTTTCGTGTAGAAGTTGATTTATCTTCAAGAGAGAAAGAAATTATAATTTCGGGCGGAAAATTAAATTATGTAAGACAGAAATATCAATAGTATTTATGAAATTAAAAAAAGGCATATTTATTGTTTTTGAAGGGCCTGAAGGTTCTGGTAAATCTACACATTGTAATATGTTAAAAAAATATTTAGAAAATAAAGGTTATGAAGTTATTTTAACTCGTGAACCCGGCGGAACAAAAGTTGCAGAACATGTTCGTAAAATAATTCTTTCTCCAGAAACTAAAATTTCAGCGTTAACAGAATTGTTGTTATATGAATCAGCTCGAGCACAACATGTTGCTGAAGTAATAAAACCGAATCTCAAAGAAAACAAAATTGTTATTTCTGACAGGTTTGCTGACGCTTCTATAGCGTATCAAGGTTATGGCCGAGGATTAAGTATTCCAATGATTCAAAAATTGAACAAAATTGCCACTATGGGAATAAAACCTGATTTGACTATTTTATTAGATATACATCCTGAAGAAGGACTTAAAAGAGTGAAAGCTACTAGAAACAAATTTGACCGTTTAGAACAGGAAGATATTGAATTTCATAAAAAAATTCGTTTGGGATATTTAAAAATTGCAAAACAACGTAAGGATTATGTTATAATAGATGTAACTAATAAAACAAAACAAGAAGTCCATAAAAAAATTATTTCTATAATTAACCAAAGGTTGAAACTAAATGTATGAGTTTAAAAGATGTTTTAGGCCAACAATATGCAGTAGATATCTTAACTAATGAACTGAGATTACAAAAAGTTAAACCTGCATATTTGTTTTATGGTATCAAAGGTGTGGGGAAAAAATTCACTGCAATACAGTTTGTAAAAACTTTGTTATGTGAGGAAAAAAAAGATATTTTTTCTTGTGATAAATGTTCAACTTGTCAAAAAGTTGACTCTCAGACACATCCTGACGTTTTAATAATAGACTTTTTATTTCAGTCAAATTTGTTATCCAAAGAAATTTCTGAACAAAAAGTTATTAGAATTGACACTGTACGTGAAGTTCAGCGAATCGCTAATTTAACTTCTTACACTGGGAAACTGAAAATTTTTATAATAGACCAAGCAGAAACAATGCAATCTGAAGCGGCAAACTCGTTATTAAAAATTTTAGAAGAACCACCTAAAACATCATTGTTTATCCTGATTTCTGCTGGGTTGGGTCATTTACCAAAAACTGTGGTTTCACGTTGTGAACTTATAAAATTTTTACCCCTACAGCCAGAAGTTATCAAACAAATATTTCCTGAAATAGATGAAGAGATACTTCATTATTCTTGTGGTTCTGTTGAGAATGTGAGATATATCCAGAAAATAAAAGAATATATTAATACTTTTGAGGATATAATAAATCTCAAATACGAAGATATTAAAGAAATTTGTTCACAGATAAGTAAAGACAAGGAGTTAACAAAATACATAGTTCATATTTTAATAGAAAAATTAATACATAGAATTGTTTCTAAGGAAAAATCACTGCAAAAAATATTAATTGAAATTGACGAGTTTAAAAATTATTCTTCTCGTTTAGTTTATAATATTGATACAAATTTACTATTACAAACATTTTTAACACATTTGAGGTTGGTATGGAACAAAAATTAATTGTAGAACTTGAACTAAACGGGCAGAAAATTTTAGCTGAAAATATAAAAAATTTAGATTTAAAAATTGGCGATAAAATAATTGCGTTTATAGATGGCCAATATGAAGTTGCTACAGTTGTTTCTGAAGAAAAAATAATAAATAAACCAGAACAAAAAGTTCATAAAATAATTCGTAAAGTTTCACAACAAGATTTACAACATATTTTAGAAAATGAACGAAAGAATAAAGAAGCAATGAAAATTATTAAAGAAAAAATACGTAACTATAGATTGCCAGCCAAAATTGTCAATGTGAGGTATACTTTTGATAGAAGTAAGTTGTTTGTATATTATACAGCAGATTCGTATGTAAATTTTAAACCTTTTGTTCGTGAGATTGCGTATAAACTTAAAACACGCGTTGAAATGAAACAGTTAGGTCCAAGAGATGAGACTAAGATTGTAGGTGGTATTGGTGTATGTGGATACGAGTTGTGTTGTAAAAGATGGATAAGAAAATTTGAATCTATAAGTGTAGAAATGGCTAAAACACAACAGTTAGTTTTAAATATACCTAAATTATCTGGTTTGTGTAACAGGTTAAAATGTTGTCTTTATTATGAATACGATTTTTATAAAGAAGCATGTAAACGTATGCCTAAAATAGGTGCAAAGGTCTATACTCCGGATGGCAGCGAAGCTAAAGTAATCTCAATTAATTGTATAAAACAAACAGTTACAGTAGAGATACCAATTGGTGATACCACAGAAACTATTACAAAAACTTTTAATTTAGACCAGATAAAGTTTTCTTTAATTGAAAAGATTAAACAAGGGTTAGGTTTGGAAAAATAATGAACAAATTTTATATCACTACACCAATTTATTATGTAAACGACACTCCTCATATAGGCCATACTTATACTACAGTTATTGCGGATGTATTGTCACGGTATTACCGAAATTTAGGATATAAAACGTTTTTTTTAACTGGTAGTGACGAACATGGAATAAAAATTTTCCAAACAGCAAAAAAACATTCGTTAGAACCTAAAGAATTTTGTGATAATATAGTTAAAGAATTTAAATCAGCATGGAATTTATTAGAGATCAAATATGATAAATTTATTCGCACTACTGATGTTGACCATGAAGAAACAGTTAAATATGTGTTACAAAAGTTGTATTCTAATGGTGATATTTACAAAGCAAATTATAAAGGGTTATATTGTATCCAATGTGAAAGATATGTTTCTGAAGACGAATTGGTAGATGGCAACTGTCCTGACCACAATATTCCTCCTATAGTTTATAATGAAGAGAATTATTTCTTTAGATTGTCAAAATATAAAGAAAGAATTATTAGAAGTATTGAAACTGATGAAATAAAAATTTTACCTTTGACAAGAAAAAATGAAATTTTAGGTAAAGTAACTGCTAAGATTGAAGATATAAGTATATCACGGAAAAATTTGCCTTGGGGGATTAAAATTCCATTTGATTCTGAACATACTGTATATGTTTGGATAGATGCTTTGATAAACTATCTTTCAGGGATAGATTATTTTAATATTACTTCTTTAGATTCACAGACAGCACAATTATGGCCATGTGATTTGCATCTTATAGGAAAAGACATTTTATGGTTTCATACAGTAATTTGGCCTGCGATACTTTTTAGTATAAATGTTCCGTTACCACAAAAAGTTTTTGCTCACGGATTTTTTACAGTAGAGGGGAAAAAGATGTCAAAATCAGTTGGTAATGTTATACGACCACAACAATTAGTTGAAATTTTTGGTGTAGATGCTACAAGGTTACTTTTAATTTCAATGTTTCCTTGTGGTACTTCGGGCGATTTTTCAATAAACGAAATGAAAAAAAAGTATAATGCAGACCTGCCAGACAATTTTGGTAATCTTGTAACACGAACAATTGTTATGGTGAACAAGTATTTTGGTGAAAATTTTAAACCTGTTTCTATAAGTGAGGTGTGCGCTAAAGAAATTTATAAAACATTGCAGAAATATGTAGAGAGTGTTGCCAATATTGAACCACATAAAATGGTAGAGGCTGTTTTATCTTTGTCATCTTTTGCGAACCGTTATATTCAGGAGACTTCGCCATGGGTAGTAGCAAAAAATAAAAATACAGAAAAACTAACCAGTATTTTGTCAGACTTGTTGTATTGTATAAAAGCGATAACTTTACTTTTTTTACCCATAATGCCACAAGTAGTTGCTAAAGTTTATTCTATGTTCAACGAAGATACTAATTCAATATCACAAGATTTCGCAAGTTTAATAATTGACAAGAAAATTTATCTTAGATCGCAGAAATTTGTCTCCTATGGTATCCTATTTAAAAAATTATAAAGTTGTATATCCATATAAAAAAAATTTATATATCAACCTTACGAACCGTTGTCCTGTAAAATGTAGTTATTGTATAAAATATCGGTGGGATTGGCAGTTTAGAGGATATAATTTATTTTTACCTAAAGAACCAAGTTATGAAGAAATTATCTCGGAACTAAACAAGTATATGAAAAAAAACCAGCTGAAAGAGGTAGTATTTTGTGGTTATGGTGAACCTTTGTTACGAGCAAATATAGTAAAAAAAGTTGCTTTATGGGTTAAGAAAAATTTTCCTAATATAATTGTAAGAATTAACACAAATGGGTTATCTAATATAACCAAAAAAAATGTTCTTAAAGAACTACAATTTTTGGTAGATGTAGTATCTGTTTCGTTAAATGCGCATGATAGTAAAACATATAACAAGTTGCATGAAACAAAAATAAAACAACCGTTTAAAAAAATATTACAGTTTATAAGAGATTGTAAAAAATATATTCCAAAAGTAATAATTACTACAATTCGACATCCAGAGATTGATATTAATAAAGTAAAAAATATTGCAAAAAAACTTAAAGTAAAATTTAGAACACGAAAATATCTTACGAAATATGAACCTCGTTAACCTTACTAAAAAATTCCAGCATATCTTATATGAATTAAAAGAACATATTCCGTTTACAATGTTTGGAGCATTTACAGGAATAGGAATTATGACAATATTTAAAGATTTGCCATATAATATTTCTTACAATATTTTTTACGTGTTACATCCGTTACATATTGTTTTTAGTGCGTTTGCTACTTCGGCAATGTACCACCTTCATAAGAAAAAATTAAGTTTATGGAAATGGTTTTTGATAAGTTATATTGGTTCTGTTGGAACATGTACAATTAGCGATTCTGTGATTCCATATTTAAGTGAGGTTTTGTTGAATATGCCACACAGAGAAATACATTTAGGTTTTGTTGAAGAATGGTGGTTGGTAAATTCAGTAGCTGTGATAAGTATTGCAATTTCGTATTTTATAAAGATGACGAAAATTCCTCATTTCTTACATGTTTTGGTAAGTACATGGGCGTCATTGTTTCACATTATAATGGCAAGCGGGATAACATTAAATTTTGTTACATATATTACAATTTTTATATTTTTATTTATAACAGTATGGATTCCATGTTGTCTAAGTGATATAGTATTTCCGTTATTATTTGTGAACCCTGATGAAAAAGTTTAGTTAATATTTTAATTTTGTTTTTAGTATTGACTTTTTATTTTGAGAATTTATATTTAAAAAAATCAATTTGTAACTCAACATATAAAAGGAGGCAAATATGAGCAAGCCTAAGTTTGAACGTACGAAGCCGCACGTGAACGTAGGTACGATAGGGCATATAGATCATGGTAAGACGATGTTGACTTCAGCGATAACGCATGTATTGGCGAAGAAGGGTATGAGTAAGGCGA
>CALJEJ010000084.1 GCA_938074745.1 uncultured Endomicrobiia bacterium
CTTGATAAATTTTATAAAATTATATATAAAACTCAAAATTTATTTCAACATAAGGAGAAAATTTTATATGAAAACAGAAATGAATATAAAAAAATTTATATCAACAGGTATAACGAATTTTTTGTTTTCTATATTTTTGTATTCACAAGAATGTGCAGCAGGAACACATTCTTCAAGTAGTAGTGGTTTGGCAAGTTTTATCCCGATAATAGTTATTTTTTTCATTTTTTATTTTATTTTGATTCTACCTCAACAGAAAAAAATGAAACAACATGAGAAAATGTTGTCTGAATTAAAGAAAGGAGATAATGTAGTATTGAGCAGTGGGATTTACGGTACGATTGTTAACATAAAGGGGAATATTTTAGAATTAAAAATAGCAGAAAATGTTAAAATCAATGTATTAAAATCTGCAGTGAGCCATCTTGTTACTGAAGAACAAATGAAAGAAGTTAGTAAATGAGATGATTTAAAAAGACAGATAAGCTAATATGTGGTTTTAGTTAGAAAATATGATTAACAAAATAATTACTTTGGAAGATTTAAAAAATAATCCTGTAGTTAATGGGCTTATAGAAGCAGCAAATAATTATCTTGGTATTTTAGGATATACTGAACATGGTTTTCGTCATGTATGTTTAGTAAGTGAAGTTGCAAAAAAAATTTTACAATATTTAAATTATGACCGTAGAACTTGTGAGTTAGCTGCTATTGCAGGGTATTTACATGATATAGGCAACGTGATTAATCGCAAGGACCATGGCCAATCTTCTGCTATGTTAGCGATGCAAATATTAGATGAGATGGGTATGAGTTCAGAAGAAATTGCTATAATAATTTCTGCTATTGGTAATCATGAAGAAGAAACTGGAGAGTTGGTTAATCCTGTTTGTGCATCGTTAATTCTTGCAGACAAGTCTGATGTGAACAAGAACAGGGTTCGTAATCCTAAAATGATTTCGTTTGACATTCATGACAGAGTGAACTATGCTGTAGAACGAAGTTTTTTAGAAGTATTACCTGAAAAAAAAGTTATTTCGGTAAATTTGGACATAGACACAAAAATTTCACAAATATTGGAATATTTTGAAATATTTATGCCAAGGTTGATAATATGTCGTCGTGCTGCAAACTATTTAGGTTGTAAGTTTGAACTTGTAATTAACAATCAAAAAGTAGTTTAATGATAGGAGAAATTATGATGAAAAAATTACAACTAAAATTGGCAATAATTGGTATAATAATATTATTGGGCATAATTTTCATGATACCGACAATACAATGGTACTTTTTAACTCCTTTAGAGGAACGTGTTAAACTTACTGGGAAACAGAAACCGTTAGATTTAGGTATTGCGAAACTTTACCCATTAAATTTTGGTCTTGATCTTAAAGGTGGGCTATATTTAATTTTAGAAATTGATAAAGAAAAAATTCCACAAGGTGTAGATGTTTCCGACGCGTTAGACCGTGCAATAGAGGTTATTCGCAACCGTGTTGACCAGTATGGTGTGTCGGAAGCGTTGATTACAAAACAAGGTGAAAAATGGATTTCTGTACAACTTCCAGGGATAAAAGAACCTGAAGTTGCTAAAGAACTTATTGGCAAAACTGCACAGTTAGAATTTAGGTTAGTAGAGACAGGCGAACATTTAACTCGTGTAACTGATAAAATTCGTGAGTTAGGCTTGAAACCTAAAGAAGCGTTGACCGATCAGCGAGTATTGTCAGTAGTTCCTACAGGTTATGTTTTAATGTTAGGAAGAGAAGAAGGTAGTATTTATCTTTTGAAATCCACGCCGGAAATTACTGGTGCTTATCTTACAAATGCAAGATTAGAACTTGGTCGTGGCGAGTATGGGTTACCTTATGTTTCTTTAGAGTTTGACAGAGACGGAACTAAAATTTTTTCTCGTGTGACAGAACTTAATATTGATAAACATTTAGCGATAGTTTTAGACAATGTTGTTCAATCTGCACCAGTAATACGTTCAAAGATACCTGACGGTAGAGCTATAATAGAAGGTAATTTTCGTCTTGAAGAAGCGAAATTTTTAGCCACAGTGTTACGTGCAGGTGCGTTACCTGCGCCTGTAAAAATTATAGAAGAACGTGTCGTAGGTCCTACATTAGGTAGAGATTCTGTAGTTACAGGAACACGTGCGTTGGTTGTTGGTAGTATTGCTGTTATTATATTTATGGTTTTATATTATAAACTTTCTGGGATAATTGCAGACTTAGCTTTAATAATAAACATTTTTCTTGTTCTTGCAATCTTAAGTGTGTTCAAAGCAGCGTTAAGTTTTCCTGCTTTAGCAGGGTTAGTATTAATGATAGGCATGGGTGTTGACGCAAACATTATTATTTTAGAACGGATAAAAGAAGAGATTAAAAATGGGAAAACACTTCGTGTAGCTGTAGATCTTGGGTATCAACGTGCGTTCACTACAATATTAGATTCTAACCTTACAACAATTATTACCACAATATTTTTGTTTGGTTTTGGTACAGGGCCTATTAAAGGGTTCGGAATAACAATGTTTATAGGTTTAATAGTGAACATTTTTACTGCGGTGTTTGTTACAAAAACTATTTATGAATATATTTTGTCTAAAAATTTTGTAGCACACCAGTTGTTGTTCAAATAAATTTAGAAGGAGAACCATATGGCTGAAGAAAAACAGAAATATAGCAGGGAAATAGATTTTATTAATAAAAGATATTTGTTTATGGTGATATCTTGTATATTGTTTATTTTAACAATTTTAGTATTAATTTTTAAAGGGCTTAATTTAGGTTTAGATTTTACTGGTGGGACACTGTTACAGATTGTGATTAATAAAGATATTCCAATTGGAGAATTTAGAAAAATTTTGGCTAACCAGGGTATTTCTGGGTTTAGTTTACAAAATGTATATACCTCTGATAAACTAAAAAAAGAATATATTATTCGAGTAAAATCTATAAAGCAAGAAGGGCAAGAAGTTAAAAATAAGATTGAAGAGATATTGAATTCTTTATCTACTTCAGAACAAAAGGTTGAATATGAAATTTTACGTTCAGAATATGTAGGTCCAGTTATAGGGAAATATCTAACACAAAAAGCTTTGTATGCAATAATTTTTTCTTTAGTTGGAATAATAATATATGTTGGGATAAGATTTAAATCTTCCATTTGGGGTGTTGCAGGAGTTATAGCGCTAATACATGATGTAGTTTTAACATTAGGTTTTCTAACGTTGCTTAACAAAGAAATTACAATTTCTGTAATTGCTGCATTATTAACATTAGCTGGATATTCTATAAATGATACAATAATAATTTTTGACCGTATACGTGAAAATTTATCTCTTTTACGTAAAGAAACTTTAGATAAAATTATGAATTATAGTATCAACCAGATTTTAATTCGTACGGTACTTACCTCTGCAACAACTTTTATTGCTGTTTTATCATTATATATTTTAGGTAACGAAATAATAAAAGATTTTGCATTATCATTGTTATTTGGTATAATTGTTGGTACATACTCAAGCATATACATTGCTAGTGCAATAGTACTAGAGTATAATAGATTAACAAAGAAATGAAAATTAAAAAATTCAAGATTGTCCCTCGGATCAGAGAAGTTTATAACAATTTAAGGCGCAACAATATCTGTATTACTTCAGAAATAGAAACAATGGTGACAATAGTAGACAAAAAAATTGCGGAAGTTGTGTTACCTTCTGTACTGTTTGAAACTTTTGAAATTGAAGATAAAAGGATTGAAAAAATTAAGTCAAAAATTGAGAATATTCCCAAAAATGTTTCTTTAATAACTTTCATTTTGGTTACTTTAGGTGAAAAGGTAGAAAATATTTCTGTAACTGAAGATAAAGAAATTGAAAAGATAGTAGTAGAGTCATTATTGCTAGAATATTTGGATGCAGCATTAAGGTTTACATATAAAATTTTGCAACAACAGTTGGAAGAAAAACAAGAACTTAGTTCAATTTTTACACTTCCTTGTGAAGTTTATCCTGAATTGTTTTGTTTGATAGACCCTGCTAAAATTGGTCTAAGGTATGAAAATAGTCTTCTTGTACCAAAATTTTCTTCAATAAATTACCTATTCTGGTTTAAAAAGAAATAATTTTTTTCATAAATGTTAAAATATCTAAAACAGTTACGTGAAATTAAGTATGTTCAATGGTTAGAATTAAACTTGTTTAGTTGGTTAGCATGGTTTATTATTCAGACTATTGGCCGAACATTAAAGATAAAAAGGATAAATTTTGATATAGTTAAAGAAGTTAAACGGAAGAATAAAAATATTATTTACACATTTTTTCATGGTGAACAGTTTGTATTAATTTTTCTTCACAGACATTCCGAGCTTGTCATAATGACAAGTTTATCCCGAGATGGTGAGTTGCAGACACGGATTCTTAAAAAGTTTGGTTATGATCTTGTTCGTGGGTCTACAAAAAAAGGGTATACATCAGGAACTATTTCATTAGTTGATAAATTACTTTCAGGACAAGATTGTGCGTTTGCAGTAGATGGTCCTAAAGGTCCTGCGTTTAAAGTAAAACCGGGTGCTGTGTTTGTTGCACAAAGGGTTAACGGTGTAATTATTCCTGTGCGTGTGGTAGTCAAACACAAAATACAGTTGAACAACTGGGACAGGTATATTTTACCTTTGCCATTTTCAAAAGTGTATGTTTTATATGGCCCGCCTATGGAAATAAAACCACAAGATAGTTTAAAAGAAAAATGTCATCAACTTGAAATTCAACTAAATTCTATTGTAACATCTTCTGTTTTTCTAAAAAAGGAGAATTTTTAATGAATGTATTGGTTTTAGGTTCTGGAGGTCGAGAACATACTATAGTATGGAAATTATCTCAGTCAACCGATATAAACAAAATTTATTGTATACCGGGTAACGGCGGAATTGCAAATTTAGCAGAATGTGTGGATATAAAATTTTCTGAATTAGATAAAATATACGAATTTATAAAAACTAACAAAA
Source organism: uncultured Endomicrobiia bacterium (assembly GCA_938074745.1). Classification (GTDB taxonomy): domain Bacteria; phylum Elusimicrobiota; class Endomicrobiia; order DTEH01; family DTEH01; genus CALJEJ01. The sequence continues at coordinate 5,017 of CALJEJ010000084.1, forward strand.
TTGATATAGTAGTAGTAGGTCCAGAGCAACCTTTAGTTGATGGTATTAAAGATTTCTTTGAAGAAAAAAAAGTTCCAGTATTTGGTCCAACAAAATTACAAGCACAGTTAGAAGGTAGTAAAGTTTTTGCAAAACTATTTATGAAAGATTATGATATTCCGACTGCAGATTTTAATATAGCAGAAAGTTATCAGCAGGCAAAAAAAATTCTCTGTGATATGTTTGAGAAATATCCTGACGGTGTTGTAGTGAAAGCTGACGGTCTTGCTGCAGGTAAAGGTGCGGTTGTCTGCGACAGTTTACAACAAGCAGAAAAAGTTGTTTATGATATGATGGTGAACAAAGTTTTTGGACGGTCAGGAGAAAAAGTTGTAATAGAAAAAAAACTTTCAGGTGTGGAACTTTCAGTGATAGCATTTTGTGATGGTGAGACAATTCTTCCTTTGACACATTCGCAAGATCATAAACAGGTTTATGATGGAGACCGAGGACCTAACACTGGTGGTATGGGTGCGTATTCGCCAGTGCCTTTTGTTTCAAAACGGTTAGAAGAAAAAATTTATACCCAAGTGATACAAAATTTTCTTAAAGGTGTGAAAAGTTCTGGATTAGGATATAATGGAATAATATATTTTGGTTTAATGGTAGAAAATATAGGCAAAGAAAATGAACAACCGTATGTGTTAGAGTTTAATTGTAGATTTGGTGATCCAGAAACACAGGTTGTTTTACCATTGTTAGAAACAGATTTGCTAAAAATAATTGTTGCAACTTTAGAAAAAAAACTAAACAACTGTTTGTTATCTTTTGTAAAAAAATATGCTTGTTGTGTAGTTTTGGCCTCTCAAGGATATCCTGGAAATTACGACACAGGGAAAAAAATTTTAGGACTTGAGACTGTGAACAATATGAACAATGTATTAGTTTTTCATGCAGGGACGAAAAAAGTTGCTGATGATTATTACACTTCTGGTGGCAGAGTATTGGGTGTGGTAGGTTTAGCCGATAATTTAAGTGTTGCGATAGATACAGCATATTCTGCAGTAGAAAAAATAATGTTTGAAAACAAATATTATCGTAAAGATATTGGTAAGAAAGGGTTAGTATCATGCTGACATATAAAGAATCTGGTGTAGATATTGACAAAGCAAACAGGTTCGTAGATTGGATAAAAAAACGTGTCCCAGGGATAGGTTTTTTTAGTGGGATGTATAATCTTAACGATAAACAATATCTTGTTGCTACTACTGATGGTGTAGGAACAAAACTAAAAATTGCACAATTGTTTAACCGACATACTACTGTAGGGATTGACCTTGTTGCAATGAACGTAAATGACATAATTACCTGTGGTGCAAAACCAATATTTTTCTTAGATTATATTGCTATTGGAAAAATAAATTTAAGTATAATGAAACAAATAATGGAAGGGATTATTAAAGGTTGTAAACAAGCAAAGTGTAAATTGTTAGGTGGTGAAACAGCAGAAATGCCGGGGGTTTATGAAAACGATGAATACGATTTAGCAGGGTTTAGTTGTGGAATAGTTGACAAGGATAAAATTATTACAGGTAAAAATGTTGTCAGTGGAGATGAAATTATTGGTTTATATTCTTCAGGATTACATTCAAATGGTTATTCTTTAATAAGAAAAATTTTTTCGCCACAAGAACTTAAAAAATTGCTTCCTTTAGGTATTCTTGAACCTACCAAAATCTATGTAAACCAAATCCTTAGATTACTTCAACAGTTTAAACCTAATAAAGAAATAAAAGCAATTGTGAACATTACCGGTGGTGGGTTTTACGATAATATTGTGCGTGTAATGAATAAAAATACTAAAGCAGTTATTTACAAAGACAGTTGGAAACCACAAAAAATATTTAATATTATTCAACAACAAGGGAAAGTTCCTGTGAAAGAGATGTACCGTGTGTTTAACATGGGAATTGGGATGGTATTAATAGTTAGTCCAACAGTCACTAAAAGAGTGTTAAATTTTATAAATTCCCAAGGGATAGTTATTGGTAAAATTATAGATAGTAATACTTCTAAACCTGAAGTTGTAATAGTGTAAACCTTCTAGAATAAGTTATGAGTTGTAAACTTAAATTAGGTTGGTTTGCAACATCCCGAGGTCAAACATCGTTAAAGATATTCAATTATATCTATAATGCAATAAAAAATAATGAACTTAACGCTGAGATACAATTTGTGTTTTTAAACCGGCAATTAGGTGAAGCTGAAAATAGCGATAGGTTTATAAATGAAGTAGAAAAATTAAATATTCCAGTAATAACGTTTTCGTCAAAAAAATTCTTGCCAGAAGTAAGAAAAACTGATATAGAACTGTGGCGGGAAAAATTTGATAAAGAAGTTTATAACTTGATTTGTAAATTTAATGTAGACATAATTATGCTTGCTGGATATATGTTGATTTTAAGCAAATTTTTGTGCCAGAAATTTACTGTAATAAACTTACATCCAGCGTTACCTTGGGGTCCTAAAGGAACTTGGCAAGAAGTAATAAACACTATAATAAAAGAAAAACATCAAGAACATGGGGTTATGATACATATAGTAACTGAAGATTTAGACCGAGGTCCAGTGATTACTTATTGTAGGTTCAAAATTGAAGAGTATGATTTTGACAAAATTCGGCAACAAGGTGTACAATATGAACTTCCTTTGGTGAAAAAAACTTTATGTTTAATTGCCGACAATGAAATTAAGATTATAGATAGAAAAGTATATGACAAAAATAATCGTTTATTACCTCAAGGTTTAGAGATAAAACTTGCAGAATTAACTGCATTTTTATAAGATGTTATTGACAACTAACAAAATTTTTTATATTTATTTTTTTTCAAATCTTGTGTGTAAAGAAAGGAGAAGTTGGTATGAAAAAATCAAAATGTAAAACAACAACTCGTATACCTAAATATGTATATTTATTCGGTGGAGGGAAAGCCGAAGGGAATGAAAAAATGAAGGAACTTTTAGGTGGCAAAGGTGCTAACTTGGCAGAAATGGCTGGCCATCCTGATTTACGTTTACCTGTTCCTGCAGGGTTTACAATTACTACCGAAGTATGTACTTACTTTTATAAAAATAACCAAAAATATCCTCCGGGACTTGAAGAACAAGTTAACGAAGGACTTAGATATATTGAAAAAATTATGGGCCATAAATTTGGTGATAGCGAGAATCCGTTGTTAGTCTCAGTTCGTTCTGGTGCTCGTAAATCAATGCCGGGGATGATGGAAACAGTGCTTAATATAGGTTTATGTGAAAAAACTGTTAACGGACTTATTAAAATGACAAACAATCCAAGGTTTGTTTACGACGCCTACCGTAGGTTGATACAAATGTATGCAGATGTAGTTATGGAAAAAGCAGAGGGTATTGAACCTAAAGAAGGTGAAGGTATCCGAGTCCAATTGGAGAAAGAGTTAGAAAAAATGAAACAAAAAAAGGGAGTAACTCAGGATACAGAACTTACTGCAGAAGATCTACAGAAACTTGTTAAAATTTACAAATCTAAAGTTAAAGAAGTTTTAGGAAAAGAATTTCCAGAAGATCCAATGGAACAATTATGGGGAGGCATTCGCGCAGTATTTTTAAGTTGGAATGGTAAACGCGCAGTTGCATATAGAAGAATAGAAGGAATTCCAGATGATTGGGGTACAGCTGTAAATGTTCAAGCGATGGTGTTTGGTAATATGGGTGAAGATTCAGGGACAGGCGTGGCTTTTACACGAAACCCTGCTACTGGAGAAAAAGTGTTTTATGGTGAATGGTTGCCTAATGCACAAGGAGAAGATGTTGTTGCAGGAATACGTACTCCATATCCTATTAACGAGGTTGGGAAAACAGAACATAACAAACATTTACCATCGTTAGAAAAACAATTTCCTAAAGTTTATAAAGAACTTTATTCTATTCAACGTCGGTTAGAAAAACATTATCGGGATATGTTGGATATAGAATTTACGATTGAGAGAGGTAAATTGTGGATGTTACAATGTCGTGTAGGTAAACGTAACGGTCCTGCAGCGGTTCGTATGGCCGTAGAGATGTATAAGGAAAAACTTATTTCTTTACAAGAAGCGATATTAAGAGTTTCTCCTTCACAACTTGACGAATTATTACATCCGATAGTTGACCCAGTAAAAGAAAACGAAGTTAAACCTATTGCTAAAGGATTACCTGCGGGACCCGGTGGTGCAGTGGGACAAGTGGTGTTTACAGCAAATGATGCTGTGGAATGGACAAAGAAAGGAAAGAAGGTTATTCTTGTACGTGAAGAGACAAATCCTGAAGATGTTGAAGGTATGCGTGCTGCTGTAGGAATACTTACAGCACGTGGTGGGATGACTTCACATGCTGCGTTGGTAGCACGTGGTTGGGGTAAATGTTGTATTGTAGGAGCTGGAGATATTCATATTGATTATAGTAAAAAAGAGTTCCGAGTAAAAAATGTTGTGGTTAAAGAGGGTGATTGGATTACTTTAAATGGTACTAAAGGAAATGTGTACCTAGGTCAATTACCGTTAATCAAAGCAGCAGAAGAGAACCCTTATTTTGTAGAATTTATGAAACTCTGTGACAAAGTTCGTAAACTTAAAGTTAGAACAAATGCTGATACACCCGAAGATGCTAAAAAAGCAAGAAGTTTTGGTGCAGAAGGTATTGGGTTGTTTAGAACTGAGCATATGTTTTATGGTGAAGGTTCTGATGAACCCTTGTTTTTACTTCGTAAAATGATAGTTTCACAAACAGAAGAAGAACGAAGAAAAGCGTTATCAGAACTTTTCCCATTTATGAAAGAAGATATTAAAAAGACTTTAGAAGCAATGGAAGGTTTACCTGTGACTATTCGGTTGTTAGATCCGCCGTTACACGAGTTTGTCCCAAGAAAAGAAGAAGAACGAAATAAACTTGCTCAACAACTTGGAATTTCTATAGAAGAATTTAATAAACGCGTAGAAAAATTGCACGAGGTTAATCCTATGATGGGCCATCGTGGTGTTCGTTTAGGTATAGCATTTCCTGAAATTACAGAAGTTCAGTGTCGTGCTATATTAGAATCTGCTGCTGAGTTGATAAAGTCAGGAAAGAAAGTTTTTCCGGAAATAATGATACCTGTGACATCTACAGAAACAGAAATTATTGACCAAAAAATTATTATAGAAAAAGTTTATGAAGAAGTTTTAGAAAAGTTTAAGTTGACTAAAAAACAATTACCATTAACTGTTGGAACAATGATAGAAATTCCGCGTGCATGTATAGTTGCAGATAGGTTTGCCACTGTATGCGACTTTTTCTCTTTTGGTACGAACGATTTAACTCAGATGGGGTTTGGTTTTTCACGAGATGATATTGGAAGTTTCCTGCCGATATATCTTGAGAAGAAAATCCTTCCTGAAGATCCGTTCCAAAAAATTGATGTTAATGGTATTGGCGAGTTAATCAAAATAGGTATCACAAAAGGTAGGAAAGTGAAACCTGAACTTAAAATAGGAATATGCGGTGAACATGGTGGAGACCCAGATTCTGTTATGTTTTGTCATAGAGTGGGCATGAATTATGTTTCCTGTTCTCCGTATAGAGTTCCAATTGCAAAACTTGCTTTAGCACAGGCAGTAGTGATGGAAAGCAAGAAAAAATAAAAAATAAATTAAATAAATACCATGCTAAAGATTGACCAAATAAAAGAGTATGTAGAATTTTTAAAAAATACCGATATTGTAGAAATAGAAATTGAAACTGATAGTGGAGAGAAGTTGCATCTTAAACGTGACGAAAATCTCGTTGGGAAACAAGTTTTGTCAAATCTAAATCAGCTACAAACTGACCAAAAAACAGTTTTACAAACGATACAACAACCTACTGCCCAACAAGAAAAAAGTTTTCCACAAGAGTATGTGGTGAAATCACCTGTTGTAGGTAAATTTTTAACTTCAACGACAAAAGACCATCCACCGTTCGTTGTTGAAGGGACGAAAGTTAAACAAGGACAAAAACTTGCTCTTATAGAAACGATGCGTATTTTCCGTGACGTTTTATCACCTGTTGATGGTATTGTTAAAAAAGTTTTGGTTGAAGATGGACAATATGTTGAATATGGTCAAAAACTGTTTATTTTGGAATTAGAAGAAACAACAAAATAACAAAGGTTAAAAGGTATGATAAAAAAGTTGTTAATAGCTAACCGTGGCGAAATTGCAGTTCGTATAATTCGTGCAGCAAAAGAATTGGGTATAAAAACTGTGGCTGTTTATTCTGAAGCAGATAAAGATTGTTTACATACTATCTTAGCAGATGAAAAAATTTGTATTGGTCCTGCAAGCGCTACTGAAAGTTATCTTTCTATACCAAACATAATTTCAGCTTGTGAAGTTACAAAATCTGATGCAGTACATCCAGGGTATGGGTTTTTAGCTGAAAACGCTTATTTTGCAGAAATATGTGAAACTTGCGGAATAACTTTTGTTGGTCCATCAAAAGATTCCATAGAAAAAATGGGCGATAAAATTCTTGCAAAAACGATTGCAAAGAAAGCAGGTGTACCTGTGCTTCCCGGAATTGAAGAAAATATTACCAACCCTGAAGATCCTGCTGTGGTAAAAGAAGTAAAAAAAATTGGTTTTCCCGTAATAGTTAAAGCAGCGTTAGGCGGTGGTGGGAAAGGAATGAGAATAGTTACTTCAGAAGAAGGACTAAAAATTGCTTTGTTAACTGCTATGGAAGAATCTAAAAAAGCGTTTGGTAGTGATAAAGTGTACATTGAAAAATATATTGAAGAACCAAAACATGTTGAAATACAAATTTTGGCAGATAAGAAAGGCAATGTGGTATATTTCCCAGAACGAGATTGTTCTATACAAAGAAGACATCAAAAATTGATTGAAGAAAGTCCATGTATAAAAATTGACGAACGGTTAAGAAGGAGGTTAGGCCGAGCAGCAGTAAAACTTGTGGAGGAAATAGGATATTATTCTGCTGGTACTGTGGAGTTTATAATGGACAAAAATGGCGAGTTTTATTTTATAGAAATGAACACAAGGATACAAGTAGAACATCCAGTTACTGAACTTGTTACAGGAATAAAACATAAAAGTGGGTTAGATTTGGTAAAAGAACAAATATTAATTGCTTCAGGAGAAAAGTTAAAATTTACTTCTGACGATATTTCTATCTTAGGTCATGCAATAGAATGTAGAATTAATGCAGAAGATCCTGACAAAGATTTTTTACCTTCACCTGGGAAAATAGAAAACGTAATTTTTAGTGGCGGAAACGGAGTTAGAATAGATACGCATATATATAATGGTTATACAATTCCACCCTTTTATGATTCTTTAATAGCAAAGTTAGTAGTTATAGCAAACAATAGGCCAAATGCTATTTCAAAAATGTTACGTGCATTGGATGAATTTAAAATTACAGGAATAAAAACTACAATACCATTTCATAAAAAAGTTCTTCAAACACAAGCTTTCTGTGAAGGTAATGTTACTACAAATTTTTTACAACGATATATTTATGAACAACAGTAAGGATAAAATTAAACAGATTCTACAAGAAAGTATTGAAATAAAAAAAAATTATCTAAGTAACGAAGTTAATATTGAAATTTTAAATGTTGTGATTAATAAGATTATTGATGCATATAATACCAACAAAAAAGTAATAGTATTTGGCAACGGTGGTTCAGCAGCTGATGCACAACATTTTGTTGCAGAACTTGTTGGCAGGTTTAAAAAAGAACGTAAAGCATTAAATGCTATCTCTTTGACTACAAACACTTCAATTATTACTGCTTTAGGGAACGATTATGGTTATGAAATAACTTTTTCACGACAGTTAGAAGCAATAGCACAAAAAGGTGATGTTGTAATAGGAATTTCTACAAGTGGTGAGGCTAAAAATGTTCTTAAAGCAATAGAGGTTGCAAAAAAATATGATTGTATTACTATAGGACTTACTGGAAAAGACGGTGGAAAACTTAAAGAAATGGTAGATTATTGTATTAATGTTCCTTCCAACGATACTGCAAGGATACAGGAGATGCATATTACTATAATTCACACCATTTGTGCCCTTGTAGAAGAAAAGCTTAGTTCTTCTTTTTAAAATAAAAATGATACTTGCCTTACAAAAATTAAAAAAAATTGTTAAAAAAATTAAATCTAACGGAAAGTCTATAGTATTAACTAACGGATGTTTTGATATTTTACATGCTGGCCATATTACGTTGTTAAAAAAAGCGAAACAGTTAGCTGATGTATTAATTGTTGCTTTGAATACAGATAAGTCAGTTAAGAGACTAAAAGGTAATAAGCGTCCTATACTAAATCAAAAAGAGCGCGCATTGATTGTAGATAGTATAAAATATGTTGACTATGTAGTGTTGTTTGACGAAGACACCCCTTACCGTGTCATTGGCGAACTTAAACCAGACGTGTTAGTTAAAGGCGCTGATTACAAAATAAAAGATATAGTAGGTTATGGAATAGTACCTAAAATTGTTCGGATAAAAATTGTAAAAGGAAAATCTACTACTAATATTATTAAGAAAATAAAAAAAATGTGAATAACAAAATTTTACGAATTATAGATGCTAACGTTAACCGTGCAGCAGAGGGTATTAGAGTAGTTGAAGATGTATTGCGGTTTTTTTATAACCAACCTCAAATGTATACTAAACTGCGGATTTTACGACATAGATTAGTTAACCTTTTTTTAGAACTTTATCCCGAGTTAGTAAGTTCGCGTAACAGTGTTCAAGATCCAGGTAGGAATGTTGTAGAAAAAAAATATACAAAATCGCATGATTTAGTATTTGCAAACTTGCACAGGGTAACAGAATCGTTACGTGTGCTAGAGGAAATTTCTAAACTTGTGAACATTAAAAAAGTTATGAAAGTTAAAAGTTTAAGATATAAAATTTATGATATAGAAAAAGAAGTGGTTCAGTTATTATGCAAGAAAAAATAATCAAAGGAGTATATTGTATTTTACCGGAGTTTGAACGTGTAGATGAATATAAAAAATATGTTCACAAAATTTGTAATTCTGGTGTTGATATTGTCCAGTTACGAATAAAAAATCTTACAGACTTTACTTCAAAATATTTTTATCAAGTAGCAACTGTTATAAGAGAGATTACCAAAAAATACAGAAAAATATTTATTGTAAATGATAGATTAGATATTGCAATAGCATCTAATGCCGATGGTGTACATCTTGGCCAAGATGATTTACCTGTAAATGTTGCAAGACAAATTGTTGCTAACATTCTAAGAAACAAAAAATTTTTAATAGGTTATTCTACACATTCTTTATCTCAAGCACGACAGGCAATAAAATTGCCCATAGATTATATTTCAATAGGTCCTGTATTTGCTACCAACACTAAACCTGACTACAGCCCAGTTGGTGTGGAAGTAGTAAAACAGGTCTGTAAACTTGTAAATAATAAAAAATACATCGTAGCTGTAGGTGGAATAAACGAAACAAATGTAAGATTGTTGTCAGATGTTCACATTGATGCTATTTGTACGATGTCTGGTTTGTATAATACTAAAAACTTGATTTCTACAATAAAATTATTTAAGTCAGTTTTATTAAAAACTTGATAGGTATAAAAAGATGGGAATCATAGAATTGTTAAAAAAAGGTGAAGTTCCTGATATAATAAACCAAATTTCTCTACAAGAACAAGTAGAAAAAAATGAGTTGATTAAAAATATTATTACAGGTAAAGTTGTTGTGTTAAAAAATATAAAATCTAACCGTAAAATTGTTGCCGTAGGTAAAGAATTAAGAACTAAAGTTAACGCTAACATAGGTACTTCACCAGATTTAGTTGATATTAAACTTGAACTAAAAAAACTTGATGCTGCAATAAAAGCTAAATCTGATACTGTTATGGATCTTTCAACAGGTGGCGAAATTGATGTTATTCGGCGAGAAATTATAAATCATTCGTCTATTCCTGTAGGAACGGTACCAATATATCAAGTTGTATGTGAAACATTAAGAAAACATAGACAAATAAAAAATATTTCTGTAGAACATATTTTTGAAGTGATAGAAAAAAATGCAGAAGATGGAGTAGATTTTATAACAGTTCATTGTGGAATAACACTCAAAAATATAGAAATTTTAAAAAAACATAGACGTGTTTGTGGTATAGTTAGTCGTGGAGGCGCATTTTTATCTGAATGGATTGTGAAAAACAAAAAAGAGAATCCGTTGTATGAACATTTTGATAGATTATTAAAAATTGCAAAAAAATATGATTTAACTTTAAGTTTAGGTGATGGATTAAGACCAGGTTGTATTGCAGACGCTAATGATGAAGCACAAATTGCAGAACTTAAAACATTGTCAGAACTTTCAAAAATTGCTAACAAAGAAGGTGTACAAGTTATGATAGAAGGCCCAGGACATATGCCTATGGATACTATACAACAACATATAAAACTTCAAAAGAAACTTTCCCGTGGGAAACCGTTTTATCTTTTAGGTCCTCTTGTAACTGATATAGCTGCAGGGTATGACCATATAAATTCTGCTATAGGAGCGGCAATTGCTGCAGTGTCAGGTGCTGATTTTATATGTTATGTCACTCCTGCAGAACATTTAAGATTGCCTACTGTAGAAGATGTTTACATAGGTGTTATTTCTGCACGAATAGCAGCACATGCCGCTGATATTGTAAAAAGAAAAAAATATAAAATATCCGAAATTGATCTTGAAATGTCAAAAGCAAGAAAATCGTTAGATTGGAAAAAACAACAAAAATATGTAATTGACAGTTTTAAGTTCCAATTGGAACGGGAAAAAATTGAAAGTAAAACAAAGAAAGTGTGTTCAATGTGTGGTTCGTTTTGTGCAATGCGTGAATCTACAAAATTAGGTATTTAAATTTATGAAACTTAAAGTTCCAGCAACTACTGCAAATTTAGGTCCTGGGTTTGACTGTTTAGGTGTAGCTTTAAGTTTATATAACGAATTTGAAGTAGATATCGCACCTAAAGGCTTAACTAAAGATCTAAATATAAATGTTATAGGAGAAGGGTTTGATATAATCCCAAAAGATAAAACCAGCATGATTTACCAAGCAATAAAAAAAGTTTGTCAAAGATGTAACCATCCCGTGCCTAAATTAGATATAAAAATAAAAAGTAACATTCCTGTATGTCGTGGGTTAGGTTCGTCTGCTACAGTTATTCTTGCAGGAGTGGTGCTGGGAAATAAAATTTGTGGTGAGAGATTGTCTACCAAAGAGTTACTTAATATTGCTGTAGAAATTGAAGGTCATCCGGATAATATTGTTCCTGCGATGTTTGGTGGTTTATGTTGTTCTACCATTATTGGCAGAGAAGTGAAATTTGTAAAACTTACTCTACCTGAAGATTTAGTTTGTTTAGTAATAATTCCAGAAATAAAAGTTCCTACTGAAAAAGCAAGAAAAGTTTTACCAAAGAAAGTAAATTTTTCTGATGCGACGAAAAATTTAAGTAATGTTGCACTACTAATATCTTCATTGATAGCACGAAAATATGAAATGCTAAATTTTGCAATGAAGGATTGGTTACACCAACCATATAGAGCAAGACTTATCCCTTGGATGAAAAAAATATTTGACCTTTGTTTATCCAATTCTGCGTTAGGTGTTGCATTGAGTGGTTCTGGGTCAAGTATTATTGCAATTTATAAAAAAGGTATATTAACTGAAAAAATTGCACAAAAAGTATGTGCTTTAGGACAGAGATATGTTGACGCAAAACTTAACTACAAAATTTTAAATTTTGTTTCTACTGGAGTAAAGGTGGGATAAAAATTATGAAAATTAGACCAGTTGTAATGAAATTTGGTGGGTCAAGTGTTGCCACTGCTCAACGAATAAAAAATGTGGCTAAAATAATCGTAAACCAAAAAAAGAAGTATAAACATATCGTAGTGGTAGTTTCCGCTCCAGGAGATACTACCGATGAACTTATAGAAAAAGCTTATCAGATAACTTCAAATCCTGACAAAAGAGAATTGGACATGTTATTGTCTACTGGAGAACAAATTTCTATAGCATTGGTAGCTATGGCTTTACATTCTTTGGGTTACGACGCAATTTCTCTTACAGGACCTCAAGCTGGAATTTTTGCAGATTCATATCATACTAAAGCACGAATCATAGATATTGATACAAGGAAAATATTATATTATCTTCATCAAAATAAAATTGTCATAGTAGCAGGGTTTCAAGGAATTAATCCAAATGAAGATATTACCACTTTAGGTCGTGGCGGGTCTGACCTTACAGCAGTAGCGCTGGCTGCGAAGTTACATGCTCCTGTATGTGAAATTTATACAGATGTAGAAGGAGTGTATACAACAGACCCACGAGTAGTCCCTGAAGCAAGAAAAATAGATTATTTAACTTATGACGAAATGTTAGAAATGGCAGGGTCAGGTGCACAGGTTATGATGTCAAGAGCTGTTGAAGTTGCTAAGAAGTATAATGTGAAACTTGAAATAAAATCAAGTTTAGTAGATACCCCAGGAACAATTGTTTATAAATAATGTCTTAATCAAAAATTTTAAAAATGGCGAATAAAAAAGTGGTGTTACACATTTGTTGTGGTGTTTGTGCTGCGTATTGTATAAAGAAATTGTTTCAAGATGGATATGATGTTGTTGGATTTTACTACAATCCTAACATAGAACCGTACAATGAATATTTAACTCGTCGTGAAGTTGTAGATTATGTAGCCAAAGTTTATAACATAGAAATTATTGAAGGTGAATATGATAACATACAATGGCATAAAGTTTGTGATATTTACAAAGAAGAACCTGAAGGTGGAAAAAGATGTTTATTATGTTATCAATTACGGTTAGAAAGAACTTTTGAAATATGTAATAGATACGGATACGATTTTTTTAGCACAACTTTAACTATAAGTCCATATAAAGATACTAAAAAAATTTTTGATATAGGAAAGTCTATAGGGAAAGAAAAATTTTTACAAATAGATTTTAAAAAATCAGACGGGTTCAAACAAACAATACAATTTGCAAAATTACATAACCTTTATCGCCAAAACTATTGTGGTTGTTTATATAGTTTTAATAAGAACAATAAATTTCACACACAGGAGAAACAAAAGTGAAAAAGAAAAAAATAATAAAAAAAATTGAAGAGCCAGTAGTTAAAGCAGTAACTTTTGATAAAAACCAAGTAAAAATGTCTATTTTAGATGTTCCAGACAAGCCTGGTGTTGCCGCAAAACTCTTTGGTGAGTTAGCAAAAGAAAATATCAATGTAGATATGATAATTCAGTCAGCGGCAAGAGAAGGATGTAATGATATTTCTTTTACAATATCTTCTACGGATTTAAAAAAAGCATTAGAAGTTACACAAAAAGTAAACTCAGAACTTAACGCAGCTGGGGTTATATATGAAGAAGATATGGCAAAAGTTTCTATAGTAGGAGTGGGAATGAAAAGTCATCCAGGTGTGGCTGCAAAAATGTTTGAAACTTTAGCAAAAGAAAATATAAATATAGAAATGATTTCTACTTCAGAAATAAAAATTTCGTGTATAATAAAAAGAGAACACACAGAAACTGCAGTAAAAGCACTACATAAAGCATTTGAACTTGACAAGAAGTAAAAATTTAGATTTAAAATCCGGTTTCTTGTTCTAAAGAAGATGGTTCTGATAAGGTAGAAGAAGAAATCACAGTAGCATAACTAAAAATTTTAGGTTCTGTACCACGAAGAAAAGTTTCAATATAGACATCTTTAGGTTTAGTTTCAGGTCCTGCAAGAAGGCCTGTGGATTTGTCAATAGGAACTTCTATAATATTGTCAGGTTTTTCAAAATCTTTATTTGGTATATCTTTTGTTGCAAGTTTCATAAATTCTGTCCATATAGGACAAGCAATTCTACCACCTGTAGCGTCCCTACCTAAAGTCTTTCTTTGGTCATATCCTACCCAAACACCACAAATAATGTCTGGTGTATAACCAATAAACCAAGTATCAGCACAATCGTTAGTAGTTCCAGTTTTACCAGCACAAATTTTCCCTAAGTTAGATGCGTATATGCCAGTTCCTCGTTCTACCACACCTTTTAATAAACTTGTAATTAAATAAGCAGATTCTGGCGATAAAACAATTTTTTCCTGAGGTTGGTTCTTTTCTATAACATTTCCAAATCTATCTCTAACTTCAATAATTGCATAAGGTTGTGTTTTTATCCCACGATTAGCAAATACTGAATATGCAGAGACAAGTTCTAACGGGATTACTTCAGATGCACCCAAGGCTAACGAAAAAGTGTTTGTAAGTGGTGTTGTAATACCGAGTTCCCGTGCATACTTTATTACAGTACTAGGTCCAATTTCCATTATTAATCGGATAGAACAAGAGTTTAACGAAAACTCTAATGCACGTCGTAAAGTAACTTTTCCATGATATTTTTTACGATAATTTTCAGGGATCCACAATTTATTTTTTTCTTTTAATCTGTCCATTTCTTTTATAAATTCGTTATAATCTTTAACACCAAATTTTTTGAAATCTAATGTAGTATAATCTGTTGTAGTTGAAAGTAAGCGCCAATCAATTCCGTCGTTGTAGAATAACAATGGAGTATCTTCAATAATAGATACTGGCGTAAAACCGTTTTCTAACGCTGAGAGATATACTATTGGTTTGAATGCAGAACCTGGCTGTCTTAACGCCTGAGTTACACGGTTAAACTGTGATTTTTTGAAATCTCTTCCACCGATCATAGCAAGAATTTCGCCTGTCTTTACGTCCAATACAACAAAAGCTCCTTGTACAGGTTCTGAAGATTTAGAAATTTTATCCAGTGCAGACAGTTGACCTTCAAAAATTTCTTCAGCATATTTTTGAAATTTTAAATCAAGTGTAGTTTTTACTATCAACCCTGCTGAATATAACATTTCCGAAGGATATTTTTTTTCCAGTTGTTCTTTTACATACTCTACAAAATAAGGAGCAATAAATGATGATACTGGGGTTTGGTTTATTACTGGAATTTCTACAACTGCGTTCTTATATTCTTCTTTAGAAATATAGTTTAGTAACAACATTCGTTTTAATACGACGTTTTTGCGAGCTATGGCACGGTCTAAATGTCTTATAGGTGAATAATGAGATGGTGAACGAATTAGTCCTGCAATTAAAGCAGATTCTGCAAGTGTAAGTTCTGAAACATTTTTAGAAAAATATATTCGCGCTGCTTGTGCAACACCATAAGCTCCATGGCCAAGATATACCTGGTTTAAATACATCTCTAAAATTTCGTTTTTAGAAAAATTTTGTTCTAATTGTAAAGCAAGCAGTAATTCTTTTAATTTCCGTTCTATAGTACGTTTATGTGACAAAAAAGCAATTTTAGCAAGTTGTTGTGTAATAGTAGAACCACCAACCTTTATCTTTGCACGAATAAGGTTGTCAATAGCTGCTTTAACTATACGTTTTGGATTTATTCCCCAATGGTGATAAAATTTATGGTCTTCAATTGCTAATACTGCAAGTTTTAAATGTGAAGGGAAATCTTTATATGGTGTCCAAGTACGTTTTTCAGTAAACAATTCTGTGATAAGTTGTTCGTTACGGTCAAGAATTTTCGTAGAAAGTACTGGAGAGTAATTTTTTAATTCTTCAGCAGAAGGTAAGTCTTTTAGTAGACTGAAGATATAAAATGTAAAACAACTAAATATTAACGTTACAAATATGAAAATTAAAGTTAAAGAAACTTTCAGTTTCATAAAAATCACTAAAAATTACTAAAAATTGAAATTTTGAATATATTTTTATATTAATAAATTCAAAACTAAATAAACAATATAACTAAAAAATTTATAACTGGAGGAATTTATATGCAGGCAGTTATTATGGCCGGAGGGTTCGGAACAAGATTACGTCCGCTAACAAGTATAATACCAAAACCTATGGTCCCTGTAGCAAACAAACCAATGATGGAACATGTAGTTCGGTTGTTAAAATCTGCTAATATAGAAGATTTAGTAGTGATGCTGTTTTACCAACATGAGTTTATCACTTCATATTTTGGTGACGGTAGTAAATTTGGTGTGAAAATAAAGTATTTGTTACCTACAGGTGATTTAGGTACTGCTGGATGTGTAAGATTTGCAAAAGAATATATCAAAGAAGAAAATTTTATGGTGATTTCTGCAGATATAATCACAGATTTTGATTTAAAAAAATTTATAAATTTCCATATTGAAAAAAAATCTCTTGCAACAATTGCACTAACTAGTGTAGAAAATCCGTTAAGTTATGGTATTGTGATTTACGATGATAATTATAGAATAAACCGTTTTCTTGAAAAACCGACTTGGGGAGAGGTGTTTTCTGATAAAGTCAATACAGGAATTTATATGTTCCACAAACGGATATTTGATTACATACCAGAAAATATACCCTACGATTTTTCTAAAGATTTATTTCCAGAATTGTTGCAAAAAAATGAACCAATATATGCCTGTGTCTTAGATGGATATTGGAAAGATGTGGGAACTCTACAGGAGTATAGATTTTGTCATTATGATATATTAGAAAAAAAAGTTAAACTACATTTAGAAGGAACATCAGTAAAGTTTGCAGATAATGAGATAACTTTGGGTAAAAATGTTAATATTGGTGAAAATTTTGTTTGTGACAGATATGTTATTATTGGTGATAATACAAAAATTGGCAATAACGTTAAAATTAACCGTTCTGTTATAGGAAATAATTGTATAATTGAAGATGAATGTACAATTTTTGGTAGTGTAATTATGGACAATGTGCATATTAAAAAAGGAGCATCAATAAAAGAGGATGTTATTGCTAAGGGATGTAAAATTGGTACTAACGCAGTGATAGAAATTAATACTGTAATAGGTGAAGAATGTGTAATAGGAGACAGTGCACATATTAAAGCAAACTTAAAACTTTGGCCTAAAAAGTTTGTTGAAGAAGGTGCTATACTTTCTACAAGTTTGGTTTGGCAAGAAAAATGGTCACGTATGTTGTTTGGTTCTAGTGGTGTAACTGGTTTGGTAAATGTTGAAATTACTCCAGAATTTGCTACAAAACTTGGTGCAGCGTTTGGTGCAATGATAGGTAAGGGAAGATATGTGATAACTTCTCGTGATTCACATAAAGCATCTCGGATGATTAAACGTACAATGATTTCAGGATTGTTATCTGCAGGTGTAAAAGTGGGGGATTTAAGAACTTCGCCACCGCCAGTAGTCCGCTATGAATTAGGTAAAGAAGGCGATGCTGGTGGAATACATGTGAGACTTTCTCCTAAAAATCCTGATGTGTTAGAAATAAAATTTTTTGATAAAGACGGTAATGATATTAGTGTTGCACAGGAAAAAAGTATAGAACAGTTGTTTTTAAGAGAAGATTTTCCAAGAGCTAAAACTGAAGAAGTAGGCGAGATAATATTGCCACCAAGAGCTAATGAGTATTATATAGACGGATATTTACGTTCTATAGACGTAGAAGCAATAAAACGCGCAAAATTAAAAGTTGTTTTAGATTATTCTTATTCTTCTGCAGTGAACGTGTTTGCGAGCATTTTAGGTAAGTTAGGGATAGAACTCGTTTCATTAAACGCTTTCGTAGACCCAACAAAAATTGTCCGTACTGAAGAAGAGTTGAACCGTGCGTTAGAACAATTATCTAACATTGTAACTACATTAGATGCTGATGTAGGATTCATGATAGACAATTCAGCAGAAAAAGTTTATCTTGTAGATGACAAAGGGAAAATTTTAGATACACAGTTAAGTTTAATGGTTGTAATGATGTTACAATTAAATAGTTTATCTTCAGAAGAAAAACATAAAGTTGTAGTTCCTGTATACGTGTCAAATGTGATAAAAGAGATAGTAAAATTTTCTCGTAAAGATGTAGAAATTGTTTATTGCAAGACCTTACCACGATATATTGCTGAAGAAAGTAGAAAACCTTTGGTAAGGTTTGTAGGTGATGGGTTAGGTGGATATATATTCCCAGAATTTCAACCTGCGTTTGATGGTATGTTTGCTATAGGTAAAATTTTAGAACTCTTAGCAAAACAAGAAACAAAATTGTCCCGAATAAAACGTGAAATACCAGATTTTAATGTTGTTCATAAAAAAATTCCTTGTCCTTGGGATAAAAAAGGATTCATCATAAGACAACTTGTAGAAGAAACACAAAGAGATAAAAATTGTAGGTTAGAACTTATAGACGGTGTAAAAATATGGTTTGAAGATAAAACTGCACAAACACAAAACTGGATTTTATTTATTCCTGATCCTGACGAAGCATTCCTTCATATATATGCAGAAACCCAACGTGAACGTGAAACACAGAGGTTAATAGAAACTTACGTGGATAAATTAAAACAGTGGATACAATTATGAAAGATAAATACATAATAATTCTTGTAACCGCACCTTTAAAAAATGTTGATAAACTTGTCCAACATTTAATTGCTCAAAAACTTGTAGCTTGTGTGAATAAAATTTTATCAGTAGAATCTGTCTATTGGTGGGAAAATAAAATTTGTAAAGATAAAGAAATATTGTTGATTATGAAAACTAAAAAGTCATTGTTTAACAAAATTGTTGTTGAGATTAAAAAAGTTCATCCATATAAAGTTCCTGAAATCATTTCCATACCAATAATTGCAGGTAATAAAGAATATCTTGCTTGGATTAGAAAAACTGTTATTTAGACAAATATGAGTGTGTTAAAAATCTATAAATATCCACATAAAATTTTAACTAAAAAATTGTCGCCTGTAGTAAAATTTGATTCTGAACTACGAACTATTGTCCGAGATATGTTTGAAACAATGTATTATTATAACGGGATAGGTCTTGCTGCTAATCAAGTGGGAATTGATGCACAAATTATTGTTATTGATATAAAAGAAAAAAATTTTTCACCATTAGTAGTAATAAATCCTAAAATATTAAGTTATAGTAAAGAAAAAATTGTAGCAGAAGAAGGATGTTTATCTTTCCCCGGATATTTTGAAAAAATACCTCGTAGCGCTGTAGTTACAGTTGAGTATTATGATATTACAAACAAAAAGCATATCATTACTCGGGATGGTTTATTAGCACGTGTATTACAACATGAGATTGACCATGTGTATGGTATCCAATTTATCCAAAGGATGTATCTATTAAAACGGACAAAGTTTTATGCCACATATTTCTTTTCTCTTAGAACTCGTTGGGCGAAGTTATGAAAATATTTTTTTGGGGTTCTGACGAACTTTCAATACCATTTCTTGAAACATTAATCAAAATTCCTCAAATTAAGTTGTTAACTGTTATTACACAGCCAGATAAACCAAAAGGTAGAGGGTTAAATTTACAACCCACTGCAGTAAAACTTTTCTCAAATAAATTTGGTTTAAATATTTCTACCCCTGACAATATTACCACAAGCGAATTTTTGAATTTTCTAAATTCTTATTCTGTTGATTTAAGTATAGTTGTCTCTTATGGTAAAATTATTCCACAAGAAATTATTGAATTACATAAGATAGGGATGTTGAATGTACATTTTTCGTTATTACCGAAATACCGTGGTGCTGCACCTATACAATGGTCGTTGATTAACGGTGATAATACTACAGGAGTTACAATTTTTTGGTTAGACAAAGGAATGGATACCGGAGATATATTTTTACAAAAAAAGATTGAGGTTACTAAAGATGACAATTATTTTAGTCTATCTAAAAAATTAGTAGTATTAGGTTGTGAGATGCTTAAAGAATGTATCAATGAAATTATAAAAGGTAATATTGTAAAACAACCACAGTCAGGTGAAGTTTCTTATGCACCTCAAATAAAAAAATCTCAAGGGAAAATTATATGGTCAAAAAGTGCCTATGAAATACACAACTTGGTCCGAGCATTAGTTCGTTGGCCAAAAGCATATAGCATTATAAAATTCGGAAGGAAAACTTGCAATGTAAAAATTTTGAATACAAAAGTTGTAGAGGATAACACCGGACAATATAATTCATTTTCATATGGAGAAATTATTAAAATAAACAATGATAGCATTGTAGTTCAATGTGGTAATAACACACAACTTGAAATTTTACAGTTGCAACCTGAAAATAAACGTAGTATGTGGTGCAGAGAATTTTTATGTGGCTATAGAGTTAATGTTGGAGATAGATTTGAATAAATAACATACTTTATGAAATTTATTTTCTATTATCTATTTTTACCATTGGTTAGCACAGTCGCATTATTGAATCCATTACGGAATAAGTATAAAATATTAAACTGGATAATTAAATTAAACAACAAAATAATATTAAATTCTAAAACAACCTCTATAAAAAATGTTTTAATCTTGTTACCACGGTGTTTACAATATTTTCATTGCAACTACAATTTAATTTATTCTATAGACAACTGTCATAGTTGTGGCAAATGTAAAATTAAAGATATACTTAAATTAAAAGAAAAGTATGGCATAGAAATAAAGGTAGCATCTGGAGGAAATTTAGCAAAAATGTTTGTTAAAGAAGTTAACCCTGATTATATAATAGCAGTTGCTTGTAGACCAGAACTTATTTTAGGAATAAAAGAAGTCTACCCATATAAAGTTGTAGGTATACCAAACATAATTGTTAACAAACCTTGTATAAATACAGACGTAGAACTTTCAGAAATTGAAAATATACTAAAAAGATTAACATCTTAATTATGAAAAAATTAGGATTGTATATTCATATTCCGTTTTGTAAATCAAAATGTAATTATTGTGATTTCTATTCCGTTTCTGATAAAGAAGATTTTATTTTTCAATATTTAGATTCATTAGAACACGAAATAGTAAATTTTTTAAGTTCGTCAAGAATAACATATTTCCCTGTTATATCAACAATATATATTGGCGGAGGAACACCATCGTTATTACAGCCAAAACAAATAAAAAAATTGTTTAATATAATAGAGAGACACTTTGATATTACACAAGTAGAAGAGGTTACTATGGAAGTTAATCCTGAAAGTGTTTCAGAAGAAAAAATAAGTGTATTAAAAGATTGTATTAATAAAATCGTATCTTTACGAAAAGATTTTAAAGTAACAGATGTATTACGACTGAGTATTGGTATACAGAGTTTTGATACAGAAATATTAAAATCCATAGGAAGAAACCATACAATAGAAAATATTTATACCGCACTACAAATATTGACAAAGTTAGGTATAATAAATTATAGTTTTGATTTAATTTTTGGTTTGCCAAACCAAAATATTAAACATATTGAAACTGATTTATTTCTAACATTACAACAAAAACCTAAACATATTTCTTACTATGCTTTGTCTGTAGAAGAAGGAACAAAATTATACAATTCAGGTTATGTCCCTAACCAAGAATTACAATTTATGATGTACGAACTGATTGTTTCAACTTTGTTAGAAAATAAATATGTTAGAGCACCT
>CALJEJ010000085.1 GCA_938074745.1 uncultured Endomicrobiia bacterium
TAATATATTGGACATTGTTATCTTATTGTAGGGAATTGGCTGAAATAAATGTTCTTAACCCGAACATTTCTATGTGGATACCTAACATTTTGTTTTTGATTATAGGGACAGTGTTGTATTTAAGAACCAAATAAAAAATAGCTCATCAGTTAATACACCTGTTTGACATGTTCCAGCAAGGATAAGTTCGTTAAAGGTTAGAAACTTGTTATCGGAATGCCTAACATTATGTTATGTGTTACACCTAAAAAATCGTGTTGGTTATAAGAATAGTCTAACATAAACCAATCAAACTTTATCCCTATACCAACACCATAATTTAATAGATAATTACCATTAAATCCTCTACTTGTACCAAAACTTAAACAAAAATTGCGGTCCGTATTTTGTGAACCTAAGATGTTAATGTTTATCCCAAATTTTATTTTATTGTTATAAACATCAACTGTATTGTTTTCACAACCTAAAACAATTTCCGTAGGGCCTACTATTAAAGAAACACCTTCGTGATGAACAATATTTTTGTTTACACCGAAACCTTTCACTACTGTACCTAAACGGATTGATTTTATTATTTTATTGGAAATAAGATAATCGTATACTATTCCACAACTGCCAGCGAAAAATTTTGTTTCAACATTACTTTTTTCCCAAAAACCTGCTACACTAATACCTAACCATAACTTTGGATACAACTGTGCAGAAATGCCTATATTCGCGTTCGTAACTTTATATTCTGTAGTTTCACCTGTAGGAACACCGTCAATATCTCGGATATCTATCACACCTGAAGAAAATCTGTCTATAAGCAACCCTAAAACAACTCCTTGTGCAATATCTGACCCTACGATACCTAAAAAATCGTACGTTGTGCCTGCATAATATACTAACCGTCCTGTTTGCAAAATATACGGTGTTTTTATAACACCTAACATTGCAGGGTTAGTGATTGTGTTCAATGTGTTATTATTTACCACAGCAATCTCGTTACCTAAAGACAAACTTTTACCAACAGTAAGGTTTACTATAGGCAAATCTTCACAATAAGTAAAATAAGACAAAAAAAGTAAATATATAACTGCAACTTTCTTCCAATAACAATTTAGGTTCATTTATTTCTCTTAATGATAAATTTTTCTATTTTTGTGTAAGAACCTGTTTTAACTACTGCAAAGTATAACCCTGAAGAAAGTGGTTCCCCACGGTCATTCTTTACGTCCCATAATTGTTCGTAATATCCTGGCACGGAATGATATTGGTAATCAAATGTTTTCACCACATTACCTGCAATATCATAAACTACAATTTTTACATTCTGTGGTTCTGAGATATGATACCTGAACAACATTGTGTTCATCTTAGTATAATCAAAATAATTGTTCCCTATAACAAAACTGTTTTGAGAAACTACAAGTGAAGGTTCATAACGTAAGATAATATTTTTTACCAAAATTTTTTCCGGGTCAATTATAATATTTTCTACCACAGTTTGATAATTTTCTTTAGAATATTCCACAGTCCAGCTACCACTGGAAAGTTCTAAAATAGCAGTTCCGTTATTGCCAGAATAAGTAAAAGTTGATGTTGAGTTATTATAAACATAAATTTTGACATCTTTTAAAGGTGTTAATCTGTCTAATTTAGTTATTTTTACATATAACCCTGAGAATGAAACTATATCAAAGTTAATAACATCATTAGGTTGAGTTATGTTTGTGATTATTATATTTATAGGGTTGCCATTATAAGCAAATACACCATATTCTCGTGGAACAAAAGTTATTTTGTCCTCACTTCCGGGGAACGGGTCGCCTGCATCACCATAATTATCTCCAGCAGATGTACCGTCTGCTTCTATAAGGTCTACACCGTAATGCGGTACACCTGAGTTAATATCGTTATTTTTTAATCTGGTGGGATTGGATGCAATATTATCATCTATCCGCCAAATAAGTAATCCACTGTTCGGTAAAGCAATATCAAACCCTGTTTTCTTACGATATTCTAACAAAAAATATTCATTGTCAGGGTCAGTTGCAGTAATAATGGGAACTCTTACAACATTAGAAGAAGATTCAATATATGGAAGTTGTACATTTTTTTTCGTAGAAGAAACAACTTCTACATCAATCCAGCCTAAAAAATACTTACACCAAGCAGATAAATGTGCAGGAGAAGAACCTTGTAGTGAACCTGGTGAACTAAGCCAAACACCGTAATCCATTAGACACCATTTGCCAACAACACTTTTTTGTCCCGTATCTTCATTGTAATACAAATCTGGGAGGCCTAACTGGTGAGCAAACTCGTGACATACAACTCCTACGGGAGAAGCACCTTGTTCTTTTTCTGGAACAATAGTCCCGTCAGTAAACCCGTAAACAGGGCCATTCCAATCAATGTATACCGACCATATATCAGAAGGGTTTGAAGTTGATTCGTTCCCATATCCTGCATGTAATACCATTACATAATCATAATCAGGTTTCTTTACAGCACCACCTGCAGCAGTGAGAGCATCTTTAACCAATTGTGCAAGCGAATCTTCAGTATCTCGTCCATAATATCCCATATTATAATCCATACGATAAGCTGTCTCATTCCCTGTTAATGTACCTGTAGAACCACCGTTGTAAAAAAAAGTTATCTCAAGGTTAAGTTTGTTATACGAAACTTCAGAATAGTATTGTTTCAATTTTGTAAAAGTTAAGTTTACTTGGTCAACCCAACCAGGAGAAAACTGTTGGTCTTCAAAATCTACAATAGTAACAGCAACTTTTTTAGTTCCCACAGTGGAAAGTGTTTTAGCAATTTCTATAGCAGGGGCAGCTTTCTTACGTAAATGTGATACATCAGGCAACTGTTTTACTTTATCTTTAGGTTGGCCTTTGACATATTTTCCAGAAATGTGCGGGACTGAATAAAGAAAACTATAAAAGAAAACAAGTAGAAATACATAAATAATTTTCCAAACTCGCACTCTTGTAGACAACCAAAGCACCTTCTTTATTACCTTAATAAGAATAATTAAACTGTAACCCGAAATAATGGCCTGTATAATTGTAAGGAAAATATTTTTCAAACTTAGTGTTAGAACTTTGTTGTTGAAATGTGTAAAACAAAGTAACTTTTCTAACTTCATCTTCACTTTGTGACGTATACGCAATCGTGTGAAGGAACAAATTGTTAACCTGTTTTTCTCCATCAACAAAATTGTTTTCTTCATCACGAGGTAACCGCGAAGTGTATAAAGTACGTTCAAATTCAGGTCTGTATGTTATCTTTTTGTTTTTGGTAATATAAAAACTCATTGGTAAAGAAATACTTAATCTTGTATAATCGTAAAAATCAGCATAAAATGTAGGTGTTGAAGCAAATGTTTTAAAATGTAGATACCCTTGGTTAGAATCTTTTAGTTTATACGAAATATATGGTTCTATATAAATAAATTTTAAAACTCGTAATCCTGAATAATAATATGTTTCTAAAGAAAAATCTCGTTGTTTTTCACTACCATAAGTACCACTTTCAGTAAGAACTTGTTGTTTATCATAATTTTGTATATTAAAAC